>NZ_CP118605.1:1500000-1795000 GCF_029869925.1 Microbulbifer bruguierae | reverse complement strand
CCCTTAAGCTCTTTATGTTTTAGTGGAAGGATCTGGAAAGTTCCGCGATACAGGGTGATAGCCCCGTACACGAAAAGGCACATTGAGTGAAATCGAGTAGGTCGGGACACGTGTTATCTTGACTGAATATGGGGGGACCATCCTCCAAGGCTAAATACTCCCAGCTGACCGATAGTGAACCAGTACCGTGAGGGAAAGGCGAAAAGAACCCCGGAGAGGGGAGTGAAATAGAACCTGAAACCGTATACGTACAAGCAGTAGGAGCAGACTTGTTCTGTGACTGCGTACCTTTTGTATAATGGGTCAGCGACTTATTGTCTGTAGCAAGGTTAACCGCATAGGGGAGCCGTAGAGAAATCGAGTCTTAATAGGGCGTTTAGTTGCAGGCAATAGACCCGAAACCCGGCGATCTATCCATGGGCAGGTTGAAGGTTGAGTAACATCAACTGGAGGACCGAACCCACTAATGTTGAAAAATTAGGGGATGACCTGTGGATCGGAGTGAAAGGCTAATCAAGCCGGGAGATAGCTGGTTCTCCTCGAAAGCTATTTAGGTAGCGCCTCGCGTCTCACCCTGCGGCGTAGAGCACTGTTTGGGCTAGGGGGTCATCCCGACTTACCAACCCCATGCAAACTCCGAATACCGAGGAGTGCAATCGCGGGAGACACACGGCGGGTGCTAACGTCCGTCGTGAAAAGGGAAACAACCCAGACCGCCAGCTAAGGTCCCAAATACCAGTTAAGTGGGAAACGATGTGGGAAGGCCCAGACAGCTAGGAGGTTGGCTTAGAAGCAGCCATCCTTTAAAGAAAGCGTAATAGCTCACTAGTCGAGTCGGCCCGCGCGGAAGATATACCGGGGCTCAAACTGGTAACCGAAGCTGCGGATGCAACTATGTTGCATGGTAGAGGAGCGTTGTGTAAGCCGCTGAAGGTGGACTGTGAGGTCTGCTGGAGGTATCACAAGTGCGAATGCTGACATGAGTAACGACAAGGGGGGTGAAAAACCTCCCCGCCGGAAGACCAAGGGTTCCTGTCCAACGCTAATCGGGACAGGGTTAGTCGGCCCCTAAGGCGAGGGCGAAAGCCGTAGTCGATGGGAAACAGGTTAATATTCCTGTACTTGCAATTGCTGCGATGGAGTGACGGAGAAGGCTAGGCCAGCATGGCGATTGGTTGTCCATGTTTAAGGTAGTAGGCTGGGGACTTAGGCAAATCCGGGTCCCTAAGGCTGAGAGCTGATGACGAGTCTCTTTAAGAGACGAAGTGGTTGATGCCCTGCTTCCAGGAAAAACTTCTAAGCTTCAGGCAATTGTGAACCGTACTCTAAACCGACACAGGTGGTCAGGTAGAGAATACCAAGGCGCTTGAGAGAACTCTGGTGAAGGAACTAGGCAAAATGGTACCGTAACTTCGGGAGAAGGTACGCCGCTGACGGTGATCGGACTTGCTCCGTAAGCTGTTGGCGGTCGAAGTGACCAGTTGGCTGCGACTGTTTATTAAAAACATAGCACTCTGCAAACACGTAAGTGGACGTATAGGGTGTGACGCCTGCCCGGTGCCGGAAGGTTAATTGATGGGGTTAGCGTAAGCGAAGCTCTTGATCGAAGCCCCGGTAAACGGCGGCCGTAACTATAACGGTCCTAAGGTAGCGAAATTCCTTGTCGGGTAAGTTCCGACCTGCACGAATGGCGTAACGATGGCCAAGCTGTCTCCACCAGAGACTCAGTGAAATTGAAATCGCTGTTAAGATGCAGTGTACCCGCGGCTAGACGGAAAGACCCCGTGAACCTTTACTATAGCTTTGCACTGAACTTTGAGCCTACTTGTGTAGGATAGGTGGGAGGCTTTGAAGCAGTGACGCCAGTCACTGTGGAGCCATCCTTGAAATACCACCCTGGTATGTTTGAGGTTCTAACTCTGGTCCATGATCTGGATCGAGGACAGTGTATGGTGGGTAGTTTGACTGGGGCGGTCTCCTCCCAAAGAGTAACGGAGGAGTACGAAGGTGCACTCAGCATGGTCGGAAATCATGCAATGAGCATAATGGTATAAGTGCGCTTGACTGCGAGTCAGACATGACGAGCAGGTACGAAAGTAGGTCATAGTGATCCGGTGGTTCTGTATGGAAGGGCCATCGCTCAACGGATAAAAGGTACTCCGGGGATAACAGGCTGATACCGCCCAAGAGTTCACATCGACGGCGGTGTTTGGCACCTCGATGTCGGCTCATCACATCCTGGGGCTGAAGCCGGTCCCAAGGGTATGGCTGTTCGCCATTTAAAGTGGTACGCGAGCTGGGTTTAGAACGTCGTGAGACAGTTCGGTCCCTATCTGCCGTGGGCGTTGGAGATTTGAGAAGAGTTGCTCCTAGTACGAGAGGACCGGAGTGAACGAACCTCTGGTGTTCGGGTTGTCACGCCAGTGGCATTGCCCGGTAGCTATGTTCGGACGGGATAACCGCTGAAAGCATCTAAGCGGGAAGCCTCCTTCAAGATGAGATCTCCCTGACTCCTTGAGAGTCCTGAAGGGCCGTGGAAGACTACCACGTTGATAGGCTGGGTGTGGAAGCGTTGTGAGGCGTTGAGCTAACCAGTACTAATTGCCCGTGCGGCTTGACCATACAACAGAGATGGTTACTAACGATTGACTGATCGAATGAGATCAGCGGATTGTGAGCCGAGAGACGCAGTGTTCGATTGATCGACTTGCGGTGTATTACTACAGAATGTTTTACCGAAGTATTTGGGTTGACTGTTATCGCTAAAAAGCGAGTGCAAACGGACAGTCAAGCGGCAGCGCAGGGCAAAGAGCCCATAAGACCAAGCCAACCCAAGCCAGTTTGCCTGACGACAATAGAGTTGTGGAACCACCTGATCCCTTGCCGAACTCAGAAGTGAAACGCAACATCGCCGATGGTAGTGTGGGGCTTCCCCATGTGAGAGTAGGTCATCGTCAGGCTTCAAATCCGAAAGGCCGTACAGGGAACTGTACGGCCTTTCTTCTTTTACACCTGCCGATGACCAATTTCGCTGCGCGCAATGGTCATGGTGATTCGAGCCCAAGGCTCTCACCCTCCGGGCTGCCTACGGCAGTCCAAAGCTGCTCGCAGCTTTGTCAGGCATCTAAAAAAGAAAACCCCCGCAAGGAATCCTGCGGGGGTTTTGTTTTTTGGATACGATGAATTTTTTCCAAAAGCTCTGATCGCTAACGCGGTCAGGGCTTTTTTCGTTTGTGAAATCGAATTTTTAGGTTAATTGGCGGCGGGAAACCGCTCAAAACCCCGCTGTCGCTTTTTTAAACGCTCATCCAAACCCAGTAACCACGCCGCTCACACCCAATATCCCGGACTTATCCCCAGGTCTGTCCAGTGTTTCTGTGAGTAATGTGCATGTGGATAACATGAAAAACACCAATAAAATCAGTTTTCCACAATAAGGGCGCCAGCCTGGACGTAGCTCTGCTCGCAGTGCATGGCGGGAAAACATTGCCAATTGTTTTGTGCACAATTAACGTGGTCTCAATTTGAGTTTGGACGACTACACCAAGGAGATTTCCGTGAACGACCTCTATGCCATACCCGTAACCACTCATGACGGCCGTGAGACCACTCTCGCTGAGTTCAAAGGAAAGGTGATGCTGCTGGTCAACACTGCCAGCAAATGTGGATTCACGCCCCAGTACCAGGGGCTGGAAGATCTGTACCGGAAATTCAAAGACAAAGGGCTGGTGGTGCTGGGATTTCCCTGTAATCAGTTTGGGCAGCAGGAACCTGGTAGTGATAGCGAAATACAGGAATTCTGTGAGCTTAACTACGGAGTGAGTTTCCCGGTGTACGCGAAATTGGATGTGAATGGTGAAAAGGCACATCCCCTGTTTAGCCACCTGAAAAAGGCGGCGCCAGGTATCCTCGGTACAGAGGGCATAAAGTGGAATTTCACCAAGTTCCTGGTAAATCGTGAAGGTGAGGTGGTTAACCGCTACGCGCCCAAAGACAAGCCGGAAGCACTGAGGGTGGATATCGAACAATTGTTGTGAATTCGCAGGCCCCGCCATTTGCGGGGTCATTTCTGGCTTGAGATTTTACCACGTAGAATTTCTCAAATTAGGACGGGTGTTTTATGTTTTCTGTGTCGGTGCCCATATTTTTGCTTTAAGGTGGCAATATTTCTGTTTAAGTAGGATGGTTGTTGATCTGTGCGGGGCCGCAGGCGTATAGTCCTGCACTGTCACCGCGCCGCGGTGGGCGTGGAAATCCATCAACCAGATTGAAGCAGCAGCCATGAATGTCACTGTCCCCACTATCCCGATAGTGCCGGTCCGGTGCCCGGAAAGCTCCGGACCTATGTCGATGACCTTTGCGAGCCAATATTCCATTCCCTTTTTGCGCGCCAGCGCCAAACTCACCTGCCTGCTAGCTTATCCCCTGCTAACGCGCCACCTGCGACTAGCGTACTGCGGCATATAATTTTATCCGCACACCACCAGACAGAATTCCGCACTAAATTTGAGTAGCGCATAGACAGCGCAGTTACCGCTGTTTAGCCTCGGGCCAGACTAGGAGAAGAGCCCTGATGAACACTAAAAAAGATAAATTAGTCATATTTGATACTACATTGCGCGATGGCGAGCAGAGCCCCGGCGCTTCCATGACCAAGGAGGAAAAGGTCCGCATTGCCACCATGCTGGAACGCATGAAGGTAGATGTGATTGAAGCGGGCTTTGCCATTGCCAGCCAGGGCGATTTCGAAGCGGTGCAGGCGGTGGCCGAGACCGTCAAGGACTCTACCGTATGCAGTCTTGCCCGCGCCGTTGGACCGGATATTCTGCGCGCTGCTGAGGCGTTGAAAAAGGCCAACTCCGGCCGTATCCATACCTTTATTGCCACTTCGCCTATTCATATGAAGTACAAACTGCAGATGGAGCCGGAAGCGGTACTGCAGCGGGCGGTGGAAGCGGTTACGACGGCACGCCGCTTTACGGACGATGTGGAATTTTCCCTCGAAGATGGCAGCCGTTCGGAGCCGGAATTCATGTACCGGATCATTGAGGCGGTGATCAAGGCGGGTGCCCGCACCATTAACATTCCCGATACCGTGGGTTACGGAGAGCCGGGTGAGTATGGTGCGATGTTCCGACGGGTGATTGAGAGTGTGCCTAATTCAGATCTCGCCATTTTCTCCACCCACTGCCATAACGACTTGGGATTGGCGGTGGCCAACTCCCTGTCTGCGGTGATGAATGGTGTACGCCAGGTAGAGTGCACTATCAATGGTCTCGGCGAGCGCGCAGGCAATGCATCTCTCGAGGAGATCGTAATGGCAGTGCGGACCCGGCAGGATCTGTACCCCGTGGATACCCGTATCGATGCCAGTCATATCGTGCCCACTTCCCGTCTGGTGTCGTCGATTACCGGATTCCCTGTACAGCCGAACAAGGCTATCGTCGGCGCCAACGCGTTTGCCCACGAGTCCGGCATTCACCAGGACGGTATTCTCAAACACCGCGAAACCTACGAAATCATGCGTGCAGAGGATGTGGGCTGGGGAAACAATCGCCTGGTTCTGGGTAAGCACTCCGGGCGCGCCGCGGTGAAGGCTCGCTACGAAGAATTGGGCGTGACCTTTGCGGACTCGGCAGAGTTCAACGTACTGTTTCAGCGTTTCAAAGATCTCGCGGATAAGAAACACGAAATCTTCGACGAAGACCTGCAGTCGTTGATCTCCGGTGCCTCGGAACCGGTAGAGCTCTACCAGTTGCAGGATCTCGATGTGCGCAGCAAGAGCGGCAGCAATCCGCAGGCGCAGCTTCAGCTGGTTATCGACGGTGAAGTGACATCCTGCAGCGCAGAGGGCAGTGGTCCGGTGGACGCCACGTTCAAAGCCATCGAGTCCGTAGTGGGCAGCAATGCAGACCTGAAACTGTACTCTGTGAACGCTGTGACTCAGGGAACTGACTCTCAAGGCAGCGTGACCGTGCGGCTCGAACTCGACGGGAAACTGGTCAATGGCGTGGGCGCGGATACAGATATTCTGGTTGCATCCGCCAAAGCTTATCTGGATGCTTTAAACTTGCTGGCCAGCAAAGGCAGTAAGCCGCAAGGCGTTTAATCGGGTAGCAGGCGGGAGTCAGTGTGAACGAACGGCAACGGACGGAATATTTAACGGCATTGGGTGTGACCAGTTATATGCCCAGATTCCGTCTGCCACTGGCTCCGGAGCCATTGCAGGCGGTGCTGCCGTCTCCGGTCGAGGGCGAGGCCCTGGAGGATGCTCCGGCGGCGGCCCTGATGGCGGCGGTTGGTGGCTCCGGGAATACCAGTGATCCCGCTACCGTGGCGACCCTGGAGGAACCTGTCGCTGACGCCGGTGCGCGGCCACCGGCCATTGAGCCCCAAGTAAGCCGGGTCATCGGCAGTATCACCGCGGAAACCCGCATTGCTCCGGCAGCGCCCAAGCAGGTAGCGATTGCGCCTCGCGAGCCCAGTGTTGGCCCCTTTGTGCTCAATTGCTGGTGGTTGGGGGAGGAGCTGCTTGCCGTTGACAGCCGTGAGCCTGGTACTGCGTTACCGGTGGAAGCCCTGTTTGGAAATATTGCCCGCGCGCTTGGCTGGCATCAGCTGGGCACGGAAAAAGACAAGCTGAAATGGCCAATGGCCGAAAATCCCTTTGCCGCCGCAGCCGGCGCCTCTGATGCCCGCGATACCTGCAGTAGCTGGCTGGAGGCGGCCTACGCCAGAAAGCCGGTGAAGTCCATCTGGCTGATGGGGAGTCAGGCGCGGGAATACTGCGCACCGTTGTCGATGGATGAGGCAGTTGCGGACTGGCACGGGACAAAAGTCATTGTCATGCCCAGCCTCACTGAGCTATTGCGAGACCCCTTACGCAAGCGAGAACTGTGGCAACTGCTACGCAAGCAGTATCCCGAGCAGACTCGTCGCTAAAACGACCCGCCGCCCACGTGGCCGCGCACGGAAGTTCGCCTCTGTGAATTCGCCCCCGAAAGATATTTCTCCCTCACCTTCCTCTGACACAGCGCTTCGCCTCGAGCGGGCCGCCTCGGAGGATTGTGACGCGTTGGCGATACTCGCCCGCAGCGCCCACAGTCACCCCTGGAGTGAAGCTCAGTATCGCGACAGCCTCGCTTCCGGTCATCAGTGCTGGATATTGCGTGCAGAGTGCGGCGATATCGCCGCCTGCTGCGTCGCCAGCCAGGTATTTGATGAACTGGAAATCCTCGATGTCGCGGTGGCGCCACAGTGGCGCCGGCGAGGGCTGGGCGCAAGGCTTTTACAGCAGGTTTTCGCGCAGCTGCCAGAAGACGTCGCGCGGGTGTTACTGGAGGTGCGAGCCTCCAATCGCGCTGCCCGCGGCCTGTATCACAAGCTCGGATTTTCCGAAGACGGTCGCCGCAAAAATTATTACCCGAAGGCCGACGGAAGCCGGGAAGATGCGTTGCTTATGAGCCTGGATCTCTGACACGGGTACATTGTAAGCGGAACGGATTTTCCATGCCGGCCGTCGAATTTTCCGGGCTGAGGCCCTAGAATAGTCGTTCAATTTTTAGCGCCTTCTTTAGAGATAGCGCACTACCTCGCCGGTTTTCACCACACCCATGCCCAGTAGCAAAAACCCCTCATTACTTGACGGCTCCGTCGCCGGCCATCTGCAGCGCCTGGCGTTACCCATGGTCTGGGGCATTCTCGCCACCATGTCATTCAACGTGGTGGATACCTATTTTGTAGCCCAGTTGGGAGATGCACCACTGGCTGCGATGAGTTTTACCTTCCCCGTGGTGATGGTCGTTAACGCACTGGCCATCGGCCTGGGAGCGGGAACCTCATCCGCCGTGGCAAGGGCCTATGGCGCGGGTGACATGGCGCAGGTGAAACGGTTGGTGAGCGACGCCACCTTGCTGGCGTTGCTGATCGCAACATTGGTCAGTGTAACGGGGCTGCTGACTGTAGAGCCGTTGTTCCGGTTGCTGGGTGCCCAGGAGCGGCTGCTGCCACTCATTGGTGACTATATGGTGACCTGGTATCTGGGGGCGGTATTTGCAGTGGTGCCGATGGTATCGCTGTCGGCGCTGCGCGCCATCGGCAACAGCGCCCTAACCGGGCGGATCATGCTGGCGGTGGCGTTGTTTAACCTGATTCTCGATCCATTGCTGATTTTCGGCCTATTCGGTTTCCCGCGGCTGGAGCTGGAAGGGGCGGCACTGGCTACGGTCATTGCGCGGGGGCTGAGCTTCGCCATAGCGCTCTACATACTGGTGAGCCGGGAGCAGATACTGGCACTGCCTAGCCGGCACTGGCCGCAACTGAAGGCATCGTGGCGGAGTTTGTTGTCGGTAGGGCTGCCGGCGATTGCCACCAACGTGATCATTCCCATGTCTGGCGGCGTGGTGGTAGCACTGGTGGCCGCTCATGGTGCTGATGCGGTCGCGGGGCTTGGAGTGGCGCTGCGTATCGAGCCTGTGGCGCTGATCGTGTTTTACGCCCTTTCATCCGTAGTTGGACCGTTCATGGGACAGAACGCCGGGGCGGGGATACATGAGCGCTTGCAGCAGACCATATCGGTGCTGGCGCGGTTCTGTATCTTTTTCGGGGTGGGTATGGCTGTGTTGCTGTGGCTGCTGGGTGCACCGCTAGTCTCTCTTTTCAGCGACTCGCCACAGGTGGTCGCTGTGGCGGTGGCTTATCTGAGCCTGGTGCCATTCAGCTATGCGGGTTACGGGTTTGTGATGTCGGCGAATGCTGCCTTCAATGGCCTCGGTCACCCCCTTCCCGCGACCCTGATTTCCTTTTTGCGGGTGCTGGGCCTCTATCTGCCGCTGGCATGGCTGGGCAACAAACTCTGGGGTATTCAGGGGCTGTTCGTGGCCACTCTGGTTTCCAATCTGTTGCTGGGAGGAGTGGCCTGGTGGTGGCTGCGGGGTTACCTGGCTGCGCGGGCTGCCGAGTCAGAGAGTGGGATGGGCAAGAGTGTGCTGGCCAAGTAACAGCGATTCACTGTTTGAAACGCCCGCGCAAACAAGGCGCGCGGGCGTCGTAGGCATCTACAGTACCTCGCCCCTGGCGATCGGTTTGGTGGCCGCCTGCAGCCACTCCTGGGTTTGCTCGTTGACCAGTGGCAGCAGAGCTTCCCGTACTTTCCGGTGGTAGCGGTTCAGCCATTCCAGCTCGCTGTCGCTCAGCAGCGTCGGCTCAATCAGATGGCGATCAATGGGTGCCAGAGTCAGATCTTCAAACTCCAGAAAGCCCGGGTAGTCGGCACTCTCCTTCACAAAGATCAGGTTCTCTATGCGGATGCCGTACTCGTCGGTGAGATAAAACCCCGGTTCGTTGGAGACAATCATCCCGGCCTCTAGCGCCACATTGGTGGCAGCCTTGCCAATCCGCTGGGGTCCCTCGTGTACACTGAGAAAACTGCCCACACCGTGGCCGGTGCCGTGGGCGTAATCCAGTCCCGCATCCCACAGCGATTTCCGTGCAAAGGCATCGATTTGTTCGCCGCAGGTGCCGATGGGAAAACGCAAGGTGGCAATGGCGATATGCCCCTTGAGTACACGGGTAAAGTGCTCTTTTGCTGGTGCCGGGAATGCTCCCAGTGCCACGGTGCGGGTGACATCTGTGGTGCCATCCGGGTACTGACCACCGGAATCGATCAGGTAGATACCCTCCGCCTTCATCGGCAGGCTGGATTCTGGGCTGACCCGGTAGTGGACGATGGCGCCGTTGCCGCGATAGCCGGAAATGGAATCGAAACTGTCGTCGGTAAAGCCCTCGCGAAGTTCGCGTTTGCTGCGTAGCAGTTGCACGGCTTCCAGTTCGCCAAAGTTTTCCTGCTGCACCGCCTTAGGTAGTTCCGCGAGAAATTCGCACAGGGCGGCGCCGTCGCGAACGTGCGCAGCGCGACTGCCAGCCAGCTCGACGGCATTTTTGCGTGCCTTGGCGCCGGTGATGGGGTCTCGTTCCAGCAGCAGGTGCATTTCCCGGTTTCTGAGCTGTTGCAGGGTCCAGCAGTTGGTCAGAAGCGGATCCGCCCAGACTTTCTGTACATGCTGCCGTTCGGCGGCGGCAAACAGTTGGGGTTTGTCACTGACGAGTTCTACTTCCCTTCCCAGGTGTTGGCGCAGGGCGTCGCTGCTGGCGCCGTCCGCCAGATACAGGGTCGCACTGCCGTCCTGGTAGAGAAATCCCATAGACAGCGCCACCGGCAAGTGAGGAATATCACTACCGCGGATATTGAACAGCCAGGCACAGACTTCCGGATTGGCAAGCCACAGGGCATCCTGTTTTTTATCCGTGAGTAACTGGGCAATACGCTGGCGTTTGCTGGCGGAATCTTCGCCGGTGAAGGTATGGGGGTGGGGACATGCCACGCCATTGGGAGAGGCAGGGCGGTTTTCCCAGATACGGTCGATGGGGTTGTCATCCAGAGGGCGCAGCAGAATGCCGCACTCAGTGAGCCGCTTTTTCAGCGGGGCCAGTGCAGGCTCGGTATGCAGGCGCGGATCGTAGCCGAGAGTATCCCCTTCATTCAGCGCGTCACACAGCCAGTTGGCGATGTCGGCAGCGGATAGGCTTTGCTGTTCGATGGGTTGAGAGCCAATTTCCTGCGCCGCCTGCAAGGTGTAACGGCCATCGACGAACAGCGCGTTGCGATCGCGAGCGAGAGCGGCGAGGCCCGCGGAGCCGGTGAACCCGGTAAGCCAGGCGAGGCGCTCGTCAGCGGCGGGTACATACTCGTTCTGGTATTCATCGCCGCGGGGGACCAGGAATGCATCGATTTGCTGGCCAACCAGCTCAGATCTCAGCCGCTGGAGTCGCGTAGGGTTCATGGGGTTCCTCTGGGTTTATGACTTAAAGACCATAGGCAGTGTAACAGCCATGGATGCGCGCAAGCTGCACTCTTCGGAAGCCAAATTACATGCTCGAATTCCGAAACCGTGAAATCTCGTCGCCGGCAACAGGTCCCACGCTGGTGACCCGATGTTCACAGGCATGCATAGTCTGACGAGTTCCACCCGCTTCCCTGGGCCTGGACGTGTATAATGCGCCCCTTATTTTAGCTGTATCACCACCAAGACTATGGGCCAGAGTTCTTCACTGGCGGGCATCAATGGCCGCCGCACCTTCGCCATCATTTCCCACCCGGACGCCGGTAAGACCACGGTGACCGAAAAGCTCCTGTTGTTCGGAAATGCCATTCAGCTGGCGGGCTCGGTCAAGGGCAAAAAGGGCCCCCACGCGCGCTCGGACTGGATGACCATGGAGCAGGAGCGGGGTATCTCCGTGACTTCCTCGGTGATGCAGTTCCCCTATAAGCAGCGAGTGGTTAACCTGCTGGATACCCCGGGGCATGAAGACTTCTCGGAGGACACCTACCGGGTGCTCACCGCCGTGGACTCGGCACTGATGGTGATCGACGGGGCCAAAGGTGTGGAGGACCGCACCATCAAGCTGATGAACGTGTGTCGTCTGCGTACCACGCCGATCCTGTCATTCATCAACAAGCTGGACCGGGATATCCGCGACCCCATCGAGGTGATGGACGAGATCGAGGAAGTACTGAACATCAAGGCGGCGCCAATCAATTGGCCGCTCTCTTCCGGCAAAAATTTCAAGGGCGTGTACAACCTGTACACGGACACTATCCATGTGTTCAAGCAGGGGCAGGGACACACGATTCCCGACGATATCCAGATCAAGGGATTGGATTCCGCCGAGGCCGACGCCCTGCTCGGTGAATATGCGGACGATATCCGAGATGAAATCGATCTGGTGCGTGGCGCGACCCACGAATTTGACCTGGACGAGTACCGCGAGGGCAAGTTGACCCCGGTATTTTTCGGTACTGCGCTGGGTAACTTCGGCGTGCGAGAGATGTTGGATGGCTTTGTGGAGTGGGCCCCGGGCCCGCAGCCGCGGGAGACCAGCGAGCGCACGGTAGAACCCGAGGAAGACAAGTTCACCGGTTTTGTGTTCAAGATCCAGGCAAATATGGACCCGAAACACCGCGACCGCATCGCGTTTATGCGAGTGTGCTCGGGAACCTATAACCGGGGCATGAAGATGAAGCACGTTCGCATCGGCAAGGATGTGAAAATCGCCGATGCAGTGACCTTTATGGCGGGCGACCGCACCCATGTGGAAGTGGCCATTGCCGGCGATATCATCGGGCTGCACAACCACGGCACCATTCAGATTGGCGATACCTTTACCGAGGGCGAGAGCCTGAAGTTTACGGGCATTCCCAACTTTGCCCCGGAACTGTTTCGCCGCATCCGCCTGAAGGACCCGCTGAAACTGAAGCAGTTACAGAAAGGCCTACAGCAGTTGTCGGAAGAAGGATCCACCCAGGTGTTTTTCCCCCTGGACAACAATGACATCATTGTTGGCGCGGTGGGGGTGCTGCAGTTTGAGGTGGTAGCTTACCGCCTGAAAGATGAATACAAGGTGGAAGCCATTTACGAAAATGTGAATGTAAACACTGCGCGTTGGGTAGACAGCGACAGTGCCAGGGAGCTGGAAAATTTCAAGAACAAGGCCAGTATCAACCTGGCTCTGGACGGTTCCGGCCACCTTACCTATCTGGCACCGACACGGGTTAACCTGCAACTGGCGCAGGAGCGCCACAAGGAAATACGCTTTTACGCAACCCGTGAGCATTGATCCGGAAATTTTTGCCGTAACCGTCGCATTAGCAGCAATAGTATCAGCAGTAGTAACAACAAGAGATTTTCGCAGTGACAGCCGTAAAGAAAACAACAATCCCCGCGCAGCTGCCGGAAGAAATGCCGCGGGTGGGCAACTGGTTTACCCAGGGTATCGGGCTGTTGATCGTCAAAATGCTCGGCTGGCGGTTTGACGGCAATTTCCCGGCGGAAAAGAAATTGATGGTGGCCCTGGCTCCGCACACATCCAACTGGGACTTTGTGGTAGCCATGCCATTTATCATGGCGCTCAAGCTCAAGGCCTCCTGGATGATGAAGAAAGAGGCGTTTTTCTTCCCGTTTAAAGGGCTGTTTATGGCGCTGGGTGGTATTCCTACCGATCGTTCCGCTGCCGGCGGTATGGCCAAACAGGTAGCGAACCAGTTCCGGCAGAACGAAAAAATGTGGGTTGCTATCACTCCGGAAGGCACTCGCAAGAAAGCGCACAAGTGGAAAAATGGATTCCTGCGTATCGCCAATGCGGCGGGTGTACCGGTATTGCTGGTCGCCTGGGATTTCCCCACCAAGCGAATCTGCATCGATTCCCTCTATCATCCCACCGGTGATCTGGAAGCGGATATGCAGGAAATCCAGAAGCGCTTCAGCAAGTACCGCGGGCGAAATCCGGAATATCAGACCGACATCGACACGGTCTGATTGTTGTCGCTGAGCCGGCTACTTTTCCGCGTCGTTAAGGGTCGCAGCGCAACATTTACAGGAAGCACATTTGCAGGAGGCATAGCCAATGACCATTGCCGTGACGGTATGCCTTTCATTTGCTGTGTTCGCGGTGATCGTGTGGGGGCTGATGCATATGCGCACACCGCGCTTTCGCATGGAGCGGGCCCAGTTCCAGCGCGGACTCGAAGATGTCATTGCAGGTCAGGCGGACGATAACGAGTGGCGGGCGTTGACCTGTTACCCCATGCGTCACGACCCTCCTCTGGAGCAGTTGCGCCTCGAGTGCCTGCAGATCGAGGAAGAAGAATACACCGGTAAAATACCGTATCTGTTTACTGAAGCCGGACTGAGCAAGTTGCGGGAAGTGCGCGAACGCTTGCTCGCTCTGCCTCAGCAGGATTGAGCCTCCATTGCGAGCCTCAAAACTCACAATAATTTAACGAGTTATATCGGGAGAAACTATGTTGAAGCTCATGTTGAACCCCATGTTGAACCCCATGTTGAAACCACTGATCAATGTTACTGGAGGCCTGGCAGCTGCGCTGTTGGTGGCCGCCACTCAGGCCATGCCACTCAAGCAGGAAGACGTGTCGGTAGCGGAAGTACTGCGGGATCGCGCACTGGATTCTTCCGATGCCTACAGCCTGGTGGAATCGCTTACTGTTGAAGTAGGTCCCCGCCGTGCCGGCACCGAAGGGGATGAGCGCGCGGTGGCGTGGGCGCAGCAAAAAATGAAAGACCTGGGCTTTGATCGCGTCTATACCGAGCAAATCGATGTAAAACGCTGGGTGCGCGGACACGCTCACGCAGAAGTGGTCGCGCCTTACCCGCAACCGCTGGTGGTGACTTCCCTGGGGTATGGTGCGGCGACGCCGGAAGGTGGACTGACTGCAGAAATTGTCGAGTTCGCCGATGTAGAGGCCCTGCAGAAAGCGCCGGCCCGGAAGATAAAAGGCAAGATTGCTTTTATCAACAAGCGTATGGAGCGCGCGCGTACCGGAGAAGGCTACGGTCCGGCTGCCGCGGGGCGCAGCAAGGGCATGCGTGCGGCTACAGAAAAAGGCGCCGCTGCTCTGCTGCTGCGCTCCGTGGGCACCGATTCCGACCGCTTTGCGCATACCGGAATGATGTCCATCGACGGTGTCGAAAACCCGGTACCGGCACTGGCCCTGTCGGCGCCCGATGCCAATCTGCTGGAAGCAATGCTGAAGCGCGGCAAGCCGGTGCAGGTGAAGCTAGATACCCACAACGAACGCCTGGAAAATGGCCCATCCTTCAACGTGGTCGGCGAAGTCGTTGGCCGTGAGAAGCCGGAAGAAGTGGTGCTGATTGGTGCCCACCTCGACAGCTGGGACGAAGGCACCGGTGCCCTCGACGATGGCGCTGGTGTGGCGATTGTGATGGAAACCGCACGCCTGATTGCCGAGTTGCCGCAACGTCCTCGCCGCACCCTGCGGGTGGTGTTGTTTGGTGCTGAGGAAATTGGTCTGGTGGGTGCCCGACAATATGTAGAAGCCCATGAAAATGACCTGGATAAGATCATCATGGTGTCTGAATCCGATTTCGGAGCTGGCAAGGTGTGGCGCTTTGATACCCGTATTCCGGAAAGTAAATTCGTCATCGCTGACCAGATGATGCAATTACTGGCGCCACTCGGCATTGAGCGTGGCAACAACCAGTCTTCCGGCGGCCCGGACAGCAGTGTCTTTGTTGCGCGCGGTGTGCCAGCGATGGGGCTGTTCCAGGATGGTAGTGATTACTTCGATTATCACCACACGCCAAACGATACTCTGGACAAGGTAGATCCGGAAATCCTCAAACAGAATGTCGCCGCCTGGGTGGTGATGTCTTTTCTGGCCGCCGAAATGGAAGGAAATTTCGGGCGGGTGTCCTCTGAACACTGAGCCGACAATATTCAGAAATGGTGTAATAAAAACCCCGCTTATTGCGGGGTTTTTTGTTTCTGGTATGCCAATTGACTTTGCTGTTGCCCCTCGGCATGCTGCCGGGACTTTAACCACGCTGAATAAAGGAATACCTAATGGCCACTATCACCCTGAAAGGAAACCCAATCACTACCGTTGGAGAACTGCCGGCAGTTGGTAGTCAGGCGCCGGATTTCACCCTGGTGCAGGGCGATTTGTCCGAGCTGACTCTGTCCGAGCTGGCGGGCAAGCGTGTGGTATTGAATATTTTCCCCTCCGTAGATACGCCAACCTGTGCCATGTCTGTGCGCGCATTCAATGAAAAAGTGGCGTCCCTGGACAATACGGTGGTGGTCTGTATATCGGCGGATCTGCCTTTCGCCATGACCCGTTTCTGCGGCGCTGAAGGGATTGAAAATGTGAAGCTGGGCTCTACCTTCCGCTCAGGTTTTGGCAGTGATTACGGTGTGGCATTCGAGACGGGGCCACTGAAAGGCCTGATGTCCCGTGCGGTCGTGGTTATCGATGAGAGTGGCAACGTAGCCTACACCGAACAGGTGGCAGAAACTGCCGATGAGCCGGATTACGAAGCGGCACTGGCTGCGCTGTAATCCCTTGGCTAGCAGCCCTGCGGTGAAGCAACCGCAGGGCTACACAATTTTCCCGTCAAACCAGCGCGCGCTAGCGACTCTCCCCCCGTAATCCGAGGATAGTTGCCTGCAATTGCTCAGCTTTGCACTCTGCCGCAGCAACGGGATCTCCCGCTACCACTGAAACTTTCGACCAGAATCTTCTGGGTAGCGTACTAAACGCGTTGCCGTCCTTGTGGCTGAAAAAACTGCCCCACAGTCCTCGTAAGGCCATGGGAATCACCGGTACCGGCGTGCGCTGTAGAATCTTTTCAATTCCGGCCTTGAACGGCTGTAATTCCCCGTCTTTGGTCAGCTGACCCTCGGGGAAAATACCCAGCAGGTCACCATCTTTCAGCCCTTGTTCGATAGCTTCAAACGCCTGCGCGTAGCCCTGCGGATCCTTTTCCTTTGAGCAGATGGGAATCGCGCGGCTGGTTTTGAAAATAAAGTGCAGTACCGGGATTTCGTAGATGGGCTTGTACATGATGAAACGGATTGGTCGGCGCACCGCACCGGCCAGTAACAGTGCGTCTACATAACTGACATGATTGCAGGCGATGATCGCTGGCCCCTCCGCGGGAATCTGTTCCAACCCTTCGTGTTTGACCCGGTACATGGTATGGGAGAGCAGCCAGATCAACAGGCGCATGGTGAATTCCGGCACTTTGGTAAATACAAATACCGCAACCGCCGCATTCATCAGCGCGATGATCAGGAAGAACTGGGGAATACTCGCGCCCAGCTTATTCAGGAATACGATACCCATTACCGCCGCGACCACCATAAACAAGGCATTCATCACATTGTTCACGGCAATGATGCGCGCGCGGATTTGCGGGGCCGAGCGTTCCTGCATCATCGAGTACAGAGGCACTATGTAAAAGCCGCCAAAAATACCGATCAGGGTCAGATTGGTGAGAATGGCGAAAGAGCCCTCACTGGCCCAGAAGGCGATGGCGGTCGTGGTGCCCGATGGAATGAAGGAACCGGTGGCCGTCGCGAGCAGTGCACCGGCCACGGTGAGTCCGGCAGCGCCAATCGGCACCAGTCCCAGTTCTACACGGCCGCGCGAGAGGCGTCCGCACAGTAGTGAGCCGACTGCCACGCCGACAGTGAAACAGCACAGCAGCAGGGTCACCAGGGATTCACTGCCACCCAGTACGTTGCGGGTCAGACTGGGTATCTGGGTCAGATAGGCCGCACCCAACAGCCAGAACCAGGAGATACCGATAATCGCGTAAAACACCGACGGTGTTTTTGCCGCTTCCTGCAGTATGTCCCGGGTCTGGGAAACCGGGTTGTAGTTGATGTCGATATCGGGGGCGGGAGCCGTGGCGGCGGGAATGGCGCGCGCCGCCAGGTATCCGAGAGCCGCGACGGCAATGATGATTGCGGAAATAAACACTACCCCCAGTTCACCTTCGCCGGTGTGAGCCGCCAGCAGGCCGCCGACGATGGTCCCCAGCAAGATCGATACAAAGGTGCCCATTTCCACCAGGGCATTGCCGCTTACCAGCTCAGTTTTACGCAGGTGCTGGGGCAATATCGCGTATTTCACCGGACCAAAAAATGCGGACTGAACCCCAAGTAAAAACAGCACCGTCAGGCAGAGGTAATTGTTGCCGCTGTAGAGCGCGGTTGCGCCGAAGATGGCAATGCCAATCTCCGCGAGCTTGATACGCTGGATCAGCACACTTTTGTCGGTTTTGTCGGCTACCTGTCCGGCGGTGGCTGAGAACAGAAAGAACGGCAGGATGAACAGGCCCGCGGCCAGATTGATCAGGAAGTTCGCCTGGTCCGCGGCGAGCCGGAAGGCGATCATAACGATCAGGGCATTCTTGAATACATTGTCGTTAAAGGCGCCGAGGAACTGGGTGCAGAAGAAGGGAAAAAAACGGCGGCTGCCGAGTAGCTGGAATTGATTCTGGTGGGCCATTAGGGTCTCCCGAAGTCCTTTGCTGCAATGGTAATCCATTGGCGGGGGGAGTGGGGGAGATTGTAGGGCGATGTCAGGGTAGGCGAGCAGTGGGGAAACGCGGGGGGAGGAGGCGGGCCTTGTGGCCCGCAAGCGGAGCTGGTGCTCCGCGCTCCCGGGGTTGGCAGATTATGACTACCAAATTAGTACTACCAAATTACAACGCGATCTTCTTTTGGCAGGTACATACCATCGCCTTCCTTCACGTCAAACGCGGAGTAGAACGCTTCAATATTCGGCAGTACACCTTGTACCCGGTACTCCGCAGGGGAGTGCGGATCGGTTTTCAGGCGCTCACTCAGGGCCTCATCGCGCATCTTGGCGCGCCACACCTGCGCCCAGCCGAGGAACACGCGCTGGTCGCCAGTGAAGCCGTCAATGACCGGAGCCTCTTTGCCGTTCAGAGACATTTTATAGGCCTTGTAGGCAATACCGAGGCCGGAAAGGTCACCGATATTTTCACCCAGGGTCAGTTCGCCGTTTACGTGTTCACCTTCCAGCGGTGCGAAGCCGTTGTACTGTGCAACCAGCTTGCCGGTAAGGCCTTCAAAGTTGCTGAGGTCGGAGTCGGTCCACCAGTTGTTCAGGTAGCCCTTGCCGTCAAACTTGCTGCCCTTGTCATCGAAACCGTGGCCGATCTCGTGGCCGATCACACCGCCGATACCACCGTAGTTGACGGCGTCATCTGCCTGCATATTGAAGAACGGCGGCTGCAGGATGGCTGCGGGGAATACAATCTCGTTCATCGGCGGATTGTAGTAGGCGTTTACGGTCTGTGGGCTCATACCCCACTCGCTGCGATCCAGGGGTTTACCCAGTTTGTTGCGCTCGTTCAGAGTCTCAAACAGGGTCGCGGCAATGGCATTGCCTACCAGATTGTCGGCGCTGACTTCCAGTGCGCTGTAATCGCGCCATTGGTCCGGGTAGCCAATTTTGGTGGTGAAGTTGGCGAGCTTCTCCAGTGCCTGTTGCTTGGTTTCTTCGCTCATCCAGGTGAGCGATTCGATGGATTCACCGTAGGCGGCTTTGAGGTTGTTCACCAACTCAACCATGCGCGCCTTGGCTTCCGGGGGGAAGTACTTTTCTACGTAACGTTGTCCCACCAGCTCGCCGACAGAGCCGTTAACGAATTCAACGGCGCGTTTCCAGCGCGGTTGCATCTGCTCGACACCGCGGATGGTGGTGCTGTAGAAGTCGAAGTTTGCCTGGGCAATTTCGCTGTGCAGGTAGGGCGCTGCAGAGGAAATTACCTTGATCTTGAGATAGCGCTTCCAGGTTTCGAGGTCGGTATTGGTAACAATCTGGCTGACCGCTTGCAGGTATTCAGGCTGGGCAACCATGAAGTTTTCGGCTTTTTCCAGGTGCGCCATCTGCAGGTAACTGTCCCAGTCGACGGCGGGCAGCAGTGCTTTCAGTTCAGCCACGGACTTCTTGTTGTAATATTTTTCCGGATCGCGGTTATCAACCCGGGTGCGGTGATGGGCTGCCAGGCTTTTTTCCAGTGCGTAGATGGCGTCGGCGTTGGCTTCGGCATTATCCAGCCCGGCGAGCTGCTGGACCTTCACCAGATAGTCCCGGTAAGCCTGCTGCAGTTTCTGGCCTTTTTCGGTTTCATCGAAGTAGTAATCGCGATCGGGCAGGCCGAGACCTCCTTGCCACAGTACCGCAATGTAATTTTCTACGTCTTTGAGGTCTTGCCAGATACCGGCGCCGAACGGTGTGCTGTAACCGACGGTGTCCGCATAGGCAAAGAAGTCGGTGAGATCTTTAGCGGAGTTGATCGCGTCTACTTTGGCCAATTCGCCAGCGATTGCTGTGAAGCCTTTCTTTTCGATCACCTCTTCGTTCATGAAGCTGTTGTACAGGTCGCCGATCTGCTTGGCACCGGCATTGTCGGCGTGTTCGCCGGCTTCCATGATCAGGGTCTTCACTTCTTCGGTGGCTTTGTCGCGCAGCATGTAGAAGGCGCCCCAGCTGGATTTGTCCGCGGGGATTTCCGTGTTTTTCATCCAGGTGCCGTTCACATAGCTGAAAAAGTCATCCTGTGGGCGCACGTTAGTGTCCATGGCGGAAAGGTCGATCCCGGAACTCAGCCCCGCCTGTTGGGATACGTTAGCTTCAGTCGCGGGCTTGCTGCCCTGGGTCAGTTCGGCAGCGGCGTTGTCAGACTTAGCACAGCCGGTCAGATTGATACCGGCGATAGCGCCGGCAATAGCCAAGGGTAATAGCAGTTTGTTCATGGTTGGCCTTTTGGGCTTGTTGTTTGGACTTATCGTGGTTGACCAGCGAGACGCCGGAAAGGAAATCGATCGCGTAGTATGCACCGGGCGTAGTTCCCGGCAAGGGAAATTGCGGTGAATTGCCGCGAATGAGCGATAAGGTCGGAGGTGAGAGCGGAGGGGGATGGATGCACAAAAAACCCCGCATCTGCGGGGTTTTGCATGGCTGACGGGGTTTAGTTCGGCAGTCGGAAAGTGATTGGCACTGAAAACCTGTATTCGTTCATTTTCAGTTGCTCTGGTGTTGCCGGGTAGGGCCCCGCACGCTCCACCGCATCCAGTGCCTCGCGGTTGAGGCTGGCATAGCGGGACTCCTGCACGGTGGTCACGTCTTTCACATTGCCCTTGTTGTCGATGGTGACATTGAGGCGCACGCTGCCCTCCTGGCCGCGGTCCAGCGCGCGTTTCGGGTAGCTGATGTGCTTGAAGGTGTGGCGCAGCAGCATAGAGTGATAAATCTGGCGGGCCAGAATCATGTCAGCGGTAAGTGGTGCTTCGTCCTCTTCTTCCAGCTCATCTTCGTCCATTGGCGGTGCTGCCGGGCGGGTGGTGGTGGGCTTCAAAGGTTTGGGCTGGACAATGTTGGCGGCGGCGGTTTGCGACTGTGGCTGCGGACGCGCGGATGCCGGTGAATCGACCGCTGGTGTGCCAATGGAGGCCAGGGTGGGTGGTGGAATGTCGGCCAGTCCTGGTTTGATCTTGCTGATCGCGGCCACCTGAGCCAGTTCGGGTTTTGCTGGTTCCTCAGGCTTGGTGTTTGTCGACGCGGTTTGCTCTGTGGCTTCCTGCTCATCCACCTGTGCGGCAATCTCGGCAACGCGACCGGCCTCTGGTTGCAGGCCTTCGAAGGTCGCGAGCAGACCGGAATCCGCCTGGCCGGCTTTCAGCAGGTTGTCGCGGAAGTCGGTTGAGGGGGGCACCGGGCCAATCCAGGCACGCAGCAGGGTGTTGAAAAACTCCCGGTTTTCAATGGTGCCCAGCAGTATGTCGTTGAGTGAAATCGACGTGGTGCCGGTGTCTGCAGCGAAGTCGATACGCAGCTGGTCTCCGGTCTTCAGGCGGCCTTTGAACAGGTTGGCAAAGGTCACCATGTTTTCCGCTTGCATTGTCAGGGTATTGCTTGGGTTATTAATGGCAATACCTTCCATCCACTGGTTGCGAAAACGGCGAGCGGACAGGTTGTCGGCGATAATGCGGACCTGCAGGCTGCGGGGTGTATTGTTGTCGAGGAGCGCGTTTACATCACTGGCTAGCCGCTCGGAATATACTGCCGCAATATAACGGTCTTTGTTGAATTGCTGTTCTAGTGCGAGTCCGTTGAGAAGTGGTGCCGCTTTTGCCGTCAGAGCCGTAGCAAACAGCAGCAGGGCGATGACAATTTTGGTCGATTTCATTTTTGCTTTGGTATCTTTTGCTAGCCGGATGGGCAGAAGCCGGCAGATAAAGCGCTGAAGATCCTCCAAAATACCCCAGACAGGACAAGCAGCAACTTCGATCGCGCCCTCCCCCCGAAAGGCGCGGACCCGGATCAAATTCAGTGCGCCATTATTCGAGCAAAAAATGCCCATTAGGAAATGAATTTCATCGAGGATCGACTCAACTCTACTTTAACTGTAATGGAGTTCAAGCCCGAAATGGGTAAAATGTCTCGTTTCCTTAAATTCGTACGCTCTCGGGGAAGACAGTTGCCTCTTTACCCCTAGAATGTGCTATCAATCGGTGCGTTGTTATTCTCTGCGACCTGTTGCAAAACTGCAGTACCTTTCACTAGCCTTTTCATACCGCCAAGATTTACATGGATTACAAACCGCTCAGTGATTACCCGCGCGATGCGGTGGATCGTCTTTTAAACGTCATTCATCTCTTTCGTGATATTCGCGCCACCAGCGAATGGCAGTACGATGTCTTACTAAAGCGTTCGCGCCTGGTTACCCTGGCGCCTGGCGAGGCACTGCTGCACGCCGGTGATGTGGATCAGTGGGTATATTTTCTGCTGCGTGGGGAGCTGCAAGTTCATGTAGACGATGATGCGGCAGCCCGTGGAGAAAGGCCTCTTGCAGAAATCCGCCCGGGAGAGGTGTTTGGAGATCTGTCCATGATGCTGGAGGAACCCCGCAGTGCGACCATCGTCGCGGCACCCGTAGGGCAGAGTATCCAGGTGTTGGCCGTGGACTGTACGCTGTTTGGCGATCTGGAAAATTTCTCCCTGCTGCATTTGCCAACGAAGCTGGTGTTCTACCGCAATATGGTGCATTCACTGCGCTGGAAGCTGGAAGTGTACCGCTCGAGATATCCTGCCCATGAGTTGGCCAATAGCCACCGACGACTCAAGCTCTACACCGGCCCCAAGAATTGTAAAGAGGAGCTGGTTTCTCTCGCAGGCCAGGCGCGCAATCTGGCCCGGATCCTGTTGGACTGGAATGCAGAGTTCGGTAGTGGCCAGCTGGCGGCGGAAGAGTCCGACATGACGGACTTCCTAGAATCCATACTCTCCTGATTGATACTCTCACTTGTCTGATACTTTGCTCAAGTGCCCGCTGACGTTTTGAAGGTGGCGCGTGACCTTGGGAGCGCGCCTCACTTACACCTTACTTTCTCCTCTCTGCTTCCTTCTTCTCTATCTTCTATATATTGATCTGTCATCTGTCTGCCAACGTATTCTGCTCATAGCCTCATCTGGAGCCGGCCTTGTGCCGATGGATTTCGTAATCCGGCAGTTATTCACAATGCGCGGCAATCGCTTTGTGCATAAAATGCGCGCTGATTTTGTTGTTGTATTGCAATTTTTCTCTTTCCGTTACGCGAGCAGGAATACGGGTATGAATGTTCTGGTGAAACTCTGGAGGCAGCGCAACTATCGGATTGCTGCCATTGTCGCGCTGTTGGCCGTCCTTTGGCTGGCGAGTGGTCTGCTGGCAGAAAAATCGGGCAGTGGTGATGGCCAGGATCACCGTATTGCGCAGGCGGTAGCCGATACTGAATCCATGACCGTGAAGGCCCGTCGCCTGGAAGCACAGCCCTATTTAACCCGAGTTGTTGTCAACAGCCGCACTGAAGCGAATCGCAGCGTGCAGCTGCGGGCCGAACTGGATGGCGTCATTGCGGCGTTGCCAGTGGCAGAGGGGCAGAGGGTGGTTGCCGGTGATGTGATCTGTGAAATCGCTGCAGAGGATCGTCCTGAGCAGTTGGAGAGTGCCCTCGCGGCCTTGCGCAAGGCTGAAATCGACTATGCCGGAGCGAAAAAACTCCAGGGCCGCGGCCTCCAGTCGGATGCGGGCATGGCTCAGCAGGATGTGGCGTTGGCGAATGCCAGGGCAGACTACAAGCGAGCTCAACTGGCGGTGAGGAACCTGAAGGTGCGCGCGCCCTTTGAAGGTGTGATCAACAGCCGAGCGGTGGAACTGGGAGACTTCGTTCGCCGTGGTGAAGAGTGCGCAACGATTCTTGATCTGGATCCGATTCTGATCGTGGGAGAGATTTCTGAGTCCAATGTCGGAAGTGTGCAGCTTGGGACCTCTGCCAGCGCCCAGCTACAGCAGGGACAAGTGGTGCACGGGCAGCTGCGCTACGTAAGCCAGGAGGCGCATGCGGTTACCCGCGCATACCGGGCTGAAGTTGCAGTACCTAATAAAGAAGGGATATTGCGCAGCGGAATCAGTGCGCGCATGGCACTGCCTGCTGGTGAAGTGATGGCACACCGCATCAATTCTTCCCTGCTGACTCTGGATGACCGCGGTCAACTTGGGGTACGTACTCTGGATGAAGAGCTGCGGGTCCAGTTTGTGAACGTGCACCTGGTCAGTGACGAGAGCGAAGGTGTGTGGGTCACCGGCCTGCCGGCGCAGGCGGTGGTGATTACCGTCGGCCAGGAATACGTCAGTGAGGGAGAGCTGGTCCAGGTGGAGTTCGAACAATCCGCAGGTGACCTGCCCGCGCCACAGGTACCCCCGGCTGGCGCTGTCGAGAGTGCGGCGGATTATTCTGGTGCGGAATCCAGTACGCAGGAGCTGCAACCATGAAACTCTTGGATGGAGCCGTAGACCGCTTTCGCAGCAGCATTAGCCTGATGTTGTTGATTGTTATCGTCGGTATCGCTGCCCGCGGTGCCATGACGGTGGAATCCAGCCCCGAGGTCAATCCGCCGATCGTCATCGTCCAGGTGATGCATGAGGGGATTTCTCCGGAAGATGGTGTGCGCCTGCTGGTTCGGCCGTTGGAGCAGGAAATCCGTGCGCTGGAAGGGGTGGAAGAGGTCATCGCGAATGCGCGGGAATCCCTGGTTTATCTGATCGTCGAATTTGACTCCGCGCTGGATATCGATTTTGCCGTGGATGAGGTGCGCAACGCTGTCGACCGCGCCAAGGCGGAATTGCCGAGGGATGCGGAAGAACCCATTGTGGAGGAAGCTTCCGCGCAGCCGTTTCCGGCAATTGTGGTAACGCTCGCCGGAGAGCACATCAGTGAGCGAGAGTTGTTGCGCAGTGCGCAGCAGCTAAAGCGCAAGATTGAAAATATCAGCGAAGTACTGAGTGCGGATATCAAAGGTAACCGGGAAGAAGTGGTGGAGGCCACCATTGATCCGGTGCGTCTGGAGCACTACCAGATTACCAGTGGCGACCTGATCAATGCGGTACTGGGAAATAACCTGTTAATTCCCGCGGGAGAGATGGATGTCAGCAAGGGGCGTTTTTCCGTCAAGGTGCCCGGGTTGATCGAAACCGCGCAGGATGTTTACCAGATTCCGTTGAAACAGTCTGACCATGGGGTGGTGACCCTGGGGCAGGTCACCGATATCCGTCGCACCTTCAAAGACGCCACCAGTTACACCAGTGTCAACGGTCGCCCCGGTCTTGCGATCAATGTGGAGAAACGCACTGGCGCCAGTGCGGTGGATCTTGCGGATACGGTGCGGGCAGTGGTGAATGCCGAGCGGGAATATTTACCTCGCGGAGTCAAGGTGGATTTTGTTTTCGATATGTCACAAGTGGCCAGAGATATGGTCAGTGAGATGGAGGGCAACATCCTCACCGCCATGTTGCTGGTGATGATTATTGTGGTGGCTGCTCTCGGCTTCCGCTCTGGATTACTGGTCGGGTTCGGTATTCCATTTTCATTGCTGTTCGGCATCATCATCACCTGGTATCTCGGGTATTCCTTCAACTTTATGGTGATGTTCGGCATGTTATTGGCGCTCGGCATGCTGATCGATGGCTCCATCGTGATTACCGAGTTTGCCGATCGCAAAATGGCGGAGGGGCTTTCTGCGCGCGCGGCCTATGCTATATCCGTGCGGCGCATGTTCTGGCCGGTAGTGGCCTCGACGGGAACGACCATGGCGGCTTTCCTGCCGATTATATTCTGGCCCGGGGTTGTGGGTGAGTTTATGCGCTATCTGCCGGTTACTGTGTTCGCGGTGCTGGCAGGTTCACTGGTATATGCGTTGTTTTTTGCTCCTGTGCTGGGATCGGTGTTTGGCAAGAGCAATATGGATCTGCAGACCCAGCAGTATCTTAAACAGCTGGAAGGTGGCGATCCTACCAGCCTCGGCGGTATCACCGGCCTGTATGCGCGCGTACTCGATCCGGTAGTACGCCGCCCGTTTCTCTCGTTCGGCGCCAGTATTGCGGTTCTGGTGGGGATTTTTATTGCCTTTTCCGCATTCTATCCGGGGGTGGAGTTCTTTACCGAGACCGAAGAGCAATACGGCAATGTGGAGGTGCGGGCTCAGGGAAACCTTTCACTTGAAGAGAAAAAAGTGCTGGTCGCACAGGTGGAAACGGCGGTAATGGCCGTGCCGGAAGTGCGAGTGGTGTATTCGGCGATCGGTTCCGGTGGTATTTCCGGAAATACAGAAAAGTCACCGGATCAGATCGCCAGCCTGCTGGTGGAACTCTTGCCGTCCATGGAGCGGGAGCGGAAGAGTAAGGAAATCTTCGCTGACATTCGCCAGCGCACAGCCCATTTCGCGGGTATCAAGACCAGTGCCAATGCCTTTGAAGGCGGTCCGCCGGTGGGCAAAGATGTGGTACTGGAATTGCGCAGCCGGGATTACGACCAGCTGCTGGCGGAAACCAAACGCTTGCACGCTGCGCTGGAGAACGAGTTTGAAGGTCTGCGGGATATCGTCACCACAGCGCCGTTGCCTGGCATCGAGTGGGAAGTAAAGGTCGACCGTGAAAAGGCCGCGCTCTATGGCGCGGGCCTCACCGCTGTGGGGCGTGGTGTGCAGCTGGTTACCAACGGTGTACTCATGGCGGAATACCGCCCGGACGATTCCGATGAAGAAGTGGATATTCGTATCCGCTATCCGGATTACGCACGGGGTATTACCGCGCTGGATCAGCTGAAAGTGAATACCCCGTCGGGGGCCATTCCGGTGAGCAGTTTTGTCAGTACCCTGGCTGGGCCGAAAGTAGACAAAATTGAGCGTATCGACGGAATCACCCGGATGCAGATAAAGGCCGACGTCGAGGACGGCGTGCTGGCCGACGATAAGGTTCGGGAAATTCGCCAGTGGCTGGGGGCGCACCCAATCGATAACGGGGTCGAAGTGCTGTTCCGCGGCGCGGATGAAGACCAGAAGGAATCTCTGGTTTTCCTGAAGGTGGCATTTTCCCTGTCGCTATTCCTGATGTTTATTCTGCTGGTAACCCAGTTCAACAGCTTTTATCAATCGGCGCTGATTCTGTCGTCTGTGATCATGTCCACGGCAGGAGTAATGTTGGGCCTCACCCTGACCCAGAGTACCTTCAGTGTGATCATGACCGGTGTCGGCATCGTGGCGCTGGCGGGTATTGTGGTGAATAACAACATCGTACTTATCGATACCTACAATTACGTGCGCGAGGCGGAACCGGAGCTGGGGCCTGGTGCCGCTGCGGTAAAGGCGGCAACTCAGCGCTTGCGACCGGTCTTCCTGACCACCGCCACAACCATTCTCGGGTTGTTGCCTCTGGCACTGGGGGTGAGTGTGGATATGGTTGGGCGCACCATGGTAGTGAATGGCGTGATCGCATCGTTCTGGGTGAAGCTGGCCAGTGCCATCGTATATGGTCTCAGCTTTTCCACGTTGCTGACCCTGATTGTTACACCGGTAATGCTGGCGTTACCTGCGGCGCTCAGGGCGCGGGTGAGTGCCTGGTTGCCTGCGAAACAGGGGCTGTTAGCGGGAGAGAAAGTTGAGCGTTAGACGTGTTTGCCGGGTATCAGGCTAAAAAGAATTAGAAGGCTACAAAACAAAAAAACCCCGGCGAGCCGGGGTTTTTTGGGACTGTCAGTAGTGACAGCTTAGGCTTTGGTTTTCGGCGGACGACCGCGACGAGCCGGAGCTTTCTTGGCAGCGGTAGCCTTGGGCGGACGGCCTGGCTTCTTCTTGGCTGCGGTGGATTTGGCGGGACGGCCAGGCTTCTTGGCTGCCGTTTCGGTAGCCGCTTTCTTGGCAGGGCGACCAGGCTTTTTCTTGCTGACGGCTTTCGCTTTGGCCTTGGCTTTAGCGGCAGCTTTTTTTGCGGCAGCGGCAGCTTTTTGCTTGGCGGCAGCGGCTTTTTTCTTCTCAGCAGCGGCCTTCTTTTTGGCGGCAGCGACGGCTTTCTTCTTGGCAGCAGCAGCCTTTATCTTGGCAGCAGCAGCGGCCTTCTTCTTGGCTGCAGCGGCTTTCTTCTTGTCAGCAGCGGCTTTCTTTTTGGCAGCAGCAGCGGCTTTCTTGGCAGCGGCGGCAGCTTGTTTCTTGTCGGCAGCGGCCAGCTTCTTGGTGATGGCTGCTTCTTCCTTGGCTACGGCTTTGGCGACCTTGGTAGCCAGCTGGTTTTCGGCGCTGATGGTTGCCAGTTTGGATTTGGCGTCAGTGGCGGCAGCCTTGGCTGTGGCGGCGGCTTTCTTGGCAGCAGTTGCTGCAGCCTGGGCAGCTTTCAGTTGCTTCTGTTGAGCGGCAGACTTTTTCTTGGCTTTTGCTGCTTTTACCTTGGCTTGAGCTGCCTGTGCTTTCTTGGCTGCGGCGTCTGCGTCCTTGGAAAGCTTGTCGGCGTCTTTCTTGGCGCTGGCTTCCTGGGTGCTGCGCGCTTTTTCCAGTTGGGTTTTCAGCGAGGCGAGTTCCGCTTCCAATTTTGCTACGGCGCTCACCGCGGTAGTGGCTTTTTTACGTGCGGCCATAAAATATCCCTGTATCTAAATTTTGTATTTAGGTGTTATTTTGGATGAGTGGAATTCATCGCGCTAATTGCAGCTCATTTATATACTTGAATGCAAGTGTTTTAAGGGTGTTTTTACTCTGTAATGAATAAATTTAAGGTTTTTTTTACTTTTCTCGCGTTTATTTGGTTGTTGGGCTGCGGGTTTTGGTCGATCTACAGCTTTTTACTGCATCCAGAGAGCCGCTGGATCGGGTTGCTGATAAATGCCTGGGCGCTGCCTTTCTGGATGTTATTACGCTATCAGTTCAGTGGTCGCATTGAGGGAGATTTACGTGAACCGGGTGCGTTTGCCGGTGTGCTTGGCGGTCTGGCAATTGTGCTGCTGACAGATGTTGATCGCGGTATGGCAATTTATCTGGCTATCTACAATTTGTTTGTACTGCTGATCTATCTTTATCATTTGAGCGCGGTGCACCATCCCAAAATGCCGAGGGTAGATGCGACATTTCCAACGCTCTGCAGAGTTGACCAGCGCAAATGGCAGGCAGCGGAATATTGTCGCCAGCGTCAGTTGAATGGCGTGGTGCTGATTTTCCTGCGAGGAAGCTACTGTGCAGACAGTCGCAATCAGCTTCTCCAGTTGTGCGGGCTGCAGCGGGAAATGGCGCGATTGAAGATCGGGTTGCTGCTTTGGAGTGTGCAATCGGCAAATCAGTGGCCACAGCGATTGTGGCCGGCGAAGTCCGGAAGTAAATCTGAGCCGGAAGACTTGATGCCTCCGCTGCAGCAGTTGGCCCCGGCCGATGGAAGCAACGCAACGTTTGTGGCTCATTTCGGCGCGCCGTTGCTGCTGAGGCCCTGGATACGCGACGCCGCCCGACCCAGTGCCTGGTTGATTGATGCTGAGGGTTTTGTTGTATGGCGGCAGCTGGCCTCTAATTATCGCACGCCCGTGGATGCTGCCACTCTGCGAAGCCAGCTTTTCCGTTTGCAGGGTTTAGCGGAAGAATAACTGCTGCGATGCCCGCAAGAATTACGAGGTAGGTGATCGGGTGGAGCGCCGATGTCGATAAAATTCTGAGCGGAAAACGAAAAGGCGTATCCAATCTATGGATACGCCTTTTCGTTTTTGGGGCTGGGGGAAGACCGCCCCGGCAATCAAACTGCCAATTCTGAATACACGGTTGCGGAGGGTGCTTCCTTCACAATGGGCCGTAGGGCAGATAGCGGTTATCGGAGTGCGCGCGGATCCAGAGTAATTGCTCCCTGGACAATGGTGATTTGCGCTGACGCAGACATTTGGCGAGAGGGATTACCGGCGATTCAGCGCCTCCCTGCCAGTCCTGCAGTTGCATCTCAGCCAACGTGAAAAAACGGATCAGGGCCCAGATTCGGGCATCGTCCAGTTGCACCGCTTGTTCCAGCCATTGGGTTGCGGGGAGGCCCGCGAGCCAGCTGGCATTCTGAATTTCCGGTGCCAGTGTATTCAGGTCCTGGGTGTCGGGCTCCATGGCAGCGACGATCTGGTGCAGTAATGCGGGCTCGATCGCTCGGCGCGACTGATCGTTGGAGGCTTGATCAGTAGGTTCCCAGGCTCCGACACTCATGATGATTCCTATATAGCTGTATTGGCTGAAAGCAGATATGCGACGAAAACATACTCCGTCGCGCGCGAGGGCGATTATAGACTGCGAGGTTTACGTCCTGTCAGTCGCCCTGATTTGGATAGCCGATGGATGGCGGGCGTGGAATTTAGCATAATTCCCTCCATTCTCGACGCTGGATGTTGTGACTCAAAATCCTGAAAGCGTCACAGGAATTCAATTGGAAGTCTCAACCCTTTGTTGCCTGGGGGCCACATGGAATATATCGACAAGCCCATTGCTGCACAAAAGCGCATTGCACTGGTGGCGCACGACAATCGCAAGGCCGGCCTGATTGGGTGGTGTCTAGAGCATCAGGATATTCTCGCGCGGCACCAGTTGCTGGGTACCGGTACTACCGGAAGCCAGATCGAGGCCGCAACCGGGCTGGCCGTGGAGAAGCTGTTCAGTGGCCCCATGGGGGGCGATCAGCAGCTGGGGGCCAAAATCTGTCAGGGAGAGGTGGATATCCTTATTTTTTTCTGGGACCCTTTTGAACCCATGCCCCACGATCCGGATGTAAAAGCGCTGTTGCGGATTGCGGCGGTGTGGAATATTCCTGTAGCCTGCAATGCCAGCAGTGCCGACATGATGATCCAATCGGCGCTGATGGCTCGCAGTTTTCCCCGGCAGATTCCCGACTATCAGGGGTATCTGGCTGCTCGCAAGAGCGAACTGGCTGTGTGAAGTGTGGGAACAGGTCTCGAATGGTCATTCTAACTTGTTGATTTCTAAAGGGTATCTCCAGGTTGGCGAGGTTGGACTTGCATTGATGGCCATTTACCGGCAATCTTCCCCCCTTGATTAGACCGGTATAACCGGCGAATTCGTATCAAAAAACTGTACGGTGTTTTATGAGTAGACGACGCGGTAAGGCCGTAGAAGAAGAAAAGGCCGATATCGACCTGACGCCCATGCTGGACGTTGTGTTCATCATGCTGATCTTCTTTATCGTTACGGCATCCTTCGTAAAAGAGAAGGCGCTGGATGTGAACGTACCGGATCCAGATCAGACTGAGCAGACTCCGCCGGACCCCGATAAGCAGAATATTCTGCTGATGGTGAACTCCGCCGACGAGATCTGGATGGGGAAAAGCCGCATCGACAGCCGTGCAGTACGTGCCCGTATCGCGCAGCTTTATGCGGAAAACCCACAGGCCATCGTGATTGTCCGTGCGCACAACAAGTCCAGTGCCGACACTTATGTGACCATCGCGGATGCGGCGAAAGCGGTAAACCCGAACATTCAGGTATCCTTGGTGCCGTTCGAGGACAAAAAGCGCTAACGCTGTTCCTTGCACAGCGTGCACAAAAAAAGCCAGCTATTCGCTGGCTTTTTTTGTGCCTGGCGATTCCTGTTTGAAATCGCCAGGTGCTGTTGATTCCGTAACACCGATTCAGAACGGTGGCTCAGATTGCTGATCAGAACTCCGAGCGGATCGCCCACAGGTCGGGAAATACCGGCTTGAACAGGGTGCTCTGCAGATACCCAACACCGCTGGAACCGCCTGTCCCCATTTTGCTGCCGATGGTGCGTTCTACCATCTTAACGTGGCGGTAGCGCCACTGCTGCAGGGAGGTGTCTATGTCTACCAGTGCCTCGCAGATTTCGCTGACCAGTGGATCGTTGCGATACACGTCGACCAGAACCTTCTGCACTGCCGCAGAGGGTTCTGCTACCTGGCTGTAATCACGCTCCAGTACCGCTACGGGAATGTCATGTCCCTCATGGGCGAGAAAGCGTAGAAAAGCGTCCCACAGGGTCGGTGCTTCAAGGCGTTTCTGCAGGCGCTCGAAGTGGTTTGAACCCGGTTCGTAGTTGCTCAGCTTTTTCGCATCTTTGGCTCCGTAGAGGAATTCGAGCTCCCGGAACTGGTAAGACTGGAAGCCGCTGGCAGTGGACAGCCGGTCGCGGAATGACATGAATTCCAGGGGGGTCAGTGTTTCGAGAATATCCACCTGCTGAATCAGGGTCCGATATATGGTGTCTACCCGCTTGAGGGTATGCAAGGCGCGGTTGCGCTCACCGGTATTGAAAAGGCGCACAAGAAAATCGAGTTCGTGTAACAGCTGCTTGAACCAGAGTTCATAGCTCTGGTGTATCACGATAAACAGCAGTTCATCGTGCTCCGGCCCGTCGGAAAGCGGTTGTTGGCACCGCAGCAGTTCGTCCACCTTCAGGTAGGAGCTGTATGTCACCGTCATAACTGGATAATTCCACTTCATAGTATGTTGCCGCAATAGTCGTACCTGTTTTCGCGGCTTTGTTAATCTGAGTTTGCACAAACAAGCACAACTTTGGACATATTATAAGGTTTTCTCCCGGAGGTGTGAAAACAGCCTCTAGTGGTGACCGCAGTGGTTGTGCGGTTGAGATTCCGTATAGCAAACTGGTTGAATCGGACCTCGTACGCAGAAAGCGAGTGACTAGAATAGTGTCCACCAGCGCCGCCCGGTGGGGTGATAACGGCAATTTCAGTTGCTGTTATTGTTCAGAATAGGGATCGCGGTTTGACATAACGACAGATATTGTGGAGCCCACATGCAGAGTCAATGCGAAGAAATTCAGGTCCAGGTGCAAGACCGGGTGCTTGAAATCACCATAAATCGGCCCGAGCGCAAGAATGCGCTGACCATGGCCATGTACTCGGCAATGGCAGAGCTGTTGAATGGTGCGGCGGCCGATCCGGAAATCAGGGTGGTCATCCTGACCGGTATCAAAGGGATGTTTACCAGCGGCAATGACCTGAGTGATTTTCTCGGAGGCTCTGCGACGGGGGAGGAGTCGCCGGTATTCCAGTTCATGTCTGCCCTGTATCACTTTCCCAAACCTGTGATTGCGGCGGTGAGCGGGGTGGCCGTCGGTATTGGGACCACACTGCTATTGCACTGCGATCTCGCTATCGCGGAGGATCACGCGGTGTTCCAAATGCCATTTGTTAATCTCGGGTTATGTCCCGAGTACGGTTCCAGTTTCCTGTTGCCGCGTATCATGGGGCACGCGAAAGCGTCAGAGTTGCTGCTGCTGGGGAAAAAATTTGATGCGCAGACTGCGGCAGATGTGAATATCTGCAACGAAGTCGTGTATTCCGGTGAGGCCCTGGGACGCGCGCGCGAGTATGCCCGGGAGCTGGTAAAAAAAGCACCGGAGGCATTGCGTCTGAGCAAGCGGTTGCTGCGTCAAGGCACCTTCGAGAAGGGGTGGGAAGTGATTCGGGAAGAGGTGATACATTTTCATTCGCGCTTGCAGTCGGAAGAATTTCGCGAGGCAGCGACCGCATTTCTGGAAAAACGGCCTGCGGACTTTTCAAAATTTGATTGAGTGCCCTGTGAGGGTGCGATTGCCCGGGATACAGCTAGCCCGAGCAACGGAAACCCCACTTTTGCACACAAAAAGGTCGCCACTGGCGACCTTTTTGTTTTTCATTTGGGTTTTATCTGAGGAAAGTATTCCTGTTTGCTGTGAGGCTATCCCGCCGCAGGCCGCCAGTAATTCCTCTATGTTCCAGAATTACCTCGTGATCAAGGCACATGATTATCCGGTTGTGAGTCGGTAAACTGCACCTGGTGGCGGCTCGCGCGTCACGGCAGGCCTTCCCCGGGATATTTTTCGTAGATAGCCCGCACGATAAGAAGTAGACGGGGGAAGATTTTTATTTCCGCATCGCTTTTGCTGGAGCACCCTGGTTTTCAGGATATGACCAATTCTTCTCGCTTGCCGCCCTCTACCCTGGTGGCCCCGTTGGGGGCGCGCTGGTTACTTATCTTGTTTTTCTACTTGCTGTTGTTCGTGGTTGCCGGTGCGGGGCGTCCAGTTTCGGCTGCGGCACTGGCTGGTGCGGTGATTGATGTCGGCGTTGTGGAAAATGGCAGCCAGCGCACCGGACTGTCCGCTATCTGGCATGATCCCAGTGGTAACGCGGGACTTTCACAGGCTGTACAGGCGTGGCAAGACGGTGTTTTTGAACCGTTGCACAGCGCGGGTTCTACAGGGTTACAAAAGGGGAGCCATTGGTCGTATTTCATCCTGCGAAACCCAACGACCACCCCGCTCACACTGCATCTTGAATACATCGACCACCAGTTAATAGGGCTGGCGGCTTTTCAGCGGGATCTTGATGGGAGTGGCGCTGAGCAAAAACACTCGGATACTGCAATAGCGTTCGCCGAAATTGCCAGTCTGGAAATGGGTACCCCGTTTTCAACACGCCCGGTACCGCACAATCGTTTCGTCGTGCCTGTGGCGTTGCAACCGGGGACTAGCTATGAGTTTCTGGTGCGGTTCGATTCCAGGGAAGCGGGATTTGCTTTCCCTTCATGAGGATCTGGACACCGGAGCAACTGAGTAAAGCGCACACCGGGGAAACCGCACTACTGTCATTTCTGTTCGGCGGTGTAGCTCTGATTGGGCTGTTTTCGCTGATCGTGGGGCTGACCACCGGCGAGGCCAGTTTCCTGATCTACTTCGGTTACGGTCTTTCCAAGATAGTGGCCTGGGGCACTATTCTCGGTTTTACCCACGAATACCTGTTGGTGGGTGAGTTCCACTGGAGCTACATGTCCGCCACAGCTGCATTGAGTATCTTGTGCGGTGTTATCTTCGATCGTGTCTTTCTGCAGACCCGCAAGCACACCCCGCGACTGGATTACCTGCTGATCCTGATGATAGTCAATGCTCTGGTATTACTGGGAAGTGCAATATTCCAGATCAAGGTTGCGGCGCTGATGAGCATCACCCTGGCGATGCTGCTCTACCCCGTGTCCACCGTTATCGCGCTGGTGCGCTGGCGGCAGGGTTCCAGTGAAGCGGCGATCTTCGCGATTGGCTGGACTACGCTGCTGGCGGGGCTGTTTTTTCAGGCCCTGCGGGACATGGGCTACGTAGAGCACAATCTTGTGAATTACTATCTGCCGCCGCTCAGCTCCTTTATCGAACTGGTCACCATCATGATTGCTATGGGAATGAAGTTGCGTCGGGTAAGACTTTTAGGGCTGGAGTCGGAGCGGCAGTATCGGCGTCATCTTGAGCAGTCCAAGATGAAACTGGAAGGATTGGTGCGGGCGCGCACGGAGGAATTGGAAAAGGCCAAGTTACAGGCCGAGCTGGAGGCCCGTACTGATCCGCTGACTGGCATTCGCAATCGCCGCAGTTTTCTGGCAGACGGGGAACTCTGTCTCAAGCGTGCGCGGCGTAAAGGCGAGCCGGTGAGCCTGCTGATGTTCGATATCGACCACTTCAAATCCATCAACGACAACCACGGACACGGAATAGGGGATGAGGCTCTGCGTCTGTTCAGTAAAACAATCCAGACGAAAATTCGCGAAACAGATGTGTTTGGGCGACTTGGTGGTGAAGAATTCGCACTGTTGATCACTGAGACTCCGGAGGACTCCCTGTATACCGCAGAAAGGCTGCGCAACAAAATTGCAGCTATCAGCCTGCCGTACCCGGCGGGCAGTGTGCATTTTACCTCCAGTGTGGGTGTGGCGCACGGTGATGAAGGGCAGAGTATCGAGCAGCTGCTGCGCGAGGCGGATCGCGCCCTGTATGTAGCCAAGGCGCGTGGCCGCAATGTGGTCGTTGAGTACGCGACCGGGCACAAAGGGGAGCCGGGCTCTGAATACAGCCGCCAGAACTCGGTAGCAGAGCCGGCTTAACGTACTGGCAGTTCTCTGCTGGCTTGGATCTTGTTGGGGCGCTTGTGGGTGGTGATAAAGGTAATCGCTTTATCCGGGTGGTCTGTGAAAATACCATCTACGCCGATATCTTCGAGAAAAACTGCCAGCAGCTTGTCAAAATCGCCTGCCACTTCGGAAATCTGTTCCGGATCGGCTCTGAAGGTGTAGGGGTGTACTAGTAACCCGAGTGATTGTGCGGTCGAAGTCAGGCCGTTCGCGGTGAAGCGTTCCGTTGTGTTGTCGATCAGCATTGGAAACCAAGGGCCGATACCCTGGGCGTAACTGGCAATTTTCTGTAAGCCCGAGTCGGTACGCATCCAGGCATAATCGTAGTTTTTCAAGCGTCCATCATCAATTACCTGTTTTTCTCCCCAATCGGTTTCGGCGATCAGCTGTACCAGCGGCAAGTCCATTTCCAGATCGGGCATCAATTTGTGGCGGATTCGCTGTAGCTCCTCAGCGTCGAAGCACTGTAGGAAGACTTTCTGCCTACTGCTCGTAAAACCGTATTTTTTCAATGTTTCCAGCACGGCCTTGGAAATATCCCGCCCTTCCCGTTGGTGAAAGTAAGGTTTTTTGATTTCCGGATAAATACCAATCCCGTAGCCCAGTGATGCATTCAACCCCTGTATCAGCTCCAGTTCTTCATCGAAGGTGGCGAGCTGAAACCGGGATTTCCACAGTGGAAAGCGCCTTCCATATTTCGGGATGCGTTTGCCCTGCGAGAGGGCAAAAGGGCCGGTTACCTGCAATTGCTTGAGTTCCGGCAGGGTGAAGTCGATGGTGTAGTAGTGCCCATCTTCCCGGGCTCTGTTCGGATACCGGTCTGCGACATCCGTGACGCCGTCCAGATGGATATCGTGCATCACGATCAGGTGATTGTCTTTGCTCATCACCAAATCCTGCTCGATATAATCCACTTTCATGGCGTAAGCCAGTGTCTTGGCCTCCAGGGTGTGCTCAGGTAGATAGCCGGAGGCACCGCGGTGGGCAATGACAATGGGGGGAGCGTGGCCATTTGATTCGGCAAACGCGGGCAAGGTGTGGGCCACTAGTAAGGTCACTAGCAAAACGCCGTGAAGCGGAATTCGTATGTTCATCACAGATGTAAAACCCGAAGTATGTGGTGGGTTTAAACATACCGTGAGAAGGTGACAGGTAAACTACCGATCACGCGCTCGTCATAAAGCGGTAATAAATGTGTCGCAAAACTTGGCGGGTATATATCTGACGTGGAGGCCGGGGGTCGCTCCGCGGCCTCAATCCAGAAACGCTTACCGCTACTGCACAATCTTGATCCATTCCCCGGGTTTCGGTTCACCGCGGGGGTAGTAGCCATTCAACAGACGCAGTTGCTCCTCGGCATATTCACCAATTTCCATATGGCGCGCAAGGGAGCCGAAGGTGGTTTTGTCGTTGGCTTGCACATAGCGCAGACGCTTGATGTCTGGTTTGACGATATCGGTTTTGCGCAGTGGCCGGAAGCTGCGGATGCTGGTCAGGAACAGGTTGTCATATTCCGCGGCCGCATCTTTGTCTTTGGGTTTGTCGCTGATCCTGCCTTCAAGAAGATACTGGCGGCTGCCATAAAACAGCACCGCCACGCGATCGGGCGTATTCTCTCCAGAGGTGGGTAACTTGCCGGTATGGCCTTCCAGGCTGTATTGATTGAGTGCCTCATCTCCTTCCAGCGTGCGCACATCATACACACCGCGTAGCGCCATATCCGCCGGCTGATTGCCGTCGCGCTGGTCGACCCTGATGCTCAGTGTCGCAGAATTGTCAGGCGCGGTACCGACAATCGCGGTACGCTGATTCTCCACTTTCCAGCCTTCGGGAAACAGCAGGGAAAAACCCAGACTCTTGTGATTAAAACGGTTTTTCTCACTTTCCTGCGCATTGTTGCCGTACACGATCCCTTCGGTCTTTTCGCGATAATACTCCTGCTTGGTGACTTTCTTGTCTTCCGGCAGTTTGCCGGCGGCTTCGACCACCTCCCGCAGACGCACATCATTGCGAGGGTGAGAAGAAAATACGCCGTGATAGGTCTGCTGCTTTTTCCCTTCTATACGCGCACGGCGGCGGGAAAAGGTTTCCTGGTCTTTTAGTAGCGCGATCACGTTAATCATTGACTGGGGATCATAGCCGGCATTGTACATATACTGGGCACCGAAACGATCCGCTTCCAACTCCATATCGCGGCCGTATCCCTTAACCGCGGCGGTGCTCCAGAGGTTGGTGACATCACCTACCACACCGCTGCCGGTGACCAGTACCGAGAGTACCGAGGCAACCCCGGCACCGGTTGCTGCCGTCTTTTGACGCACCGCATGGCGTGCCGTGATATGGCCGACTTCGTGAGCCAATACTGCGGCCATTTCGGCCTCCGAGTGCAGATAGGTCAGCAGGCCGCGGTTGATATAGACATAGCCGCCGGGGAGGGCGAAGGCGTTGATATCCTGGCTGTCGATGATCGTGAAGTGATAGGTGAGATCCGGTCTGTCACTGGCCTTGGCAACTTTTTGTCCTACATGTTCCACATAAGCCGTGAGAATGGGGTCATTGTAGATGGGCGTACTCTCCACCAGCTTTTCGTGCATCTCGCGCCCGATCTTGATTTCCTTTTCTTCCGACATCAATACCAGATCTGGCCGATTGGTCGCCGGATTGAACGCGCAGCCGGTCGCAGTGGCCAGCAGTATGGCTGCCAGTAGTCTGTTGAGAGTGTGCATCTCTGGTCTCCTGTCGTTATTGTTCCATCTCCAGTCAAATGGGGTGAACAGGTCGGGGCATAAAGCCTCGCGTTAAAATACCCCGGTGTCCTGCGTCCGGTACCTGCCACAACCCTGCGCGGTTTAGCGGCTGGCAGATTGTGGCGGGAGTAAGAATTCCTGCAGCTGCGCCGCCATTCCTTTACAGGCGTTGCTCTGTACCCGGGCGATCAGCGGGATAGGTACCACGATCGCCGGCATATAGGACGTACCCTGGGCATCGGCGCTGATTTTTCCGGATAGTTCCTGGTCGCGGAAATCCCACACCGAGGCCTCGTAATCGGATTCCTTGTCCCAGGTGCCGAAGCCGAAGCAGCCGGCACCGGCCGTGCCAATGGAGCAGCCGATTGAACCTGCACTGGAAGTGGTCTCGGTGGAGCCATCAATCCAGACGATGTATTTCACACCGTATTTCTCCATGCGATCGCGCACTTCGGGAATATCCATCAGCTTGTCGAGGGATTTGATATGCATGGGCGCGGTACGCGGCTCAAACCAGGGGTAGAGGGCGTCCACAAACTGCTGCTCGGGTATGATGTTCATCCCTGCTTTGGGGTTGTGCAACGTCTTGCCCACGCAGTCGATCAGGTCTGGCTCGGTTTCGTATTCACTGGAATGACGCCGACCCAGAATCACCACCGAGTCTCCCAGCGCCAGTTCACCACTACTGCGTCGATACTCATCGATGACGACGGTGGTGCAGCCACTGCCTAATAAGCTCAGTATCATTACTGAAAAAAAAGTGCTCAGGAACTTCATCGCTACATACTCCGTGGATTCGTAAATCCTTGATCCTTGATCCTTGTTGGGTCGAGCAAACGGTGTGGAAACTGAAACAGGATTTTCAGATATCGGCTATTCACTCTCGTCGGTCTGCATGGACAGGGCCCGCTGTTTACTGGTGATGAATGCCTGTAACTCCGGTACTCGTTCAAACCCGGTGTACAGGGTGGCACCGGCGTCCCGCAGGGCGACATTGATGGCTTGAGCGAGGGCGGCCTCCTGGGACTTCAGGAACGCCGTCGGCGTCTTGCCATAAGCGGTAATCACCCACTGGGCGACGGCATCACCCTGCTGGTTGTAGGCGTGCATATCGTATTTGATCCACACTTCGAAAATGTTCACGCGGGTTTCCCGGGGCATGGTGAACTGCAGTTCGCGTACTTCGGGCACAATCACCAGGTCGACATCACTGGGTAGATCCGAAGGATACTGGGCAAGGCTGATGGTTTCCTTGAACATGGAGCCGAGAACTGTCTCAAACAGGTTTTTCTGCGCACGTCCGGTATTGATATTCCACTCATCCCGATCATCGCGGTTTTCGCTGTAAGTGAATTTTCGGAAATCTTCACTGAGGTAAACCCCAACGGTAAGGGGGTGCTGGTCGCCAATGGGCTGGGGAAAGTGACCGTCGACCGAGACCGTATGGGAGCAGGCCGCGAGCAGAAGAACACAACACATTGATAAACAACGTAGGGCATTGTGTCCAAGTACCTTTTCGATCGCGCCAATTCCATTTAACAAGCGATTCATGCATTACTCCCGGGCTTCTCTCACCCCGATTCCTTGTTTTTCCTAGCGGAAATCATTCAGTCCGACAAAGGTTCCGCCATTTTTGTAGGTCAGTTCGCGCATCAGTGCGGCAAAATCAATCCCGGTTTTCTGCAGGTGCATAGGACGCGAGAACTGGATGGGTAAACCGATCGCATGTATGCGCACCATACGGGAATTTTCACCCCGCTGAGCGTTGACTCGGTCTACAGCCATCATTACGTTGCGGATGGATTTGCCGGTAAATTCGTCGCCAAATACATAAATACTGATTTTTTTGTTGGGATCGTAAAAGGTGCGCACCGCTTTCTGGATGCCCTCGACCGGGCTGGAGTTACTGAATGGGTTCCAGGAACGCAGGCGCTCCAGTACCGCGGTGCGCCGGCCAGGCGTGTCGGGGATCCACTTGTTGCGATAGTTGGAGAACATGTAGTCACCCATATCGTTCATCACCTGAATGCCTTTTACATTCGGGTAAAGATTCAGGGTGTTTACCATCTCTTGCATCATCCGATCCCAGCCGTAATTGAACATACTGCCTGAGGTGTCGATGATGAACAGGATGTATTCGCTGTCCACGGGAATGCCGCCGATAACATTGTTTTTGCGCTGGTAGTTTTCCCCCAGTAGCCGCTTCATTTCATCGGTCATGGTCTGCAGGGCGATGGTAAGCTCGCCTTTGATTTTTCCTTCTTCACTCTCGCCCTCGGTTTTCCTGGCGTAGAGGGTCTGCAGGGTTTCCAGTTCTCCCTTGAGCTTGGCAATGCGTTTGGTTTCTATATCCAGCTGTTCTTTTTTTGCGTTGAGATCGCGGTTTAGGATTGTGGTTTCACCACGGATTTCGGCCAGTTGCTCCTGCAGTTCCTGAACCTGGCCGTCGAGATCGACCTCGGCTTCTTCGAGCACAATCGGCTGCACGGTTTTGGCAATCATCAACAGCAGAACAATGGCGCCGAAGCCACAGCAGATGACATCCAGAAAGGAAATACTGAATTCTTCCTGTTGTCGTTTGTTACGTTTTCTACTCATGGCCAATCCTTGGACGGTGCAAGAAAGGAACCCTGGGTGTCCATGGCCAGGCGCCAGTACTCACTGGCCGCGTGATAGTCGCCTTCCATGGGGGCCAGAATGACATTGACCGGGACACTCTTGGGTAACACGTCGATAGCGTCGCGGAACAGTTTCACGCGTTCCTTTCCGGAAATGGTATTACCGCGCGGCGCATTCATACCCTGGGTCGGCAGCCCGTCGGTGATCAGAATGATGTTGTCCGGTAGCGGTGACATGCTGTTTATCGCCGTGAAAATTCGCTCCAGGCTGGTGCCATTTTGCGGTACTACGGAATCCAGCGCCTTGATGGCATCGTCCATCTGGTCGCGATCGTCAACATTCAGCCAGCGATCTTCGGTGCCGACGATGGCTGCGCGAAACCCGGTATTGAAAGTGTAGATCTGGTACTGACTGTCCTGGGGGAACTGCGACACCAGCCAGGACACCGTCTGTTTGGCGCGGCGCCATTTCTCTGTATCGCGTTTTACCGCATCGGACATGTTCCGGGTGCGGATAACTTTGATCAGCTCATCAGCCAGCATACTGGCGGACGAATCCAGCAGGATCAGAGTCCGGTCGCCTCCAAGGCGCAGGCCGGTTAGGTATTGGCGATCGCCATCGCCGACGAACTTGCGCACGTTGTTGCCGAGTTTTTTGTTTTCATCCTCCAGCTGTTTTTTGGCCTGCTCTAGTTTTTTCAGTTTTTCCTGCAGCCGGGCAATATCTGTTTCATCGGTGCTGCTGTCGATTTCGGCGATATTGCCTTTGATCTCTTCAATCTGCTCGATGATTCGGCGGGCCAGTCCCTGAGTTTTGGCGAGTTCGTCGCTGGTGGAATCCAGGGTGTTGCGTGCCAGCACCATATGTTCGCGACCAAACTCGACCTCTTCCTGCAGCAGATTGACCTCCGCCGCCAGATCCTGATTTTCAGCTTTGATGTCGTGGTCGGAACCGTGTTTGATGATCAGAAAGATCAGGGCCACGGCGCCGAAGCCACAGGACATGATGTCCAGGAACGACAGGCTGAAAGCAGTAAACCGCCTTTTCTTACGCGCCATAATGCTCCACGCTGATCGCAGTGATGACATCATCGAAGTTTGCTGCGCCGATGCGGTCGCCGGCATTGAGATTGACCGGAGCGGCGATCTCCTCGCCGTTGAGCATCAGTTGCGCACCCGCATCGACGCGCAGGGCCAGGCGCCCCGCGTGATTGGTGATGGTGGCCGCAGGGTGACTGGGCGGGGTGGGGGTTACCCGCAGCTTGCCTTCCTGCCAGCTTACAAACAGCGGCTGTTGGGCGGCCAGTGCACGGTGGCCGTGCAGCAGGTGGGTGGCGGCGGACTCAGTGGTGATATTGATCTGGATGGCAACGCTTCCCGCGGGCGCGGCTGTCAGGCTGGTGACCAGACGCAAGTTGCCACTGTCACTGTGGATTTCCTGCCAGCGCTGTTCCACCGCCTGCGCCACGGCATTGTGGGGCAGCAGGTGAATACGTTCCGCCAGTTGCGCGCCGCCGGGGATTTCGGCCCAACGATGAGAGACAAATACCACGCTGCTGGTTTCTCCCAGATTTTCGATCATCGCCCGCACCCGAGACAGAATCGGCGTGCTGGCGTCCTGCAGTTGCCGCAGGCTGACTTTTGCGGTGCGGTCGTCCAGTTCCGCCATCACCTCACCCTGGCGCATGGCTTTGGCAATCCACTGTGGCAGCATGTCGTAAAGCTGTTGTTCCGCTTCCGCGGAATGCAGGGGATCGAAGCGGCATTGCATGATGAAGGCATCGGTAAATATTCGTGCCCAGGCTTCCTGGAAATGTTGCAGGCCGGCTTCATTTACGGTCTCTGCAATATCCAGTACCGCATGTTCATTGACCTCAATCCGGCTGACCAGGGTCTGGTGGCGGTGTAACTCGACGTGCAGGTGTACACCCCGCGGGGCACAACTGCCCAGGCAGGCGGTGGCAGAATCGACCAAGGACGCCGTATTGAACGGGCTTTCCTTGACGATACCCAACAGCAGCGCCAGCTGCTCGCGGGTGAAATTGCCCGGTACTGCAAGGGCAATTTCATCCGGTAAATCGCACAGTTCTGCGATGTGTTTAAGGTGGCAGTAGGCGAGGTCCGCGTGATGTCGGCAGCCCGGGTTTTCAGACTTGACGGACTCCAGGCTGAGACGCCGCCAGAACTGGTGGTTGACCTGGGTGGGGTGGTTGCGTGCGCGCATCAGGGCGCCGGTACCGGTGAGTATTTCCTGGCGGTTGATAATCGCTACCCCCGGGCTTTCAAGTACCTCGTTGGATCCGTCGAAAACACGCAGGCCGCAGTCGTTGATTTCCAGTACACCTTTGCTCATGGGAGCTCCTGTCTAAATTCCGGGTGTCCGCAGGCGTTTGCTGTCAGCGTCTGTTCAGCTGACTTTCAAAAAACGCAGCAATTTGTTGTCGCAGTAATTCTGTGCATCCAGTACCAGGCGTTCCTGCATCAATTGCAGCTGGTGGGTAAAAAACATAATGACGATGCTGATCACCAGCGCCACGAACGTGGAGTTGAAGGCAACCCCGAGGCTGACGGTTACACCGGCGATATCACCTTCCACTGCTTTGTGCGCCTGTGCCAGTGCTTCGCCGATCCCCCGTACAGTACCGATAAATCCGATGGAGGGAATGGCCCAGGTGATGTATCGCACCATGGCCAGTTCGCTGTCGAGTCTGTCGCCTTCGGTATCACATATTTCTTTTACCGAGTTGGAAACCGCGGCCACGTTGCGAGTGGAACCGAAGCGCTGCAGCGCAGTAAGCAGTGCGCGCGGTAGCAGGAAATTGCGCTCATCGTCTGGCAGGGCCTGGATCGGTCGCGAAAGGTCCCGCGCGTCTTCCGGCAGAATGGGGGTGCCCTCACTGACATTCAGCAGCGCCTGATCCAGTAGTTTGCGCTCGCGGATACTACGGCGGGCCTTGAACGCCATAATGGCCATGGCCCACAACATCAGGACGAAACAGGCCTCCTGTTCGTAGTCGCGCAATACGATATACATGGAGCGTTGCTGGACATAGGTTTCCCCGGCGGCCTCGCGGGCCAGTTGCTCCTCGATCAGCGCATCTGCATTCGGACGGATCATGGAGACGTAGATGGCATGTACCAGAATGACGGCCCCGAGCAGGGCAAATAACTGGAAGATAAAATCTGAAGATTTGAATTTCATGGGGTGTCCCGCTTATTTGTGGGCCGTACGTTGCGCTGCTGGCCCTGGTATTACTTACGCCGCTGTTCTGCTGTAATTCTCGCCTTGATTCCAGGCGCTCTTGTGTGCACTTGCTGTCAGATATCCACCGGGAAAGAGACCGTGTTGTCTTCGGATATTTCTTCCGATGCCTCGTAGCTATCGGCACTTTCCGCACTCTGTGCTTTGATTTTCTTCTGCGGTTTTTCGCTACTGGTTTGTTTGTCGGTCACAGAAACCGGCTTTGCGGTCACTTCGTCAGATTCCTTGACGCTTTCCTGCTGCTGGCCGTCTTCTGCAGCCTGTTGTGCGGTAACTACTGCGGAACACAGGCCGATCAGCAGTGCGCAGGTGATTACTCTGCTCCATCCCATAACCCGTGCCTCCTATATCCCGTCAAGGATTGTTGGTTTGCGAATATTCAATCCACCCAGCGTGCCAGTCTGAAACCGATATCGTCGCGGGCCTCGGCGCCATAGTCGCGGTAGGACAAGCGCAGTTCTGTGAGTCCGGCGTGCTTCCAGCTGGATCCGCGCACCACGTGATAGTCGCCGTCCTTGGGCCCCACGGGATTTTCTTCCAGCTTGAGCGAAAGGCCGGTACCGATGGTGTAGAGATCGTGAATCCATTCGGAAACATTGCCGCCAAAGTCATAGAGACCGAATTGATTGGCGTTATAGCTGGCGACCGGTGCCGTTGCGGCGTAGCGATCGGTATAGGTCCGCAACACCGCAGGCACTATCTGGCCGGCGCTGGTATCGGCGTAATTGCCGGAATTTTTGCCGACTGGCAAAGAGTCACCCCAGGGGAATTTACGCATGCTGCCGCGCTCGTAGCGCGCTGCCCAGGCCCATTCCGCTTCGGTGAGCAGGCGGTAGCCATTGGCATTGCTATCAAATCCAACGACACGTCCACGCTCGGCACGGTAGACCTCTTTGAGACCGTCGCGGGCGCTCAGCCAATTGCAGAAAAGTGCGGCATCGTTCCAGCTGACGTTTACTACCGGCAGGTTGTCGTTGTCGAGACTGACTCCATTGGCGTGGCTGGAACTATGCATGCGCTGGAAGCGCCGGTATTCGCGATTGGTGACTTCGGTAACCCCGACATAAAAAGGTCGCGTGAGAGAAATTTTACGCAGCACTTCATTGGCGCGACGTCCTTGCTCGCGACGGGAGGAGCCCATGGTGAACTGTGCATCGGGTCGCATCAGCAGCATCTTGCCGCCAGCACCGTGGGTAATTTCCGCGGGCACATTACTCCAGCGCGACTGCTCACCGGTGAGCAAAACCGCACGCACACTCTGCTTGAGTTTACTGGACGGCACTATGGTGGTCTGGTAATCCTCATAGCCCTGCTTGCGCACGGTGATGTTGTGACTGCGGGTGGGAAGAGTAAAAGTCTGTCCCGCGACACCGGCGAGTTTACCGTCGATGAATACCTGGGCATCCGACGGACTGCTGGAAATGGAAACCTGGCCAAACACGGCAGTGAGCGTTACGGACATATCCCGCAGGTCACCGGCATTTACATCTACGGCGCGTTCGACCGTGTTGTATCCGTCCATGAAAAAACGCAATTGGTGGCGGCTGTTGGAAGCGAGTTCCAGATCCATGGGGGTTTGCCCGCGATATTCACCGTCAACCGTGACACTGGCACCGGGAGGTGTGCTGACGACTCGAAGGGTGCCGTCGGCGGCAGCCAGATCCACGGTGGTGAGGGTCTGATCCACTCCGGCAGTTACCGGCACTGGTAGCTGCACGGTTTTGTACTGGGGCAGGGAGATATCCACAACGCGGTCGCCCTGAACCAGCTCTGCAGTGAGTGGTGTGGTGCCGAGGACAGTACCCTCGACACTCACGGTCGCTCCTGGAGGGTTACTGGTGATGTAAATATTGGCCCAGGCAGGACGCAGGCTGGCGGTCAGGGTCTGGGTATTGTCCAGGCCTTCGATCTCGATTTCCTTGCTGAACGGCAAGTAGCGTTCACTCAGTATGGTGATGCGCTTGCGCCCGGCGGGGATGGAATTTGCCAGGCCATCGGCACTTTCCACTTCCGTGCCATTCACCAGAATCCGTACCGGCACCCGCGGCTCGGCGATAACTTGCAGGTGCCCGGGTAAACGTTCCAGCTTCACGGCGTGACGGCTGTTGCTGTCACGGCTTACTTCCACGTCGCCGCTCTGGGGGAGATATCCGGTCGCGCTAACGGTATAACTGTAGTGGCCGGGCAACACCAGGTGGCCATCCCCGAGAGGCAGGGCAAACCCGCTGACGGAGACGTCCGCGTCGCTGGGCGTTGTTTCAAAAATCAGGGAGCGGGCAACCAGTAAATACACCAGTAGCACGGCCCCCAGAAACAGACAGCTGGTCACGGCAATTGCCCTGGGGGTAAGTAACAGCTTTCTGCCGCCAGTGGAAACTGGTGCGGGGGTAAACCCGATAGGCAGGATGACGGAGGCATCCTCATGGGCAGGCTCGTAATCGCGAACGGGTACCGCTTCCTTGGCTGTCATTTATGGCGTCCTGTTACTGCGTATTTATTAATTTTTCCCGCAGCGGCTGTTGGCGCAATCCCGTGTCCTTTTCGGGTTGATACGCGAAGTTTAGCCGCGCATTTCAGCTTAGCTCGCTTCCGCGACTGCAGCCTGAGTGCTGACGCTTTTGGCGTTGTTTTCGATGTGTTACCGATACTGGGACGACAATTTTGTCCACAGAAAAAAACGCAGCGAAAGCACTGAAAAGGCGGCAGGAATCCGTGGTTGGGGAGTCAGGCATGAACGTATGCCAAACCAGCGGGCAGCTGCACTGCGAAAAAAATCCAGTGCTGTTTTGAACTGCCCCAGGTCAATGGGTTTCCTTGGTCAGGAATTATTGGCGCTGTAGATTTTTTCTGCGCACTGGATGGTGACGGTAGTGGGTTCGCCGGAGGGTTCGACGACAAATTCCCTGCGCACATCGCGATAGCCCTGGCGTGTGCCCACGGCTGTATAGCGACCGGGCTTCAGGGCAATTTCACGTTCGGAAAAATTTCCCAGCTGACCCACGTGATAAATGGTCACATTGGTGCTGGCATCGGATTGCAACAAAACCGTAATCGGAATCAGTGACTTGGTCAGTGCATTTTCCAGTTGCTCTACCTGCCCGTTGAGTCTCGGTGTGTCCGCTTTCAGGGCGCGGGCATCGGCAAGTACCTTGCGCGCATACTGGTTGCGTTTACTCTGGCCGAGATCCAGTGGGTTGGCGAGCAGGTCCTGTAGCTGGTCGTCCAGTTTGGCGCGGGCTTCTGAGCGGGCTTTTCCCGTAAGCGCTTCTACCAGACTGTTGTCTTCATCGATTAGTTTGCGGTATTTCTCGGCGGCCTTGTGCCACTGTTCGTCCCGCTCATTCTGCGCCGCACCGGCGAACAGGCGGTCGATTCGCGCCTGTGCGATGCCGTTTTCGGCTTGCCTGATGCCGACACCGGGATCCGTTGCATCGGGTTTCAGTTTTTGGGCCTTGCCAAAAAAGGTTCTGGCACGGTCAAATTCGCCGGCGCCAATAGCAGAATATCCCGAAGACATGGCCTCACTGTAATCCCGCTCCAGAATCGCGGCGATGACCTTGGGAAGAAGGGTCTTTGCAGGTTGTGTATCGCCATCAATGGCAAGTGCCTGTTCCAGTTCTGATTTGGCTTTGTCCAGTGCCAGGTCCGTGAATGCCTCCGTGCCGGCAGTAACATGTGGCCAGACCTGGGGCAGTAATTCAGCGCGTTGTTTTCCTTTGACGCCCCGGGGGTGATTCTCGGAAATGGTTAAAACCAGCTCGAAAGATTTTTGCGCGGCGACCGTGTCGCCGGAATCCAGAGCTGAGTTGCCCGCCGCAATATGTTGCTCGATGCGCTCGGGGATACTGTCGCGCAACCGCTGCATACCGGTCAGCGCCAATCGGTACTGCTCAAGTGCCTGCATGAATTTGCGCTGGCGATAAACAGCATCCGCATCTTCCGCCAAAGTCCGCGCGCTAAAGTATTCCTCTGCCGCCCAGGTCTCGACTTTGCGCTCCAGAAGCTCTTCCTGCAATTGCAGAATCTCCTGCAGTACCTGTTGTACATCCCGTCGTTGCTGCGCAATTTCCGCGTCGGTGAATGGCGATTCCTGTATTTTTTTGGCGGAGGTTGGAGAATCTGTTTTCGTTGCCGTGGTAACCGTTTGAATGTCGGGTTTTTCTATTACCTGCGGCAGCCCCCAGAATACACCGACCAGACCCGCGATTAGCCCTGTGCCGATTATTAACGGCAGCAGCTTGCCGGGTTGTCGGGTGCTTTCTCTGTTCCCTGAATAGCTTGCGCTTCCAGCGGCGGGAGAATGTGCATCCCCACCGAAGGAAAAGTCCGCAGGCTGAATAAATTTTTGGTCTTCTGACGATGAATCGCGGTGTTGCATGATTGTTTCGCAGGGCTGCGCTGTTATTGTCGAATTGCCGGCACCCAGATAGGGTGCCGGCTCTCAGTGTGGAACACGGGAGTGGTGCTTCCCCATTTTCCAGAAGTCAGATATCCCGCAGGCCGCCGGTTTCCGCCTGGTAAATCTCTTTCAGCAGCTCGCGCCACTGCTGGTACTGGTTTTCCACCGAGCCGGAAAGGGTAACTGTGCGATCTTCCAGCTCGACGATACGGGGTTCCACTTCCGCTTCCATGGAGTCGCCCAGTTCCTGCAGCGCTTCAATATGCATCTTGGCTTCAGAGCGGCGGTCGAAGCCGCTTTTAACCAGGTAGCCACCGCCGGCGACCGCAACATGTCCCGCCTGGCGTGCGGCACCGCCACCGGCCCCGGCGGCGGCAATTCCGCCGACGATGGCGGCGACACCCATGATGGTGTTGTTACGGGCTTTGCGCTTCAGTTCGCGCATTTCCTTGACTTCCTCGTAGCTCATGGCGCGCCACTCCTGATAGGGCGTTTCCATGGTTTTTACGAAGGTGTCGTAGTACCCCTGCAGGGTATCCACGAACAGGTAATCGCGTTCGCGAATCTGGCGTACACGCATCAGCATGGGGTCGTTGTCCGCGGGCAGCGCGGTCAGCTGGTAGATGCCGCTTTTGTCCTGCACCAGATAGCGTTCGAATGCCGTGGGGGAAAAGCTTTGCGCGAACTTGATCTCGGAAATGGTGCGCAATTCCGCGATGTACTGATCAGATAGCTGCTGGCGATAGATCAGCATGTCATTGGAAACACGATTGTAGATTCCCTGAAACGCATCGCCTTCGGTGGGATGCTTGCGGTCATAGGCGTAGTGGGAAGCCTGTTCGGTATATTGCTTGGTAAACCAGACCTGTCCCCGTGAGTCTGTGACGGTCACGTCCACGGTAAGGGTCTCGCCATCGGATTGCACGATGGTCCCGCTCACGGTGACATCGATATTGGTGCGCTCACTGGGGATTACCCGCACCGCGCCCCAGCCCTGACTGGACTGCAGTGCATCCGCGAGAGTAACGGCGATATACCGGGATTCGGCGCGGCGCAGTTCAGGGAACACCAGTTCGTCTTCTTCCGGTTCCTCTTCCGTGTCCAGCCCGGTATTGAACTGCACAATCCCGACATCCAGCAGCCGGTTTTCCGTAATGGTGTCATCTTCCACCGTCAGTGGCGTGTAGGCGGTGGTGCGAACTTCGGTGGTAGTGCATCCCGCCAGGGTCACAAGCCCCAGTATCAGGCTGCACAGGGTTGCGCGTGCGTAAGAGAAAAACATAGGACGACTCTCCCTGATCATTGCATATTCGCTCAAGAGTTCACTTCTGAGACTTTTTATATTTGCGGTACTCTTCCCAGAGTTTTTCCTGCAGTTCCGGGTCGCTTTCACGCATGGCGGCTTCGCGGATCTGGCGTGCAACCACGTCGTCATCGTCACCGGGTGGTACATTTTCCGGGACTACGACTGCGCTGCCGCTGTGATCGAACTCGCCTTTGCGTCCTTTGGTCGGTAATCCCGGGCCGGTCGCCTGGCCACTGGAATTGTTCTGTTCCGGGCCACCTCCTTCTTCTCCACCCGCGCCACCGGCGGGCGGTGCAGGCAGTTCCGCTTCCGCAGACTGGATCAGGTCTTCCAGGGATTCTCCCGGCGGCACGTCGTCCGCGGCTTCTTCATCTTCTGCTGACGCCGGGCGATTACGCACATAGTCCCGTTCACGCAGGATCATGCCGTCATAGGTGGCCATGGTGGATTCGAAGCGCCCCTCAAGCTCTGCTACCCGCTCGGCCGACGTCATCGGCGCCTCGTTAGGGGCACCGCTACTTCCGCTGGCAGGGCTACCGGCACTGGACGCGCTAGCCGGTGCGCCGCCACCGGAAGGTCCACCGCTGGCAGAAGCGCTTTGCTGGGCACTCGCCGATGAATTACTGGCGGAGGAGCTGCTCGGCGCACTGCTGGAGGCACTTGCACTGCTGGAAGATGAGCTGCTCGATGAAGAACTGCTGGATGAACTGGATGAGGCGCTGCTGCTGGCGGTTTGTTGTTCTTCGGAAAAGTCGATATCGTCCGGTGGTTCTCCCTCACTGTTGGAGGAAGGGTCCGGCGGCATGCGGGAGTCTTCCGGGGGGCGATCGGAATCATTGTATACCTGACTGGATGCAGTGCTGCGGGCGCCCGGCTCTTGTGCGCTGCTGTTGGATGAGCGCGAACGTTGGGATTGTGATTCCTCGCCACTGCGGGAGGCAGTGCTGCTCTGCTGGCTCGACTCGCTTCCGGATTCGATACTCGGGAATGAGGTGTTCGGCTGCGCGCTGCTGGAGGTCGACATGCTCGGGCTGCTACTGCTAGTGGGTGAGCTGGGCGACGGCATGCTACTGGCCGTGGATGGACTCGATTGTGACTGACTGCGCGACGAGCTGGACGATTGCGACTGTGATTGTGACTGAGATTGCGACTGCGAAGAACTGGATGAGCTCGACTGTGATTGCTGCGGTTGTGCCGGGGGCTGCTGCTGAGTCTGCTGGCTTTTACAGCCGCTGATCACTGCCGCGAGAACCGCCATCGAGGCCAGAGTTTTCCAGTCCCATCTGCGACTTCCGTCCGCGGCCAGGGTAAAGCGTTGTGCGAACTTCCTTAATGTCATTTGTTTTCTCCTGATGCGTTTACGGGCTGCAGCGATTTCGCTTCAGCCCGTTTTGCTCCTTGCTCTGTTCGACAGTTTTCCTTCGTCGGGGTTTAACGGGCAGAATTTTTTACTGCCAGTTTTACTCCCGTTGTCAGGTCAACTTCCTTTTCACTGCGTTACATCAGTCGAACAACTGTTTTTTCAATCAAATACAAACCGCTGCACAATTCCCGTGGTGTCCACCGGTTCACCATTTTCAAAGCGCGGGCGAAATTTGGCCCGTTTGAGCACATTGCGTACGCGCGACCGAATGCTGACCTTGTCTTCGGGTTGTGCGCTGAGAATCTGGATATTACGGGCCTTGCCAAAGGCTGTGACATCGTAAGAAACCGTCACGTAGGAATTGCTCAGCGCTTCACGGTCTTCGTCCAGTAATGGCAGCGACGGCAGCGCAGCGGGGTGACCAAAAATATCGTCAATCTCCTGATTGGTCGCGCCGTTATCCCACAGGGCCTGATAGGCTTCACCGTATGTTTCCCGCGCCGAGTGCCACTTGTTGAACATCATGTACCAGTCGCCGAGTTCGACTTTGGCCTTGGCGGAGGCCGCTGGGGGCGAGGCGGGATTCTTCTGGTAAACATCCATGATTTTGGTGATCGCTGTTTTGCCTGAACTGAAACTGTTCATGCGGTAGTGATCCAGTTGTGCGCGCCGGTCGGGTGCGGTATTGGTGTTGCCGAAACTGGCGTTGACCACTACCGCTTCCTCGGGTTCACCTTTATAAGTGGCCAGATAATAATTGGTGGCCTTGAGTCCGCGCAGCGCTTCTACCAGACGCAAATCGTTGGCGCCAAAGTTCTGTGAAATAATATCCACCGCGAGCTGGTACATGTTGGTGGCGTTGATCAAATGCTCGAACAGGGTCGCCCCTTTTTCATCGACATACGCCTGCAGGTGCCAGCTGCTCAGCTGATTGATGATTGGCAGCATGCGCGGATCTTTTTCGCCGAAATTTTTCGCATGTAGCCAGAACAGGTATTCCTGGTTATCGTTCACGTCTTCCCATTGATTCAGCACGAGCTGGCTTTCGATCATGCGCTCGACCATGGGCACCTGGTTCAGGGAGTAAAGCCCTTCATTTACGCGATTGATCAGCATTGCCCGCCGAAACTGGGAAATGGCTTCCTCGTGTGCACCGGCCCTTTGCAGGGCGCTGCCCAAACCCATCAGTTGTTCGTCGATACCGGCTCCGTAGGCACCGTGTTCCGCTTCCAGATCTTCGATGCGTTGGCGATATTCATCCGCTGCTTGCGAGGGGCGGAGCTGTCGTTTGGGTTTTTCCAGAGGCTTGGAGGCGGCCTCTATGTAAGCGGCCGGAGGAGCCTTGGCATTGTCCGGGGCGGGGTCTTCCTCCGCCGTAACAGCGCCACACAGCAGAGCTGAGGCTGTAAACATCAAGCCGATAGCAAATACCTTGCTGGATTCTGTCTGTGTCACAGTTGAACCACTTCCATTCCATGTTGTGCCTTTCCCGTCGGCGATACAAAAATGTCCGCTGACGAGCACGGATTTCAGCATTGAGCCGATGAGTGTTGAGCAGGCGCAATCGCGGCTGTCGCAACCCAAGCTCTGCGGAATCTCTCTCCCTGATGTGTGGTTCGTTCACTTTCCTGCCGGTTTCCCCGGTTGTCGTCATTGTTGTAGTCATTTTCGATACTGGATTTCGACGTTGCGGGAACTTATTACCAAGAGATTGGCAGTGGTTTCCCTTGCATTTGGCAAGCGCCGTCCATGTATTTCTGAGTATAGCTAACGAATTTTCGCCGCCTTCCTCTGCGGGTGGGCTTGAGCGTCAGTGCGTTATTACGCTGAACGTTTTGTGACGCAGCCGGCCCGAGCACGGATCAGACAGTTCAATCAGGGGATTTCAACAGTCTGGCAGTCAGACCACGGGGGGAGGGAAATATATCGTTGGACTCAAAAAAGCCGGTGCCAAAAATTTCAGGGCGGCCATTGGGCCGAGTATTCTGTCGGAAGGAAGCTCTCTGTAGCTATCGCAGTAGGCTAGTTTGTCGGTTGTTCTGTCACTCCGAACGCCGGGCGAAAAATGTTGCGCACGGTTGGTTGGGGGAATTTTTGACGAATACTCGAGCGGTGTAGATCGGGATTGCAATCGAGGGAGCAACTTCCATCCTTAATTGGTCTTTTTTTTATGTTGGATATTGCACTAATTTGGGTGTGGTAGGCGTCTATGTTTGGAAAGATGGCGGAACAGCGCCATAATTTGCTGAATTGATGATTACTGTGCAATTTCAGTGGGAGAGCTTTGTGAGCATAAAAATACAACCGGAAGCCATCGCCAGCCTGCGGGGATTCGAGATTCCCGAGCGCCTGGGGTTCGGTACCGTTATGGCTCCGGTCATGTTTCGCGCGCGCTATCAGGACGGCCGCTGGAGCGATGGTGAGCTGCTTCCATACGGCCCGTTGGCACTGGATCCGGCGGCCAAAGTATTGCACTACGCACAGACCTGCTTTGAAGGTTTGAAAGCCTATCGCTGCGGTGCCGATGTGGCGCTGTTCCGGCCGGAGCGCAACGCTGCGCGTATGGCCCACTCTGCCCGTCGCCTGTGTATGCCCCCGGTACCTGAAGCATTGTTTATGGATGCCGTACGTACCATCGCGGCCTACTGTGCGAATCTGGTTCCAGGCAACAGTGGCGAATCACTATATATCCGCCCGTTCCTTATGGGGACTCAACCTGATCTCTCTGTTACCGCCAGTCGCGCGTACGAGTTCTACGTCATTGCCAGCCCGTCTGAAGCCTACCATTCAGGAAATATGCGCCTGTGGGTTGAGCGGGAAGACAGTCGCGCTGCGGTAGGTGGAACCGGAGATAGCAAGGTTGGGGGGAATTACGCAGCCTCCCTGCTTAGTATCGCGCGCCTCAAGGAGCGCGGTTACGATCAGTCCCTTTGGCTCAGTCCCGGCAACCGCCACACCATTGATGAGTTGTCGGGTATGAATTTCTTCGCAGTGATGGATGGCGCTTTGCATACGCCTGCATTGAACGGTTCCATTCTTGAAGGTGTTACCCGGGACTCCCTGCTGACCCTGGCGCGGGACCAGGGGATCGAAGTCCACGAGCGGGAAATGGATATCGATGACCTGCTGGCGCTGGTGGCGTCCGGTACCTGTAGCGAAGTGTTTGCCTGCGGCACCGCGGCGATTGTCAGCCCTGTCAGTGAACTGGGGGATGGCGAGAGTCGCTACAAGCTGAAACAGGCACCGGGTCCGGTCGCGGATCAGTTGCGCCGTGCGTTACTGGATATTCAGGAGGGCAGGGCCGAAGATCGCTATGGCTGGATGCAAAAGGTGCAAGTAGCGAGCTACTGATGTCTTTGGTTACTTATGTCGAAAAACCTGGCAGAGCTGTGCGTTACCGGGTGACATAGGCCTTCCGGCAAGGCTTTCGAGTGTTTCGGTAGCACTCTCTAAAATGCGGTTGTTTCTTGGAGAAACGGCCGCATTTTTATTTCCGCCACATTTACTAGATCCGTTGACTTGCATGACCGAGGTGTTACAAATAGAAGGCACCTTGAGTCCTATGCTGTCCCTGCGTAATCCGCCGGGTATCGGGTACAGGGTTGGTGCTCGCACCCGGTGTGCGAGAAATGCGCGTCAACAATAATAACTGGAACTTTGGGAATAGCCTTTGGCGTTATCCCTCACTTTGACAAGTAGTATCCAGATCAATTTGAGACACGGGAGTCCCCCGTAACTCGTGACTCCCATATTAAGGCTCTCCCTTGCAGTCAAAAGCTGCGAGTTCCTCGCGAGTGAGGAGATTGGGAATGCTGAATCATCTCTTTGGCCTGATGGTGCAGCCGCGCCGACAGTGGCAGGAAATTGCCGGACTGTCAGAAAAAGGGCTTAACCGCCAGATTCCTTACGTGATCGTTCTGGCCTTGGTACCGGCACTCTGCTGGTATTTCGGTACCACGGAAATCGGCTGGAGCATCAGCACCGGCGGCCAGGTTCGTACACTCACAGCGGATAGTGCCCTTTCGCTGGTTGCGGTGTTTTATATCACCATGATCCTGGCGGTGGTTGCGGTGGGCTATTTCATTCACTGGATGGCGAAAACCTACGGTGCCAAAACCCACCCCATGAAGGGGATGGTGATTGCCGGGTTTACCGCGACTCCCATTTTTATTGCCGGCGCCGCCGGTCTATATCCGGTACTCTGGCTGGATATACTGCTGGCGATGGTGGCGGTAGCCTACGCGGTTTACCTCCTGTACGTGGGTATTCCCATCGTTATGAATGTGTCCGAAGAACGCGGCTTTCTGTTTGCCAGCGCGGTAGTTACCGTGTGTCTGGTGATGGCCGTTGTGGTGATGGTGGGTACGGTGCTTTTCTGGAGCCTGGTTGCAGGACCCGTGTTCCAACACTGATTCCGAAGCCCTGGGGTCAATCCCACCCCTTTTATTGCACCGCTATGAAAGTTACTCGCCAGAACGCGGCTGTCATAGCGTTGGGTCATAACGGTTAGGTCGCAACGATTAGGTCACAACGATTAGAAAGCCGCGTTGGGAGGTATCTCTGCGCGGCTTTTGCGTATATTTGGCGCAGGGAATTTAGCCCGGGTGGGTATATGGCCTGGTGCGGGGAACCATCTGGTCAAAATCTATCTGGTTAAAACGAGACAGAGTTCCCCTTTCCGTGTTGCTCGCTCCATAGGCATTGGATACTATCCAGCCAGTCGCTTGGCGCATTTTTTATGCCCCTTAATTGGTACAATCGTACCAGTTAAGGGTGGAGTGGGAGTGGGGAAGTCAGTCCGCTCATATATGCCAGACCAGGACAGGGTGTTGGTATCACATCGAAACGATACCCAAGTAACACCGACACAACACCGAACAAAAGTAATAAAGGATTGCGGGAGATCTCATGAAAACACCAGCGAAATTGGGTGTAGTACTGCTGACGGCACTGGCGGCAGCCTGTTCTCAGGATTCGGGCAGCCAGAAGAGCGCAGAGGCGGTGAATCCCGCTTCCGCAGATTTCCAGAAACAACTGCTCAAACAGTTGATCCAGGCTCAGCCGGGAGATGTGATCGAGATTCCTGAAGGTCATTTTCAGCTGAATCGCAGTCTGTCCCTGAATGTGGACGGCGTGACCATCCGCGGTGCGGGCATGGACAAAACCATTCTTTCCTTCAAAAACCAGATTCAGGGGGCCGAGGGCCTGCTGGTCAATGCCAGCGATTTCACCATTGAAGACCTGGCGATTGAGGACACCATTGGCGACGCGCTCAAGGTCAACGAAGGCAAGAACATTATCATTCGCGATATTCGCGTGGAGTGGACCAATGGCCCCTCTACTGAAAATGGCGCTTACGGTATTTATCCGGTACAGACCGAAAATACTCTGGTAGAAGGCACCGTGGCTATTGGTGCATCCGATGCGGGTATCTACGTGGGACAGTCCCGCAATGTGATCGTGCGCAACAACCGCGCTGAGTACAACGTGGCTGGTATCGAAATTGAAAACACCATTGGTGCCGATGTATACGACAACATCGCCACCAACAACACTGGCGGTATCCTGGTATTCAATATGCCGAACCTGCCGCAGCCTGGCCACAGCACCCGCGTGTACGACAACAAGGTGTTCAAGAACAACACCGAGAACTTCGGTCACGAAGGCACGCCGGTTGCCGCGGTGCCGGCAGGTTCCGGGGTGGTGATCAACTCCAATGACTATGTGGAAATTTTCAATAACGAGATTTCCGATAACGACACTGCCAACGTCATTGTCAGCAGCTATTTTGCCGCCGGTTACTACACCGACAAATCGACCCAGGAAAACTTTGACCCCTACCCGGAAGGTATCTACATCTACGACAACACCTTCACCGGTGGCGGTGGCTCACCGGATCATATGGAGCTGAAAGCGCTGAAAATTGCCAAATTCGGCCTGACTGGCAGCCTGCCTGACGTCATGTGGGATGGCGCGATCGACAGCGCGAAAATGGTGGATGGCAAACTGCCGGACGAACTCAAGCTGTGTATCGAAAATGAAGGCGCGGGCATCATCAATGTCGATCTTCAGGGTGGCTACAAGAACATCACCACCGATATTTCCGCGCACCAGTGCAGCCTGAAAAAGCTGCCGCAGATCGTTTTGGAATTTGACCAGCCTCAGGACGAGCAGAAGGCAGAGGAAGAGGTAGCTGATGCGTAAACTGCTGTTGCCCAAGTGGTTAGGGGGCACTGTATTGGCGCTGGTACTGGCGGGGTGCGATGCACCCCGTGACCAGGTCACAATCCACGAAAAAGATAGCGTACCGGACAGCCTCAGTGCCTGGCACGTGGTAGAAGCAATAGACGGTGAGCTGGCGCTTAACGAGCGCGTGGTACCTTACGATCTCAACACCGCACTTTTCACCGATTATGCGCACAAGCTGCGCACCGTATGGATGCCGGAAGGCACCAGTGCTGCCTACGGTGAAGAAGATTTCGAATATCCGGTCGGCACGATTATCAGCAAGACCTTCTATTACCCAAAAGGGGAAGAGGGAAAGGTGCTGCGTACGGATGACTACAGTAATGATTTTGCCGGTTCCGGACTCGACCTCAGCAAGGTGACCCTGCTGGAGACCCGGATTCTGGTCCGGCGAGCGGATGGCTGGCAGGCCCTGCCCTACGTTTGGAACGAGCAGCAGACCGATGCCTTGCTGGAAATCGCCGGGGATGCACGACGTTTGCAGCTGGTCAGCGCAGATGGTGCAACAGAGGCATTTACCTACGTCGTACCGGACGCAAACCAGTGTGCTGGATGCCATGCAGACAATCACACCCAGAAGGCGGTGCGTCCCATCGGTCCCCGCGCGCGACACCTCAACAAGGATTACGCCTATCAGGGTGGCAGTGAAAACCAGCTACTCTACTGGCAGCAGGTAGGGTATCTGAGTGGTGTACCGGAGCTGGCAGCGGTGCCACACAATGTCGACTACCAGGACGAAAGCTCCTCGCTATCTGAGCGGGCGCGCTCCTATCTGGATATCAACTGTGGTCATTGCCACAACCCCAGCGGGGCGGCAGATACTTCAGGGCTGATGTTGCATCACGGTGAGCAGGATATGCGACGTCTGGGCTTCTGTAAGCCGCCGGTAGCTGCGGGTACAGGTTCCGGCAATCGGTTGTTTGCGATAGTGCCGGGCAGTCCGGAGAAGTCGATTCTGAATTTCCGCGTGGAATCCACAGATCCTGGCGCCATGATGCCGGAGCTTGGTCGTAGTCTGGTGCATGACGAGGGTGTGGAACTGTTGAAAAACTGGATTGCATCCGAACCTGGAAATTGCAGCTAATTTAATTGACTTAGGGCGGCGGTTTTATACCGCCGCTTTTTATTGGCTGCTCACAAACTGGGGTGGACTCACAAGAGGTGGGCTTACACGTTCAGCAAGATAGTCCCATTGCCTCGGACGCAAGTAATCCGGGAAAAACAAATCCATGACATTGCCGGTTTCAAGCTCGGACCTGCGTTCATAGTCTTCCAATAACGCGACGTAGGTACGAAAGCGAGCCTGAATTTTGCGCACATAGTCGTAGGGCTCTTGGCCGCGGGCGAACCCATAGCGTGCCTGTTCGTAATATTTCTTTTCCGATAACAACAGCATCGCCTTTTCCACGTTATCGAACCAGACCCTGCGGTCCCAGCCTTTTTCCTCCGCCAGATCCTGGGCGTCGTAAACGTGCCCAAGCCCAGCGTTGTAGGAGGCGAGGGTGAACCACATCATATTCTCCGGGCTGATGCCTTTATCCTCGAATTTTCGGTGCAGCCATTCAAGATACTTTATACCTGCACGTACGCTGGATTCGGGATCAAACAGGTTTTTTTCACCCACTTGCTTTCCGGTATCCGGCATAACCTGCATCAGTCCACGCGCGCCAACCCAGGATTTTGCTCTGGGGTTGAACGTACTTTCCTGAAACATTTGCGCTACGACGAGACGCCAGTCGAAATCAAATTTTTCGGCGTATTTCTTCACGAACTTGTCATAGGGTGAAATGGTGCCGTTGGCATTGAGCTCATTGATCTCGGAGCGGGTTTTCTTGGGTGCTTCGAAATATTTGGTGTAGAGCACTTTTTCCAGTTTTTTGGTGCTGTTTTTTTCGAAAAACTTGTCTACCGCTTTTAGTAGTTCGGGGTTGTTATCCCGCAACATCCACGCGTAAACGTTATCTTCCTTATGGAGATCGATAAGTTCATCAATATTTTTTCGCCATGCGTGTTCCAGCTTTACGGAAACGTCATCGGCAATGGTCAGGTCGTATTCCTTTTCTGCGACCAAGTCGATGATCTGTTGTATGTTGAGATCTTCCGGAGCCAGTTCAATTTTTACGTCGGGAACTTTTTTCTTCAGTTCCATGGCGACGTCGTATTGGCTGCTGGATTTGCGCACGTGGATCGTGCGCCCGGAAAGATCATTCAGGCTGTCAATTTTGTCATCATCGCGCCCGACCACCACTACCTTTTCCTGCATATATGGCGGGCCGAATGCCATGCCTTCATTTTGTCGGCGCTCGGTAATTGACAGCAGGCTCGCGGCAATATCGGCCTTGCCACTTTCCAACATGGTTTGAAGGTCTTGATGGGTGGGGGCGACGACAATTTCCAGTCGTAAATTCAACTCCTTGGCGAAGGCTTCTGCGAGCTCGAACTCGAAGCCCATGATTCGGCCTTTCCACATGAAGTAGGTTCCCGGATGGTTGCGGGTCAGTATTCGAATTGCGCCTCGTCTTTTTATTTCGTCAAGATCACCTACTGATCGCTGTATCGAACGGGTAAGTTTACTTTGACGGACAAAGTCGTCGATGGCGGCGAGTAGTTGTGGGGAATTTTTCCTTACCGCCCAGGCCATTTCGTATTCTTGTGGAAATACATAGTTTTTTTGCAGGTTATCCTTGAACTGTGATACCAATTCATAAATCTGCTGCTCTACGACGGTGAAGTCCAAATTGCCTTCGGATACATCGATCACCAGCTCTACATAGTTCTTTTTCGTTGCCTTGTATTTCAGGTCCAGGTGCTTTTCTGCGTATTCTTTAGCGAGTCTCTCGTAGGCTGTACCTTTTGTAATCTCGAGGGATTTCCCCTGAAGGTCGGCAACAGTGGTAACCGGCTTTTCATCGTTTCTGGAGACAAGAATAAAATGGGTGTTTGCTGTGGGAATAGAGAAGTCGACTTCCTGTTTGCGTGATTCATTCACCACCATATTGTTGGCGATGATGTCTCCTTTTCCTGCATTTAATAGCGGGATCAGCTGCTCGAAATTGTTTGCGTAAAGCACAACCGGTTCCAGCCCCAGGTGTCGGGCCATGCGTTTGGTTTCTTCCAGTTCGATATCCTGTTGTGTGGCTTCCCGGTGTAGGGAGTCGACATTGGCGATATCCACGAGAATTCTCAGCTTCCCCTGCTTTTTAATCGCATCGAGGTCGCCGGCTTCGACGTAATTGTTGTAGGCGTTGATAGGGTACTCGCCGCTAGTTTCTTCTGGCCATTTGGCTTCGGGGCGCACGTCTTTTGCGGTGGCCGGTCGCAGTCCGGTATTGGTCTGTTCTTCGGCTGCTTCCATTTCTTTCGCTTTTTCCGCGGGCGTTGGCGGAGCCGTCTTTTGCTGGTCCGTATGCTCCGCGGCAGCTTTACCGGATTGTTTGTCATTGTGTGCGGTTGCAGAGTCTCGCTGGCAGGCGGCGAAGGCCAACAGCATCAGCAGAACGCAGAAAATAGCCTGGCGGGAAAGCGAATTCATGGCACTCGTTCAAACATCCGGTGTTATCACTATCAGTCTAGTCGCTCATTGTAGTCACGAATATTTTGTGCCGCGGATACCGAGTAAATTGCGCCAGCCCTTGTGGGACGGAAAGGAAGGTTTTGCGTTTCAGCCGCGGCAGATTGCGGCTTCGAGGAGTTCTGCTGTGAGCTGAAGTCAGTCGGGGAGTGAAGAGGTCGCAGGCAGTTTTAAGCTGCCTGCGAAGGCGCGGAGAAGATCGCCGCTGGGGGCTGTCAGGCCGTTTTTGATGGCAGGATTTGCGGCGCCAGGGTCTCTGCTTGTGCCGGAATTATACCTTTGATCATCATGGATACCGAGCGCTCCAGCAGGGGCGAATCGATGGAGATTGCGCCACTGAGTACCTGGAATTCGAGGTTGAGGATAGTGCCGTGTACAACCTGCGCAGCGGCGAGGGGATCGGCCAACTGCAGCAATTCAAAGAATTCCACGATCAGATTCTGAATGGCCTGGTTGGCCATGCGCACCGCCTTGGTCAACTGTTCATTGCGCAGGGCCTCGTTCTTGAAGGCAAGTTCAATGATGCGGTTGTCGCGGCTACTGGCCTGGGCGCGGATGTGGTTCAGGACAAAGCGGGTGAGTTGTTGAATCAGCTGGCGGCGGCCGGCAGCCGAGGCCAGCTGTTCCGGTGTGAGCTGACGGGCCGCGGCGAAACTGTCGTCCTGCAGTTGCCGGGTCTCCATAACATTCTTTTCTACGAAATAGGTAAAGGAGTCGCTGATAAGATCATTCAGGTCTTTGAAGTAATACGTGGTCGCGGCAAGGGGGACTGCCGCTTCCCGGGCGACTGCGCGGTGGCGGATACCGCGGATACCTTCTTTTACGATCAGTCGCAATGTGCCCTCAAGGATCGCTTTGCGGCGTTGACGGCTATCGGCGCGCTGGGCGCGACGCCCTTGATAGACCAGTTCAGACTTTCCATTGTCTACAGTCATGATGACGGTAATTCCTGTGCTGGATAAAGCAGAAAACTATCGGAAATCAGGTAGTACAAATTCCGGATAAAATTAACGTTATTGATAGAGGGGTGTTGGCGACGTTGCCTGTACACAGTGATCCGCCCGTAGAAGCTTCCAGTCGTTCCCGTTGATCGGCAGGGTTTAATTTGCCGGTTTATTCTGTGAATCAGTCTAACGAATGTCTTGGACCAAATGCCATGAGTGGCTGTGACCGGTTAGGCACTATCAAACGGTCGCACTATTTTAACGTGACGGTGAAGGTTGGCTACTCAGGTTTTTGTTATTGTGAATAAAATCCCATTACATTCCATTACATGGGAAATTGTTTGAATCATTGTTCGGAAATTGAGAAATGATTTTCTTTGGGTCTATAAAAAATGCCGGCGCTGTTCACCAGGCCGGCATTTTTTGCGGAATATAGTGGATCTATTCAGTGAGAACGTTACTGGATTTTTCCTGTGGTGCGCACACGCTTGCTGCCGCTGACAATTTTTACCGAAGTGTTGCGCCGCCGTTCAATTCCGGCATCAATGGCATTTTTGGCCGCAATCAGCAAACCCGCCACAAGAAAGGCTCCCGGCGGCAGTACCGCCACCAGAAACCCGGAGTAGTCCTGTCCCATGACCGGAATGGCCCAGTTTGCGGCGACCGGGCCGAGCAGCAGTTCCATGTCACTGAATAAGGTGCCGCGACCGATAATTTCCCGCACCGCACCGATCACAACAAGCACCGCACTGAACCCGAGTCCCATCATAAGTCCATCCAATAGGGACGGCAGTACCGGATTCTTGCTGGCAAAGGCATCGGCGCGGCCGAGAATTGCACAGTTGGTCACGATCAGTGGAATGAAAATGCCCAGCACCAGATAGAGTTCGTAGGTAAAGGCTTTCATCAACAGTTCGGCACAGGTGACAAAGGTGGCGATAATCATCACCGACGCAGGCAGCCGCACGGTCTCCGGCATCTGGTGACGTACCAGGGACACCGCCAGGTTGGAGCAGGCCAGTACCGCGGTGGTGGCAAGGCCCAGACCGATGGCATTGACCACCGAACCGGTGACCGCCAGCAGCGGACAGAGCCCGAGCAACTGCACCAGTGCAGGGTTGTTTTTCCACAGACCGTTGTGGGTGATTTCGCTGTAGTTGGGTGTTGAGCCTGGGGTGGCCATCAGTTGTTCTCCCCGTTGTTTTTCTTACTGCTTGCCCCGTTACCGTTAGCGGACTTTTCCCCGTCGGAAGCCTGCGGCTGCGCGACCTCAACGGCGCGGTTGGACACCGGCGCAGTGAAAATTTCCTGGTGATGCTCCTTCACAAAGTCGAGCACCCTGCGCACCTGATTGACCACGGCGCGCGGGGTAATGGTGGCACCAGTGAACTGATCGAAGGCGCCGCCGTCTTTCTCTACCGCCCACATGTCCCGTCCCGGATCCTGTAGGGACTTGCCATTGAACGAGAGTATCCAGTCGCTTTTCTTCACTTCCACCTTATCGCCGAGACCGGGTGTTTCTGCGTGACTGGTGACCCGTACTCCGGCTATGGTGCCGTCGAAATTGACCCCAACCAGCAAACGGATGGGGCCGGAGTAGCCATCCGGAGCGACGGCGGGGATGATCACGGCCGTCACACGGCCGTCAGCTTGCCGGGCCAGGTTGATATCCGCCTGCTGCTTCAACCCCAGCAGTGCCCAGTACTGTTTGGGAATGGGATAGGTGTCCACCAGCAGGTCGTTGCTGTGGCGCTCGATGGGGATGATCTCCAACAGCGCCCTGGCCGACGCCTCTCGGATAGCCCGCTCGATGGGCTCTTTGGTGGTGATCTGGGTGATGGCGAGGGTGCCGGCGGTGGCGAGGGCGAACAGGGCCAGTACCACCGCATTGGAACCGATGGAGCGCTTCAGCATCACTGTTCCTCCAGGTCGGTGGCCTTGCGCGCGGCCTTGTGGCCATAGGTGCGCGGCAGCGTGTAGTTATCGATAAAGGGTGCGGCGAAGTTCATCAGCAGCACCGCAAACGCCACCGCATCCGGATAGGCGCCCCAGGCGCGGATCACGAACACCAGCAGTCCTACGCCGGCGCCAAAAATCAGCCGGCCCTTGTTGCTGGTGCAACCGCTTACCGGATCGGTAACGATAAAGAAGGCCCCGAGCATGGTGGCACCGGAAAACAGATGCAGCAGTGGTGAGCCCTCACTCAGGGAGCTGCCCCCGTCGTAAAACACTACAGAAAGGATGGCCAGGGTGGCGAGCATAGCCACCGGTGCGTGCCAGGTAATCAAACGGCGGTACAGCAGGAACAGGCCGCCCAGCAGGAAGCCGAGGTTGGCCATCTCCCAGCCGATACCGGCGACGTTACCCTGGCTGAACACTGGTTCCATCTGGTATAGCTGGGCGAGAATGGTAGATTCGTTGTGGCGAACGATTTCCAGCGGTGTGGCGCGGGTGAAACCGTCCACATTCATATGGCCGAAGATCAGGGCGAAGGTTTCTTTCAGGTCGGGGGTGCCATGGATCAGCTCAGCCGGCGCTACCCAGCGGGTCATCTCTACCGGATAGCTGATCAGCAGTACCACGTAGCCCACCATCGCGGGGTTGAACGGATTGTAGCCCATGCCGCCGTACAGTTGTTTTGCCAGTGCGATAGCGACGAAGGCGCCCAATACCGGCAGCCACCAGGCGCAGTAGGGGGGCAGGGCAATACCCAGCAACAGGGCTGTTACCAGGGCGCTGTAGTCCTTCAGGTAAAAGCCCACGGGGCGATTGCGCAGTTTCATGACCGCGGCTTCGGTGACCAGCGCGGTGGCGACACACAGGGCGATATTGATCAGGACACCCACGCCAAAGTAGATCACCAGCGCCAGTATGCCGGGTATGGTGGCGGCGGCCACCTGCAGCATCACCTTGGCGGTGCTCTGGCCCGAGTGGGCGTGGGGGGATGTGATTCGCATCAGGGACATGGTATTTCTCTTTTCTCCCTCGCCTCAGTCCTGCTCGCCGGCCTGTTGCTGTTTGTCTGCCAGCTTGTCCTGCAGTTTGCTAAGCGCAGTTTCAAACGCGGCGGTGTTGGGGTCGTCTTCACTGCGGGCTTTTTGCAGCCGCGCTTCGGCCTTTGCCACCCTTTTTTTCAGCGCGTCGATTTCCGAAGTGAGCTTTTCCTGAGGGCTCATGCTGGCGCGGGCGGCGGCAGCGGCCCTGGCTTTCTCAATGGCGGCATTTGCGGCTGAGGACGAAGCGCCGGCCACGGTCAGTTTGTCTTCGGCGATGGACGGTTCCGCGTCGCTGGCTGCGGCCGGGGATAGATCCGATGCCGGTGTCGACGCAGCCGGTTGTGCGTTCTGTTTTTGGGCTTCGGCCAGCTTGTCGCGGGCGTCCTGAAGTTTCAGCTCGGCGGTCTTCAGCTGCGCTTCCAGTTGTGGGCGCTGCGCTTCGTCCGCCTCGGCCACTTTCTGTAACATCCGCTCCACTCTGTGCTCGGCACTGGTGAGTGTGCGCTGGGCCCGGGCCAGCTGCTGCTCCGGAGAGGCCTGTTTGGCCTTTACCCGTGCCATAGCCGCGGCGACGACATCGGATTCCTGCTTGGCGGCCTGCGCCTCCGGAGAGTCGGCGTTCTGCTCGCGCTGCTTGCGGGCTTCTTCCGCGGCTATCTTGCGCGCCAGGCGTTTGGCTTCTTTTTCCTGCTCGGCCTTTTCCAGGCGCAGCTTGCGATACTCGAAGCGCTCGCGCGCACGATCGGCCTTTTCCTTTTCCAGTCGCGCTTCGCGGATATCGCCCTTGGCGGCGCGATAGTACTGCACCAGTGGAATACTGGAGGGGCACACATAGGAGCAGGCGCCGCACTCGATGCAGTCGAACAGATTGTAAGCCTGGAGCTTTTCGCGGTCCTCGGCGCGCGCATACCAGTAAAGCTGCTGGGGCAGCAGGCTGGCGGGGCAGGCCTCTGCACACAGGCCGCAGCGGATACAGGCCTGCGCCGGCGGCGGTGGTGGCAGCTCTTGATAGGTGGGCGCGAGAATACAGTTGGTGGTTTTTACCACCGGCGCGTTTTCGTCCTCGACGGTGTAACCCATCATTGGCCCGCCGATCACGATACGCTGCAGTTGTTTGCGGTCGATACCGTGGTTTTCCAGGATATGGCGAATGGGGGTGCCGAGAGGTACCTCGATATTGCGCTGGCGGGCCAGGGATTCCCCCACCACCGTCGTCACACGGCTGATCAGCGGTTCGCCCAGGGTGACTGCACGGAATACCGCGCGTGCGGTGCCCACGTTCTGGCACACGATGCCCACATTGGCCGGCAGGCCCTCATTGGGTACTTCGCGCCCGGTCAGAATCTGGATCAGCTGCTTTTCACCACCGGACGGATACTTGGTAGGGAAGACCACCACATGGAAGCGGGTACCTTCCGCGGCCTGTTTCATGGCGGCGATGGCTTCCGGCTTGTTGTCCTCGATACCGATGAGTACCCGCTCTGGCTGGTCCAGCAGGTGCGCAAGTATTTCCACACCACCGATGATTTCACCGGCGCGCTCGCGCATCAGCATATCGTCCGCGGTGATATAGGGCTCGCACTCGGTACCGTTAATGATCAGGGTGTCGATGACCGCGCCGCCGCGGGGGCTGAGTTTCACCGCGGTGGGGAAGCCTGCACCGCCCATGCCGGCGATACCGGAGTTGCGGATCTGCTCCAAGAGTTCTTCCGCATCACGATTTTTGTAGTCCGCCAGCGGAGTGAGCGCACACCATTCATCGCGGCCGTCGGTGCGGATCTGGATACAGTCCGCCACCATGCCGGAGGGGTGGGGCACCGTCATCGGCTCAATGGCAACCACCTTGCCGGAAGAGGGCGCGTGTACCGGGCAGCTTACCGGACCGTCGGCCTCGGCAATCTTCTGGCCTTTCAATACCAGGTCGCCGAGCTTGACCAGCGGAATGGCGGTGGCGCCGATATGCTGATTCAGCGGCACGATCAAATCTTCCGCCAGCGGAATGCTACCTATGGGCTCGGCGGTGGATTGATGCTTGTTTTCCGGCGGGTGGATGCCGCCGTGGAAATCGTTGATCTTCAGCTCGCGGGACAGATCCCGGGCTTTTTCACTGGCGATCAGGTGCGCTTCGCGGGCCGCACGGTGCTCGTTGGCGTGGTGCCTTTCATCTACCTGGCTCATGCTGCACTCCGGTCATCGAGGTGCAGGTCGGGTCTGTCACTGGCGATCAATTGAATACCGTCTTTGGGTTTGTTCGGGTGCCACTGCTGTAGGCTCGTCTCCAATGGCACCATATCGATACAGTCCACCGGGCAGGGTTCCACACACAGGTCGCAGCCGGTGCACTCGTCCACAATCACCGTGTGCATCTGCTTGGCGGCGCCGACGATGGCGTCGACCGGGCAGGCCTGGATGCACTTGGTGCAGCCGATGCACTCCGCCTCGCGGATAAACGCCACTTTCTTGACGTCTTCTACCCCATGCTCGGCATCCAGGGCCGGAGCTTCCACGTCCAGCAGGTTGGCGAGTTCATTGATGGTGGCCTGGCCACCGGGGGGGCATTTGTTGATGGCCTCGCCATTGGCGATGGCCTCGGCGTAGGGGCGGCAGCCCGGGTGGCCGCACTGGCCGCACTGAGTTTGGGGTAGCAGGGCGTCGATCTGGTCGACGATAGGGTCACCCTCCACCTTGAAACGCACCGCGGCAAAGCCCAGCAGGCCACCGAAAATAAGTGCCATTCCGCCGAGAACCAGCAGGGGCGTGGATACGTCAGACAGCCATTCCATTATCGCCTCCTCCTTATACCAATCCGCTAAAGCCCATAAAGGCCAGGGACATCAGTCCCGCCGTCATCATACCGATGGCCGCGCCCTTGAAGGGTTTGGGCACGTCGGCCATCGCAAGGCGTTCACGCATGGCGGAGAATAGGATCAATACCAGGGAAAATCCCACCGCCGCGCCGAATCCGTACAGGGTGGATTGGACAAAATTGTTTGCCTTCAGGGTATTCTGCAGCGCCACGCCCAGCACCGCGCAGTTGGTGGTGATAAGGGGAAGGAAAACCCCCAGCACCCGGTACAGGAGCGGGCTGGTTTTCTCGATAAACATCCGCGCAAACTGCACTACCACCGCGATCACCAGAATGAAGGAAATGGTGCGCAGGTATTCCATGCCGAAGGGTTCGAGCAGGTAGGTATTCACCAGATAGGAACAGATGGCTGCCAGGGTCAACACAAAGGTCGTGGCGCCGGCCATGCCGATGGCTGTTTCCAGCTTGTTGGAAACCCCCATGAACGGACACAGGCCGAGGAACTGCACCAGCACATAGTTGTTCACCAGGATGGTGGAGAGCAGGATGACGGTAAATTCGGTCATAGGTAGTCCGTTCAGGCTTACTGCCGGCGTTGCACTTGTATAAAAAGTAGCCGGGTTGGGCGCGGCGACATAGAGGTGGTCAGTTGATCTTACCTGACCCTCACGCCGGGGTTTGTCAACGCGGTCTGTAGAGGTGAAAAAAGTACCTGTCAATCGGGGGCGGTATTATGGGGGAGCGGGTATGGGCGTTCAACTTGGTGACTATGTCATTTTGGGATATCGGTAGACGGTAGGCCGATGCGCAGGAAAAGCGATAGGTTTCAAACGAGATTTTGTCGGTTTTGTGCAAAATTTCGGCGTAACAGGGTGTAATTGACCCGCCTCTATCAATGTCGTAAAAGGTGCCAACCAGTTCTCAAAAATAAAGGCGGCCCGGTTAGCACCATGGAAGAAGTACAGAACCGCCGTTTCTGGCTCATTGAGTTGATCGCATACTGGGAAGGTCGGCTCACTACAAAGCATCTATGCGACTTCTTTGATATCAGTCGACAGCATGCCAGTACGGAAATTAACCGATACCGCAAAGCCTTTCCCGAAAACCTGATGGAGTACCGTCACAAGGATAAGGCGAACCTGCCCAGCGCCGACTTCTGCTGCCATTACATCAATGGCGACGTAGCGGAATATCTCAGTTGGATGAGTGGCTTCCAGGCACAACCCCTTTCACATCAATCCTCGATATACCTGCCGCATTTCATCCTTCCCCACCCGCCCAGGAATGTCACTCCAGAGGTCATACGTCCGCTGGTGCGCGCCCTGCGCGAATCCCGCCGCGTAGAGGTGGACTACGGCTCCATCGCCAACCCTGACCGTGAGGGCCGCGTGATTGTCCCCCACACCTTCGTCAATACCGGTCCCCGCTGGCATTTACGCGCCTGGTGTGAAAAGAACGGTGAATACCGTGACTTTGTCTTGAGTCGCTTCCATGGTCAGCCGGAGATATTGAATAACTCAGTACAAACCGCAGAGCGTGATATCGACTGGAGCACGCTAGTTACTGTGGTTGTGGAGCCGGACTTCCGGCTCAGTGAAGAGCAAAAGGCCGTGCTGGAACACGACTATGGCTTGGAAAACGGTCAACTCCATCTGACAACCCGCGCTCCACTGGTGAACTATTTGCTTCAGGAAATGCGGGTGAATACCAAAATGCTTGAGGGCCGACCGGAGGCGCAGCAGCTGGTACTTGTCAACTATGACGACGTTAAACAGTGGCTATTTTAAGCGCATACCGCCTGGGTTTCGCCTGGAATGTCAATTGGGATTACGTGGGGATTTGTGCAGTGTTTGTAGTTGACGGTGCTGCGGTTAAATTTGGGTTAATCAAAATTTAGGATAGAAATCCAATGTCGGAGTTACCGCGGATTGACTTTTATGCACACTCAACCGAAAGGGACGACAAATCGGACTGGCAGACGCTAGCTGGACATCTTTCTGCGGTAGGAGAGCTGGCTGCGCAGAAAGCAGCCATCTTTGGGGGGGAGGGTGCTGCCAGTGCGGAAGGGTTGCTACACGATCTCGGCAAGTACACGGAAGAATTTCAGCAGAGGCTGGAGGGCAGCCCGGCACGTGTAGACCACGCTACACATGGTGCCGTGATGGCGGTCGAGCGTTTTGGTCCCATGGGAAAGCTTATCGCATATGCCATTGCCGGTCACCACGCGGGCCTCGCCAATGGCCGCGACAGTGGTGAGCGCACAAGTCTCAAAGACCGTTTGAGAAAGGAGTTGCCGCAACTTCTGCCCCGCTGGGAAAGTGAGATTGAACTGCCGGAGACCTTGCTACCGCCGGAGAGCTTCCGGCCCGTAAAAGGTCGCGGTGCCTTTCAGCTCTCCTTTCTCGGTCGCATGCTCTTTTCCTGCCTTGTGGATGCGGATTATCTCGATACCGAGGCCTTTTACCTCAAAAAGGACAAGGGGCTAGAAGGCCGCGACCAGGTATTTCCATCCCTGTCTGCGCTGCGGGAACGGTTGGATCAAACGCTCAGCCAGTTCAAGCCGGATTCCGAGGTAAACCGTATCCGTGCCGGGATACTTGAGCATGTGCGTAGTAACTCGGGACAAGCGCCAGGGCTCTTCTCTCTTAATGTGCCCACGGGGGGCGGGAAGACGCTAGCCTCCTTGGCGTTCGCTTTGGATCACGGCATAGCCCACGGCTTGCGCCGCGTGATCTTCGTAATTCCCTTCACCAGTATCGTTGAGCAGAACGCCGCGGTATTCCGCCAGGCGTTGGGCGATTTGGGCGACGCGGCAGTATTGGAACACCACAGCGCCTTTACTGATGACGGGACCAAAAGCAGTGATCCGCAATCGATAGATAAGCTCCGTCTGGCAATGGAGAACTGGGAAGCACCGATCGTCGTAACCACTTCGGTGCAATTTTTCGAGAGCCTGTTCGCCAATCGAAGCTCCCGCTGCCGCAAGCTGCACAATATCGCCGGCAGTGTAGTGATTCTGGACGAAGCACAAACGCTGCCGCTCAAGTTACTGGTGCCCTGCGTTACGGCAATGGATGAACTGGCTATGAACTATCGAACCAGTCTTGTCCTGTGTACTGCAACGCAGCCAGCGCTGAAAGTGGAAGAGGGCTTCGCAAGCGGGCTGACGAATGTGCGAGAGCTGGCCCCCGAGCCTGCACAACTGCTCAGACAACTGGAGCGGGTAAGGGTGCATTATCGCGGCCCGCTTACCGACGAAGAGCTGGTGGCCGAGATAGCCCAGCGTGAGCAGGTACTATGTATCGTCAACAGCCGCCGCCACGCCCGCAGCCTATATCAGTCAATTTCCCATCTGCCGGGTGCACGCCACCTCACCACTTTGATGTGCGCCAAGCATCGCAGCCATGCGCTGAAGGAGATTCGGCAGCTGTTAAAGAGCGGCGAGCCTTGCCGGTTGATTGCCACGTCATTGATCGAAGCGGGTGTTGATGTGGATTTCCCCACGGTATTTCGCGCTGAAGCTGGATTGGACTCCATTGCCCAGGCCGCCGGCCGCTGCAACCGCGAGGGGCGGCGGCATTCGGTGGAAAGCAACGTATACGTGTTTGCTGTTGCCAGCGACTGGCCCACGCCACCAGATGTAGAGCAGTTCGCCGGGGCTGCACGCTCTGTCTTCCGCCGCTACGTAAATCCGCTGTCCTTGGATGCGATCCAAGATTACTTCCGTGAACTCTACTGGGTGAAAGGTCGGGATCAATTGGGCGCACCCATGCTGAAATCGGTGGAAGACGGCCAATTGGATGGTATTCCCTACGAAAATCTGGCCAGGGATTTCCGCATGATCGACAGCAAAATGTTGCCTGTCATTGTGCCCTACGACGACGAGGCAAAAAATGCGTTGCGAGCTTTAGCGTGGGCGGAATCCTGTGGCGGCATTGCGCGCAGGCTACAACCCTATCTGGTGCAGTTGCCGGAGAAGGCTTTCAAAACACTGAGGGGCACTGGGGCAATTCAGCCCGTGCAGTTTGACCGCTTCGGCGAACAGTTTATGGAGCTGGTGAATGAGGATATGTACCACAAAAAATTTGGATTGGACTGGGACGACCCGTCGTTTATCAGCGCGGAAAAATCGGTGATGTAAACAAGTCGCTGCATAGTGGCGTGGATCTTGGAGGAACAATGGCATACGGAACAAGATTGATGGTCTGGGGCGAGCGGGCCTGTTTTACCCGACCGGAGATGAAAGTGGAGAGGGTAAGTTACGATGTAATTACCCCCTCGGCGGCACGCGGTATTCTGGAGGCCATTCATTGGAAGCCGGCCATCCGCTGGGTAATCGATCGGATACAGGTACTCAAACCTATCCGCTTTGAATCGATACGCCGAAATGAAGTGGGCAGCAAGATCAGTGCGCGTAACGTGAGTTCCGCAATGAACGCCGGCACTACCGCGGGGCTGGTCAATTACGTGGACGATCCGAAAGAACGACAGCAGCGTGCCGCCACCGTACTGCGTGACGTAGCGTATGTGATTGAAGCGCATTTTGAAATTACCGAAAAGGCAGGTGCAGACGACAGCGAAGGTAAACACCTGGATATCTTCAATCGTCGCGCACGCAAGGGGCAATATTTCCATGCGCCTTGTATGGGTGTGCGTGAGTTTCCGGCAAATTTCCGTCTTTTTGAGGAAGGTGAGCCGGAGCCGGACGTATCACTGGTTGGCGAGCGCGATCTAGGGTGGATGCTACACGATTTCGATTTTAAGAACGGTTGTGAACCACGATTCTTCCGCGCTTGCATGCGTGACGGCTTGATCGAGGTTCCGCCGTTTGTCAGTGAGGAGGTAAAAGCATGATCCTCTCGGCACTAAATAACTACTATCAGCGCCTAATGGCAAGGCAAGTAGATGGCGTGGCACCTTTTGGGTATAGCCAAGAGAAAATTAGCTTTGTACTGCTCTTGTCCAAGAAGGGAGAGTTAGTTGATGTGTGGAAAATTCTTGATACTACAGGGAAGAGGCCTGAAGCGAGATTGCTTTGTGTGCCGCAGCCTGAAAAGCGTACATCTGGAGTTAAATCAAATTTTCTCTGGGATAAAACTAGTTATGCACTTGGGGTAAGCTCAACAAGTAAGAGAGCAAGTGAAGAGCATCTTGCGTTTAAACTGTTGCATAAGGAAGCACTTTCTGATGTTAAAGATCCATCGGTTGTGGCGTTTCTAAAATTTCTCGACGCTTGGAACCCTGCTGACTATGAGAAATACGATAGGCTCACACGTTTTGGCGATGAGTTGATGGATTCGAATGTTGTTTTTCGTGTCGACGGAGAGTTTTGCTATCTTCATGAAAGTTCCGTTGCGCAAAAAATTATCACTCAGCGGCACAGGGAAGAGGAGCAGGACAGTAAATCTCTTTGCTTGGTGACTGGAGAAGAAGATTCTATCGCGCGACTTCACCCTGTTGTGAAAGGAGTTAATGGTGCTCAGAGTTCTGGGGCAAATATTGTTTCATTCAATCGAGAAAATCCCGCCTTTAGTTCTTACGGGAAGGTTCAAGGAGATAATGCGCCAGTTTCAATAAATGCTGCATTTGGATATACCACGGCCTTAAATCATCTTCTCCGAAAAGGCAGTCGCCAGCGACTGCAGCTGGGGAATACCTCGGTAGTTTTCTGGGCGGAATCCAGTTCAACTGCGAATGCGGAGGCGGCAGAGGGATTATTCTCCGGGCTACTCGACCCGTCAGCGACCGATGATTCTGAGGCTGATAAGCTGCGATCAGCTCTGGAAGTCGTAGCCAAGGGCCGACCTATGAGAGAACTCGATCCGGAACTGGAAGACGACACTAGAGTGTGCGTACTTGGTCTCGCACCCAATGCATCCCGTCTATCGGTACGTTTCTGGGAGTCCGGATCACTGCACAGCTTTGTCGAGCGTCTGGCGCAGCATTATCGGGATCTGGAATTGCAGCCACTGCCTTGGAAAAGGGAGCCTTCTGTAGGTTGGTTATTGTTGCAAACAATTCCTCCACATGAGCGGTTCGATAACAATAAGAACATCAAAAAAAATGCTCACGAGAAGGTAAAACCAAATTTGACGGGGGAAATGATCCGTGCAGTTTTAACTGGAGGTCGTTATCCCCAGAGCCTACTTGCAAATCTAATCATGCGTATGCGTGCCGACGGCGATATCTCGCCTTTGCGCGTGGCTCTGTGTAAAGCGGTATTGGTCAGAGATGCGCGTATTGCCAATAAATTGAAAGAAAAGGAGATCCCTATGAGTCTAGACATAGAAAATGTCGAACCTGGCTACCTGCTGGGGCGGCTCTTCGCCGTGCTAGAAAATGCACAGGAAAAAGCCCTGGGGGGTAGCGTTAACTCAACAATTCGTGATCGCTATTACGGTTCCGCTTCCGCCACGCCGGCCATCGTATTCCCAGTGTTAGTACGCAATGCCCAGCATCATCTCAGCCGTCTGCGAAAAGACAACAGGGGAGCGGCGAAAAATCTTGCAAAGCAGATCAATGAAATCGTTGATAAGTTGCCAAGTTTCCCGAAGAGTCTGCGCATCGAGGCTCAAGGGCGCTTTGCCATTGGTTACTATCACCAGAACAAAGCCCGCTACGTCGGTCAGGAATCCAGTATTGAAGAAGGAGTTGAATTATGAGTGCCATCACTAACCGCTATGAATTTGTTTTTTTGTTTGATGTAACCAATGGCAACCCCAACGGTGATCCTGATGCCGGTAACTTGCCGCGCCTGGACCCGGAAACCAACCAGGGCCTGGTGACCGATGTCTGCCTGAAGAGGAAGATTCGCAATTATGTGAGTCTGGAGAAAGAAGCTGAGGCTGGTTACAAAATTTACATGCAGGAAAAGTCGGTGTTGAACAACCAGCACAAGCTGGCTTATGAAGCGCTTGATATTGAATCAGTACCCAAGAAACTGCCAAAAGAGGAGGCCAAGGCCAGGGAGTTGACGGCCTGGATGTGCAAAAATTTCTTTGATGTGCGGGCCTTCGGTGCCGTGATGACGACTGAAATCAACGCCGGCCAGGTGCGAGGCCCCATCCAGATGGCTTTCGCTTCCTCGATTGATCCCGTGGTGCCCATGGAGGTTTCCATCACGCGCATGGCGGTAACCAACGATCGGGATCTAGAGAAAGAGCGCACTATGGGACGAAAATACATCGTTCCTTATGGTCTCTACCGCGCCCACGGATACATATCGGCCAAACTTGCCGAGCGCACCGGATTTTCCGATGGCGATCTGGAGCTTCTGTGGCGTGCGTTCATCAACATGTTCGAACACGATCGTTCCGCTGCGCGCGGTGAAATGTCCGCACGGAAACTGATCGTGTTCAAGCACGATCATCCGATGGGTAATGCACCGGCCCACAAGTTATTTGAATCAGTCAAGGTTGAGAGAGTTGAAGGTGAGGATGATTCTCCTGCTCGTGGCTTCCAGGATTATCGTGTGACGGTCGATGCTGAATCCCTGCCAGTAGGGGTGTCCGTCGAGGAAAAACTGTAGGTCGCACTATGGACGATTTTCTGCCCCTTTCTGCACTTCAGCACTACGCCTACTGTCCGCGGCAGTTCGCGCTGATTCATATAGAGCAGGCGTGGGCAGAAAATCGCTATACCGCGGAAGGGAGGATACTGCACGAGCGTGTGGATTCCGGTGTAGCCGAGCAGCGCAAGGATGTACGTTTTGAGCGCAGTGTAATGTTGCGCTCGGAGCATCTTCGTCTGACAGGGAAGCTCGACCTGTTGGAAGTTCATGGTAGTGAGCGCTTTGTCCCGGTGGAATACAAACGGGGTAAGCCCAAGTTAGTGGACTGGGATCGCATTCAGGTATGTGCTCAGGCGTTGTGTATCGAGGAAATGCGCTCCATTCAGGTGACTGAAGGCGCTATCTGGTACTGGGAAGTTCGACGGCGGGAGCTGGTGGCGCTGAGTCCTGACCTACGTAATTTGACTCTCTCGATGATTGAAAACTGCCACTCATTGATCGAGCTAGGCCAAACGCCGAAGCCGATATCGGACAATAGCCGCTGCCGAGCCTGTTCGCTTAGAGACCTGTGTGGTCCAGATCGTTTCCGTCGCGACAACTCAGTCCGCTATGCAAGGGAGTTGTTTGAATTTTGAAAAAACTGCTCAACACTCTGTACATTACCCGTCAGGAAAGCTATCTGCACAAGGATCGGGAAACGATTGTCATCAAACAGGGTGACGAGAAATTAGGTCAGTTCCCAGCACTTTCCCTGGGAGGAATCCTATGTTTTGGTCGGGTTTCCGTGTCGCCGTTCTTGATGGGTTACTGTGCGGAAAATGGTATTTCTATTGCATTTTATACGGAATACGGTCGGTTTCTCGCCAGAGTTCACGGGCGTCAGACCGGGAATGTATTGCTGCGCAGAACGCAATATCGTTGGGCAGATTGTAGTGATCGCAGCAAAGAGATTGCTCGGTTGTTTGTTGCAGCGAAAATCGCCAATAGCCGTTCAGTACTTCTGAGGGAACTCAGGAATCATGGCGATAATCCTAGACTCACTACTGCTGCGGATAGACTGGCATCCAGTCTGAGACGTGCGCGTACTGCCAAATCTGTAGATGAAGTGCGCGGTATCGAGGGCGATGCCGCGAGCTGTTATTTCTCTGTATTTGATGAGCTACTACGAGGTTCCGGGTTTGCGTTTGGTGGTAGAGTCAGGCGGCCACCAACAGACCCTATCAATGCGCTGCTATCTTTTATTTATTCTCTTGTTACGCAGGAATGTGTCTCTGCATTACAGGGAGTGGGACTCGATCCTTATGTTGGATTTCTGCACAGGGATCGACCAGGCCGAGCCAGTCTCGCGTTGGATCTTCTAGAGGAATTCCGAGCCTCTTGGGCTGACCGCTTTGTCCTCACACTGGTTAATCGTCGACAGATCCAGTCCGGAGATTTTGTCACTGAAGCGAGTGGGGCTGTGCGACTACAAGAAGACGCCCGGAAAAAGCTTTTAACACTTTACCAGCAGCGCAAGCAGGAGGAGTTAACGCACCCTTATCTACAAGAGCAGTTGCCAATTGGCCTGTTACCTCACAGTCAAGCTCTGCTGTTGGCCCGGCATCTAAGAGGGGATACAGAGTGCTATACACCCTACGTGGTGAAATGAAATGCTAGTTCTCGTCACTTACGATGTCAGCGTTACTACGGCGGAGGGTCGTAGACGACTGAGAAACATCGCGAAAATCTGCCTGGACTACGGTGTCCGAGTTCAGAACTCCGTATTCGAATGCGAAGTTGACCCAGCCCAGTTTACCTTCCTCAAGAATCGGCTACTGGAAACTTATGAGTCGGACGAAGATAGTCTCAGGTTCTATTCTCTCGGCAAGCGAGGTCGCCAGCGGGTCGAGCATTTCGGAGCCAAACAGGTCGAAGATCCTCTTCGCGACGCGTTGATTCTGTAGCCGCTGACCTCCAGTACTCATGCGAACCCTGGGGGGGTAGCGGAGTCCTAACATATTGATTTTCTGATGGTTGCTCATTTTTTCTACGCATCATTTGGCCCTATATTTTCCGAACTGCATTGATTAGCGGAAATTGCAGAATTTCTCTTTTCCCCTTAACAACTTACAATTGCGCGGTCGCGCCCTTCGCGGGCGCGTGGATAGAAACTGGTTATCAAAGTGGGGGCGCACCGGCTGCCGCCGTCGCGCCCTTCGCGGGCGCGTGGATAGAAACATAACGCCCGTACATATTCAAAACCCTCAGTGGGTCGCGCCCTTCGCGGGCGCGTGGATAGAAACACCCAGGGCCAAATAGAATTCCTGCTGGCGATACGTCGCGCCCTTCGCGGGCGCGTGGATAGAAACAAATTCGCAGACCGCCGTGTCGCGTATCCCGAGCAGTCGCGCCCTTCGCGGGCGCGTGGATAGAAACTGACGTGTTGGCGGTTTGCGCGAAGGACAGGGCAGTCGCGCCCTTCGCGGGCGCGTGGATAGAAACTGCAACACCATGCCGGACTGATCGAGTACGCCCAGTCGCGCCCTTCGCGGGCGCGTGGATAGAAACCTCAACGGTAAACGAGCTGATCACGTTGCCGTGAGTCGCGCCCTTCGCGGGCGCGTGGATAGAAACACGATTTCGGACTACGACAAAAACGTCCCCGAAGGTCGCGCCCTTCGCGGGCGCGTGGATAGAAACGCACTATCCCGCGCCGCGACTACAACAAGCCAGCGTCGCGCCCTTCGCGGGCGCGTGGATAGAAACAGGCGTACTCACCGCGACCCCGCTGGTGGACGTCGTCGCGCCCTTCGCGGGCGCGTGGATAGAAACCGCTTTGATGGTGCGGAACAGGTGCGCTGGTCGTGTCGCGCCCTTCGCGGGCGCGTGGATAGAAACCCACGGGTGCCTACGCGGGTGCCGCTGCGCTGGACGTCGCGCCCTTCGCGGGCGCGTGGATAGAAACATGGGTCAGCCGTAGTACTTGAGGCCGGGGGCAAGTCGCGCCCTTCGCGGGCGCGTGGATAGAAACCGGCGTTATAAGTGCCCGCACCTCACAAAAACCCTGTCGCGCCCTTCGCGGGCGCGTGGATAGAAACGTTTACAACAACGCCTTGGGCACTAGTGCCGGCAGGTCGCGCCCTTCGCGGGCGCGTGGATAGAAACCGGGTCCCTGGGCAACGTGTCATTTTTTAGCCAGGTCGCGCCCTTCGCGGGCGCGTGGATAGAAACTTGCCCTCCACCTGCTGCTGCAACGACAGCACAAGTCGCGCCCTTCGCGGGCGCGTGGATAGAAACAGCTTGGTGATATCCAGCTGGCTTTGGTGGTCCAGTCGCGCCCTTCGCGGGCGCGTGGATAGAAACAGCTTGGTAATATCCAGCTGGCCCTGCGCCTCGAGTCGCGCCCTTCGCGGGCGCGTGGATAGAAACATAAACACCAACGACAATTTCTGAGGAAACAACCAGTCGCGCCCTTCGCGGGCGCGTGGATAGAAACTCCGAAAACGGCTACGGGGAAAACCGCCTGGACGGTCGCGCCCTTCGCGGGCGCGTGGATAGAAACCTGATGCAACAAAACTTCGGGACCTGAATCGGTCGTCGCGCCCTTCGCGGGCGCGTGGATAGAAACGTGGATGGTGTGGGCGAGAGATACGAAGATGGAGTCGCGCCCTTCGCGGGCGCGTGGATAGAAACATCACGGCCCCAATGGGTCTTTTAAAAGCTTCGGGTCGCGCCCTTCGCGGGCGCGTGGATAGAAACCGGCGCTGCGTCTGGTAGCTCCTGGAATAGTCAAGTCGCGCCCTTCGCGGGCGCGTGGATAGAAACAACACGGGCAGTGCAACGGTAACCGCGGTCAACTGTCGCGCCCTTCGCGGGCGCGTGGATAGAAACCCGCGTCATATTTTCGCTGTACGCCGTTTTTATCGTCGCGCCCTTCGCGGGCGCGTGGATAGAAACTGGTGGGAGGGCAAATTATACCGCGCGCACTACACGTCGCGCCCTTCGCGGGCGCGTGGATAGAAACATGTTATCCCCTCAATATCCAAATCAGCCCCACCGTCGCGCCCTTCGCGGGCGCGTGGATAGAAACGCTTTGATCCGGGCGCGATTATACGCATCCCGAATGTCGCGCCCTTCGCGGGCGCGTGGATAGAAACTCTGTCCTTGATTGGGTGCCCACTCTGGTCAACAGTCGCGCCCTTCGCGGGCGCGTGGATAGAAACTGCCGAGCCGGCGAGCGCGTTGGTACCGCGGATCTGTCGCGCCCTTCGCGGGCGCGTGGATAGAAACAATGAACGCCTCCACCGCCTGGCCGACGACTTGGGTCGCGCCCTTCGCGGGCGCGTGGATAGAAACATGGAAAACGTGTTTGCCTGGCTACCGTTTGACGGTCGCGCCCTTCGCGGGCGCGTGGATAGAAACCGGGCGCTGGCGTCCGCCAACCGCAGCGGCAAGGTCGCGCCCTTCGCGGGCGCGTGGATAGAAACTACCGCAGTCGGCATGGCTGCTATGGGCCTTGTTGTCGCGCCCTTCGCGGGCGCGTGGATAGAAACCCGCCAGGGCGCGCAGCTTTTCGCCGGCCTCGCTGTCGCGCCCTTCGCGGGCGCGTGGATAGAAACTGCCTGGTGGCGGGGGTGTTGCTGCGTCTGGCGGGTCGCGCCCTTCGCGGGCGCGTGGATAGAAACTTTGTGCCTGCGCTCATAGCGTGCGTAGACCTGGGTCGCGCCCTTCGCGGGCGCGTGGATAGAAACCACTTCCACCTTGGCGGAGTTGATGATTGTCTGCGTCGCGCCCTTCGCGGGCGCGTGGATAGAAACCTATTAAAGAGCTTATGGAAAATTGGATGTTTGCGTCGCGCCCTTCGCGGGCGCGTGGATAGAAACCACCCACCTGCAGTTGTGGATGGAAGCGCACACCGTCGCGCCCTTCGCGGGCGCGTGGATAGAAACGGACTCAAGGTGCCGAAGAAGCAGTCCAAGACCACGTCGCGCCCTTCGCGGGCGCGTGGATAGAAACTTGTGTCACCCAATATCGGAAAAATACACAAGGAGTCGCGCCCTTCGCGGGCGCGTGGATAGAAACCTCCCTTGGCCTGTAGGCTATTTCCGGCCGCTGGTGTCGCGCCCTTCGCGGGCGCGTGGATAGAAACACGCTCACAGACCGCGCCGACGCTCTTTTCATGGTCGCGCCCTTCGCGGGCGCGTGGATAGAAACAATGACTTCCTGCAAAAATGCGACCAGAACCGCGAGTCGCGCCCTTCGCGGGCGCGTGGATAGAAACACCTGAACCAACCGCACAGGGTAGCGACGCTATGTCGCGCCCTTCGCGGGCGCGTGGATAGAAACAGTGAACGATTGGCCACGCTGCCGATAGCCAGCAGGTCGCGCCCTTCGCGGGCGCGTGGATAGAAACCTGTCTCAACGAAACAAAAATTAATGTGTACGCTGTCGCGCCCTTCGCGGGCGCGTGGATAGAAACAGCAGACGCTTCGCAAACGGGTCGTTGCTGGCCCGTCGCGCCCTTCGCGGGCGCGTGGATAGAAACCTGGTATTCCTCGCATAGCCCGTCATCACACACCGTCGCGCCCTTCGCGGGCGCGTGGATAGAAACACCGATAAAAACGGCGTTCCGAGAGTATATGACGTCGCGCCCTTCGCGGGCGCGTGGATAGAAACGATTTATCGCATTCCTGGTATCACTGCGCCTGCTGGTCGCGCCCTTCGCGGGCGCGTGGATAGAAACAAAAAAGCAAGCGAAAAAACATTGGAGATAAAACGTCGCGCCCTTCGCGGGCGCGTGGATAGAAACATGGTGATGCTGTGGCATGACACAGACAAGATCGGTCGCGCCCTTCGCGGGCACACGGATAGAAACAGGTTATTTTCGGAAACTTTGCGAGTGCCATGTGTCGTGCCCTTCGCGAGTGCGAGATAGAAACTTGTGATCCGTGTGAATCACTTGGTGCTGGGCTATGCCATACCCGACAAGGGAAGCGTATAACAACTTGTCCAAAAAATTGAAAGCAACCACTCGCGAGATTAAAGGTGGCGCTCGTGTCGTAAGAGGAATAATAATTTGGCTGATTCGGCGCAAGTGGAAATAGTAGTCGGGGGCTCCCTCAGTAGAATTGAGGTAAACTCTGGCATCATATCCAACCCTAAAAATTGGGGCGCTGACGATGCTGGAAGGACTACAAATCATTCGGGATGACCTCACGGGCAAGGAAATTGCCGAGCTTTTACAGACGCATATCGATGATATGCGTGCTACCTCGCCCCCGGAGAGCAAACACGCCCTGGATCTGGACGGGCTGCGCCAGCCGGACATTACTTTCTGGTCGGTATATGACGGAGACCAGCTGGTAGGGTGCGGCGCGCTGAAGGCGCTGTCTGCGGACCATGGCGAAATCAAGTCCATGCGTACCGGCGCCGATGCGCGGGGGCGGGGTGTGGGAAGTGCCATGTTGCAGCACATCATCGCTGAGGCACGTCGGCGGGGCTATACACGCCTCAGCTTGGAAACCGGTTCCATGGCGTTCTTCCAGCCAGCACACCGACTGTATCGACGCCACGGGTTTACTGAGTGCCCTCCCTTTGCAGAGTACACCGACGATCCCAACAGTTTGTTTTTAGAGCTGGTCCTTTGCCGTGATTGATGAGAAGGCGTATACAAATCCACACGCGGATGTAGAGAATCGATATTCAACTTGAAATTAAAGATGGAACTTGAGTCATGTTGACTAACCCCGGAAAAAGCCCCCAATTTGTTACCTTGCTTGGACCGCTTGCGGCTGTTTTGCTGCTTATATTCAGTTTTCCCACAGTAGCTACGGAGCCCAATCGCAGCTACGACACGGCAGTGGAGGCGTTTGCGTATCGTGGGCGGCCGCGGGATCAGGTTGAGTTGGCCGCATATGGCTCATCCCCCTCCCCTTGCCAGGGGGAGCATTCTGACTGGGCGGTGGACGTTGGCTTGAGCAACTATGCCAAATGGGCGCGGTTATTTGATGAACTGGGGCGTGGAGACCCTCGCACTCTGAAGGCTTTTGACGACCAGATTCAGGCACTGGCCTACTTGGTTACCAAACTGGACTGTCAGGATCCCTTGATACGCTATCGCTACGCCAATGCCTTGTATCAGCAGCGTAGCTATACGGAATCCCTTGCGGTACTGGAAACCCTGGAGAAGCCGTTGCAGGAGTACTACCCGGATTTCTACCCTATGTATCTGAATCGCATTGCGGCCGCATTGAGGCGGACCGATCAGCACGACCGCGTGATCAACATCCGTCGCGAGTTAGCTGATCTGGTTCCCGGGGATGTGAGCAATATGCTAAACCTTGCCGGGATGTTATCCGTACGCGACCAGACTGGCGACGCGCAGGAAGCGCGCCTATGGGTTGCCAGGGCTCGCCAGGGTGGTCTTTCTCTGTACGGGGAAAAAGTTGCCGGTGATATCATCGCGCGGCTGCGCGTGAAGCACGCCAATTAAATTGATAAGCCTCCCCAAATTACATTTACCCATCGAAGCTGGAGTCGTTGATATGTCGGATGTGTATACCCCACCCAAGGTCTGGAAATGGGATTCTGAAAGTGGCGGTCAGTTCGCCAATATCAACCGCCCCATCGCCGGTTCCACCCATGAAAAAGAACTGCCGGTGGGCAAGCACCCGATGCAGCTCTATTCTCTGGCTACCCCCAACGGTGTCAAAGTGACGATCATGCTCGAAGAGCTACTGGCACTGGGACACAAGGGCGCCGAGTACGACGCTCACCTGATCCGCATTACCGAAGGCGACCAGTTCGCCAGTGGCTTTGTGGATATCAACCCCAATTCCAAAATCCCCGCACTGGTAGACCACAGCACCACGCCGCCGATCCGCGTGTTTGAGTCAGGCTCTATCTTGCTGTACCTGGCGGAAAAGTTCGGCGCCTTTTTGCCGCACACGCCGGAACAGCGTACCGAAGCCCTGAACTGGCTGTTTTGGCAAATGGGGGCGGGGCCATTTCTTGGCGGTGGTTTTGGTCATTTCTACGCCTACGCGCCGGAAAAATACGAATACCCAATTAATCGCTACACCATGGAGGTCAAGCGCCAACTGGACGTTCTCGATCGCCAGCTGGCCGAGCATCCGTATATTGCCGGTAAGGAGTACACCATCGCCGATATGGCCATCTGGCCCTGGTATGGTGCGGTGGTAAAAAACAAGGCCTACGATGCCGCGGAGTTTCTTGAAGCCCACACCTACAAAAATGTAAATCGCTGGGTGGATGAAATTGGCCAGCGTCCAGCCGTCAAACGTGGGAATATGGTGAACCGCACCTGGGGCGACCCTTCCGAGCAGTTGCACGAGCGACACGATGCCAGTGACTTTGAACTTCGCACGGAAGATAAGCTCTCTGAGCAGGGTGAAAATAACTGATCGAACGTTTGCTGCAGTTCAACGATCGCGCTACGGGGAATACGCGTCTGCTTAGGTTTTTCTCAGACGGTCGATAACAAGTCGGCGTATGTGCTTGAGACGCTTCAGCAGGCCGCTGGATTGAAGGAATCGGTTGGCGGTATTGGCCAGGCTGTTTAGCAGCCTGGCAGCACGTGCTTTAGGTGACGACGCGTAAAAATTCATTGAAGCATCTTCCCGCCGCCAGGTGCCATAGAGTTCTTTGTAACTGTAATCGCCAATACCGTAGTCGATCCAGCGAACGCCTTCGTCCTGTAGTCGTTCGATTACTCTGCGAAGCAAATAGGTGCCCGGTGCCAATCTTCCGTATTGTGGGAGAAAGGACGTGGCCAGCAGGGTAAAGGTACCGTCTACTAACGGCCCTACGATATAGGCAATGGGTTCGCCTGCGGCTTCCAGCAGGTAGCCGCGGAAGCTGCCGTTGCTGGCGTGGATTCTCGACACACTTTTCCAGGACGCATCGTCCTTTACTCCCACGCCGATGCTCTGTTGATAGCTGGCGGCTACGATGTTAACGGCCACCTTTAAAAAACCAGCGACGTCTGCCGGGTCGCGAATTTCCCGTACTTCAACGGAACCGTTAAACGCCTCAACCAGCTTGCGGTCTTTGCGGCGAAATCCGCTGCGTGTTTTTGCCGAATTGGTGGCGACCGGGCTTCCGTGGCGATCAACGAGTTCGGTGAACCAGCGGGCCATTTTTTCCGGGTTGCCATCGCCTGGGCGGTTGAGTCCATGTTCGAGCAATTGTCCGATTTCCCCCTCCGGCGACAGGCGAAATATGGAAATGCAGTCCAGATTCCCGTCGGCCAGTAACTCTTGCAGGTATTTTTTCTGCTGCCGGGCAGTTTCTGCGCTCAGTGCCTCAAGTCCACCCTCGGTAATGTTCAGGGTGCGAAGCCGTGGCATCGGAACCCGCCAATTGCCGATTTCTATTAGCGGGCGCCTAACACTCAGTCGGCCTATCAGTATTCCATCGGGTATCCCGTTTGTTTTCCATTGCACCACATAGGGCGTTTTTTCACCGGGTATCTCGGAGAGAAATGGCAGGAAAAAATCGGCTTTTGCCGTAGCTACTCTGGGCGTGCTTCTCGGGTCTGTGCGCTCCCAATAGTGAAGCAATTTTTTTGCGCCCTCCAGGGTAAGCTCGACATTCAGGCTGAATCCGGATTTTTCTGGCGCGGGCGTTGATGTTTGCAGATTAATGGCGTGGGCTGGAGTATGCGCTTCCATGAAGAATCCATTCGTCGACGTGTTATTTTTCAGTCAGCTCAATTGCTAATAGATTCTGATGGAGAATTTTTTTCGCGAGTAAATATGCCTGCCATTATTTTGTGCTGGTCTGGGGTGATAAAAATGCACCGGCTGCCGCTGAAGTGGCGGCAGTTACTGTGCTTTGGCGTGCCGAAGCTGACCTGTCTTCCGGTATTTGGCTGGGGTTTGCGTGCAGAGTAAAGCAGGCTAAAGAAGAAAGCGCGCGGGGGATTTCGATGGCACTTACAGTTGCTGCAGCACCGTGGCCAGTGTTTCCGCGATCCGGGTATTCAGCTTGAGGTCAATCAGGTCATCGGCGCGGGTGCGTCCGAGGGTGAGAGACGCCTGCGGCTTGTTCCACTCTTTTGCAATGCGGCAAAATCGAAATCCCGAATAGACCATCAGTGAGGACCCAACTACCAGCAGCGCGTCGCTATCGCGCAGGGCAGCCAGTGACTGCTCCAGCCGTGCCTTTGGCACGTTATCCCCAAAGAAGACCACGTCGGGTTTCAGAATTCCGTGACAAACCGGGCAGTCGGCTACCTGAAAATTACTGAAATCCACTTCCAGGTCTGCATCCCCATCCGGCGCCGTCTCCGCGGTGTAGTGGCGAAAGGTCGGGTTCAGGTCATAACTGCGGTCGTGTACCAGCTGCCGCATCACCCGGTAGTCACAACCCATGCAGCGAATCTCATCCGCGCGCCCGTGCAGATCAACGACCCGCGTGCTCCCCGCCCGCTGATGCAGCCGATCCACATTCTGTGTGATCAACAGATTGATATGCCCGCGCCGCTCCAGCTCCGCCAGGTGAAAATGTGCCGGATTCGGTGCCGAATTGCGGATCACCGGCCACCCGATCAGTGCGCGGCCCCAATAGCGCTGGCGGGTGGCCGCGCTCGCCATAAACTCCCGGTGATCCACCGGCGGCTTGCGCTTCCACTGTCCGTTGTGATCGCGGTAATCGGGAATGCCGGAATCGGTACTGACACCGGCGCCGGTCAGCACCGTTAACCTCGGGTGGCGACGGATGAAATCTGCCAGTTGCGCGGCTGCTGTTTCCACGGTCAGCGAGGAATCGAAAACAGAGTTTTGTGTGGGGGTGTCAGGGGAGGACGCTGTACTCAAGCTCATACCAACGGGTCTCGTAGCTGGACCAGTATTGTATACGAGTGTGGCAGCGACAGGTTGCAGGGACGTGACGCCGGCAGCGGTCACGCCGCCGGCGCCGAGATATCCGCTGAGGCTCAGTACATCTTGTAGGGCAGGAACTTGCCGGACATCACCATATTTACGCGGTCGCCCTTGGGGTCCTCTTCCCGCTGGATATCCATGGAAAAGTCGATCGCACTCATGATGCCATCGCCAAATTCCTCATGAATCAGTTCCTTGATGGTGGTGCCGTAGACATTCACCAGTTCGTACAGGCGGTAAATCAGTGGATCGGTGGGCACGGCGGTGGGCAGGGAACCTTTGTAGGGGGCGATCTGCAACCAGGCGACAGCTTCGTCGTCGAGATCGAACAGCTCACCCACGATTTCGGCCTGTTGTTTAGTAAAGGTCATCTGCCCGAGGCAGGCGGCAGTGGTCCACTCCTTGGACTGGCCTACGGCGTCGGCAACCTGGGACCACTTCAGGTCTTTTTTCACCTTGGCGGTGAGAATCCTATCGGTCACTTGCTGGCGGTTACTGATCATTGTGATGCTCCCTTGTTGTTTACTGTTGCTGTTCACTTTGGTTGTTCACTTCGGGTTGTTCACTTCGGGTTGGTTCAGGCAGAAGAGGAAATCAGACTCAACAGATACAAAACGGTCAACAGCAGCACGCCGCTGACAGACTGCCAGAAGCGCACCGGGTAGCGTTCCATCAGCGGCGGGCGCGTGGCGTGCAGGTATTGCGGGTTCGGATGTCGCAGCTCGTAGACAAATTCAGACAGGGCCTCGTGGCGCAGCCGTGGATTCGGCTGCAGGGCCTTTTTCAGGGTGGCATCTATCCACGCGGGAATCGCGCGGGTTTCACTCAGCACGCTGCGATAACGCAATTTGTGTTGCGCTGCGACCGTTGTGCAGCGGGCAACCTGAGTGCCATAGGGGAACTCGCCAGATAGCAGGTGGTAGGTAAGTACTGCCAGTGAAAAGAGGTCCGAGCGCGCGGAGCCCATATCACCGAGGAAATATTCCGGCGCGGTATAGAGCGCGGTGCCAAGAATTTGCTGGCCACTGTTCACGGCGGAATCTGGATTGTCTTCGATGTCGGTTGTGGCGAAGGTGGCTGAAATGGTAGCTGAAAAGGTTTCGGCGATACCGTCGACCCTCGCAGAGCCAAGGTCGATCACGGTAACGGTGCCGGCCGGGCTGATGATGATATTTTCCGGGCGCAGGTCCTGGTGCAGGATTTCAGCCCGGTGCAGGGCCTGCAGTCCACTGGCAATCTGCTCAACGATACGGCGCACGGTTTCCAGCTGAGGGTCCGGGTTGTCGGTCATCCACTGGCGCAGGGTCTGTCCTTCAACCACTTCCATCGCGGTATACAGAAAATTGCGTGGGCGGTGGCTGGTAGCGGCGCGCACCACATGGGTGCTGTTGACCCGGCGCGCAATCCACTCTTCCATCAGCAATCTTTCCAGGTAGGCGGGGTCGTCCGCGAGGTCGATGGACGGCATTTTCAGGATTGCCTGAATACCGCTGGACTTATCCGTAGCCAGATAAACATGGCTGCGGCTACTGGCGTGGATCTCGCGCTCGATGATGTAGCCGTCCAGGCTGTCACCAGCTTTTAGCAGAGGCGGCAGTGGCAAGCTGCCCGCCTGTTCCATCGGAGTTTTCACGGGTTCGGGCAAACCGGTGACGCGCACCAGTTGCACCGTGAGATTGTCGTTGCTGCCGTTGGCAAGCGCTGCGTCGACCAGGGCTTTTGCGGTGGTATTCAAACTGGTGGTTGGCAGTGCCAGTTGTTCGGTCAGGAACTCGTGCGGCAGTGTTTCGTGTACCCCGTCGGTGGTGAAAACAAGCAGGTCTCCGGGTTCCAGTGACACCTGTCGGTAGTCGACGTCCAACCGTTGGGATGCGCCGAGGGCGCGGCTCAGGTAGCTGTGTACCTCGCCAACCCATTTGCGGTGATCATGGGTGAGTTGTTCGAGCGTGCCGCGACGCAGGCGATAAATTCGCGAGTCACCCAAGTGAAAAAGATGGGCTTCAGCGCCTTGGAGAATCGCCGCGCTGAAGGTGCAGACATAGCCCTTGTCTCTTTCGAAACGATAGGGGCTTTGCTGGGTCTGGCCATAAAGCCAGGCGTTGGTTGCCTTGAGTACGCGCTCCGCAGCCTGTTGCACGTTCCAACCATCCGAGGTGCAGTAGTAATCGTCGAGAAAACTTTTGACTGCGGTCTGACTGGCGATGGCGCTGACCGGACTGGAGCTGATGCCATCGGCGATGGCGAAGGCAGCGCCTTTCAAGCCCAGCTGCGGATCCAGTGGCACACGGGCACCGCAGCTGTCCTGATTTTCCGGTTTCAGCCCTGCGCTGGTGTAGTGGCCGATTTCCAGGGAGAGTGTGTTATTCATAGAAAAATAAAGCCCCGCAGGTGCGGGGCTCAAACGGCTATCAGGCCAGGGCCTCGTTACCCGCCTTGCTGTCAACGGCAGCAGTGAGCTGACGCTTGGGGGCAGTTTTGTAGTGAGTGCTGTACAGGGTCAGGCCGGTGAACGCCAGACCGCCTACCAGGTTGCCGAGTGCGGTCGGGATTTCATTCCAGATGAAGTAGTCAAGCACGGAGAAATCGCCACCCATCATGATCGCCGTGGGGAACAGGAACATGTTTACCACGGAGTGCTCGAAGGCCATAAAAAAGAACAGCATGATGGGCATCCACATGGCGAGTACCTTGCCGCTGACATGGGTAGAAATCATTGCGCCTACCACACCCATGGAGACCATCCAGTTACACAGCATGCCGCGCAGGAAAATGGTGAACCAGCCAGCGGCACCGTATTCCGCGTACCCCAGGGTCCGGGCTTCACCAACAGCGGCAAGCTTGGCGCCAACTGCGCCGGGTTCGGTGTTGAAACCCATGGTGAACACAAAGGCCATCATCACCGCGACGGTGAGCGCGCCGGCGAAGTTGCCGAGGAATACCAGGCCCCAGTTGCGCAGAATGCCGCCCCAGGTGACGCCGGGGCGACGGTCCAGCCATGCCAGTGGCGCGAGAACGAATACTCCGGTCAGCAGATCAAAGCCCATCAGGTAGAGCATGCAGAAGCCCACCGGGAACAGGATGGACCCCACCAGATGGGAGCCGCTGGCAACCGCGACGGTCACCGCAAATACCGCGGCCAGGGCGAGGATGGCGCCGGCCATATACGCGCGTACCAGGGTATCGCGGGTGGACATATAGATTTTGGATTCCCCGGCGTCGACCATTTTGGTCACAAATTCGGTTGGAACGAGATAAGCCATAGTTTTCACCTTATTGAGTGTTTAAGGATCGGGTGTCCACCTGTGCAAGGAATTTCAGCGATCCGGTACCGCAACAGTCCGTCAGCACTGGAAATTCGGGGCACAAAAAAAAGCGCCCACACAGACCGGCCGTTGCCGGAAAGTGATGGACGCCTTTATCCAGTGTGTTCTATTTGTCGCAGGCCTCTGGCCTGGTGAGCGGCATGGGCCAGGCCATACAGCGCGCTACAGGGAATTGATAGCAATCTCGGTGCCAACTTACCGGAAAGTAAATTTTCATTGCCAAAGTACGGATTAACGGCGGGGTTTTAGCGGCTTCTACGAAAGAATGACGTAAAAATCCTTATTTAGTGATTTATGCTGGTGCGAATTTTCCTGTTTGCACTGAAATGGTGCCACCTGATTCTGGCATCGAAAATTTTTGAAGCCGTAACTTGTTACTGGAATGTTTATTGCTCAGCTCAGAATAGGGATTATTTTTCGGGGAACGCGGAGTCATGACCAATCACAGAGAGGATGCAGAAAAATTTCTGCTGGCAGCCAAACGCGCAGAGATTCAGGCGCTGCAGCGACTGGTGCGCAGTTGTGAACTGGTGACGACGGTTTCTGATCTGGTGCATCAGCTACAGCGCGAGCGCGGTATCAGCAACATCTATCTGGTTTCTTCCGGGGCTCGTTTTGCGGATCACCGCCAGGATCAGATGCACTGCAGCAGCGACAGTGAAGGGGGGTTTCGCCAACTGCTGCACGAGCAGTATCTGGGACCTGGTCGCTACGACAGCCCCAGAGATATGCGGCTGCTGAACGGTATCGCTTACGCTCTCCACGGTCTGGATGAACTGGTCAATCTGCGCCGGCATATCGATGCCTTTGAAGTCAGTGCACTGGAATCCACGGATGCATATTGCCGACTGATTGCCGGTTTGCTGTCGGTGGTGCTGGAAGCTGCGGATGTGGCGGATGATCCCGAAGTAACCAGATTGCTCGTGGCCCTGGGCAACTTTATGCAGGCGAAAGAATTTGCCGGTCAGGAGCGCGCCTGGGGGGCCATCGGCTTTGCCGGCAGCAGTTTCGATGAAAGCCTGCACGGACGCCTGAACCACTTACAGGACTGCCAGCGCCACAGCCTGGAAGTGTTCTGTGAATTCGCCGGAAACGTGGAGCTGGCGCGCTGGCAGGCGATAGAAGACAGCCAGGATGCGCGCGATCTGCAGCGTTTACGCCTGATGATTGCCGCGCTCAAGGACGGTGAACCGATTGCCTCCGAGATCAGCGAAGTCTGGTACCAGCTGGCTACCGCGCGTATCGACGCCATGCATCGCCTGGAGAATGCCATCACCGCGAAATTGCGCGAGGCCAGTCGCAAGCGTGTCGCCGAAGCACAGGCGGAACTTGGCCACCACTATGCGCAACTGGAAATGATGAAGTCCGCCGTTTGGGACCGGGTGCCGGCGTTGACAGTGTTATTCGATCCGGAGGTGCCGGGCCTGTATGGCAGCGCTACGGCGACCAGCGTGCCGGCGTTGCACGGGCAGACGTTGACGCATTCCCTGTACGACCTGATCCGTTCCCAGGTGACGCATATTCGTCGGGTGAGTGAAGAGCTGGAGGAAGCTCGCCGGGCTTTGAACGAACGCAAACTGATCGAGCGGGCGAAGGGCGTGTTGATGCGCAGCCTGCGCTTGAACGAGGAAGAGGCCTATCGCACCATGCAGCAGCGGGCGATGGAAATGAACCTGAAGCTGGTTGACGTGGCCAAAAAAATCATCGACATCGGCAACCGCCCCGGGGGGGCGGGAGAAACACTGAGTGTGGCGAAATCCGGAACCTAAGCCAAGGCCCGGACCACTACGTGAACCACTAGAGTGCCTGCCAGGTCAGGTACCAATTCAGCAGTGTTCGCGGATGTGGATTGCGGAATATCCGCTGGACAAGGAAGCCACCGGCAAAAGCCACCGCCATCGCCAGTGGCAGGGGCACGCTTTGTGCCTGCATCAGCGCCTGGGTTCGCTGTTGTTGCAGCAGGCGCAGAGCGCTGCGTCTTTGCAGATCCATCTCCTCGCAGTGAAGTTCAATTTGCCTGTTTAAAGAGCGCAGAGACATCATTCAACGCCTGTTGAGCCTGTTTACGGGATTCTTCAAAACCCAGTAACGCACGTAGCTTCCGCAGTGACAGCAGGAGAGCGGTAACAATCAGCAACTGCGCCAGCACGAAAATACCGAAGCCGATATAGATGGAATTGAAAAAGTAATAGCCGAGTAAACCCGCCCCCGCGCAGAGACTCTCGATCAGGGCGATGGCCAGGAAAAATAGCAACAGTAGCAGCACCACGATGCGCTTCCCTGCACCCAGCGTACGCTGAAACTCCAGCCGCACGAGACTGGAATAATTCTCAGCCCAAGCAGTGGCCAGCGTCATGGTGGCTTCCGCGCGCTCAAGCAGTCCATGGAAATCCTCAGTAACACCGGCACAGTCCTGCGCGGGATCGGTAAACGAGGATTCCTCTTCCGGGTCACTTTGCGCGGACGCGCGGGAGGCATCGTGCTGCTGTTTGGACTTGTCATGCGCGGCCATCAGTTGCCGCTCCTCTCAATTTTCATCAGGTCATCTCAATTTTCATCCGGTCATCTCAATTTTTACCCAGCATTTATCGCTTGCTGGTTTCTTAACAACCGTTCACCTGCGTACCGATGTTGCATGAGGGAAATGTCGACCACTTGCTCGCGGGTATACATACTGAAGGGAGAGTTATTTGAGAATCTTCGCAATTAGCCACCCGGCGGCAAATGCACAACCAACACTGATCAGCGGGTGCGCCTTGATCGAATTTTCTGCCCGTTCGGTCACATCGTGCGCGTGCTGTTTACCTTTTTCCACGGTTTCACGGGTGCGGCTTTTCACTTGATCCGCCGTTTCCCGCGCGCGCATCTTCACGTGTTCCGCAGTATCGTGCGCGGCTTCACCGGCAAGGTTGTAGGCCTTGTGCAGCTTTTCACGGCCAGCGCCGCTGTTGGGGGCCTTTGTTGTCGCCATTGGAGAACTCCTTCTGGAATAGAGGTTACTCATCGAATCCTAGTGTCAATTTCGGTGAAACCCAGAGATTGCCAGGAGAAATGCGCGGTCGCGGTGGGAGTGGGATGTAGGTGTTGTGTGACGTGCTGATCGCCGATCAGTAAAACCGCGATGGAGCTGGGGAGGGATACCCGGCGACCGCGTGTCGGTCGCCGGGCAAGTCTGTGTTTAGACCGCGTTGGTTTTTGCTGTGCCGTTGGGGTTCAGGGCCTGACGGATGACAAACCGGATATGTTCCTTGTGTGCACGGGAAACCGGGTTGTTACCCTGGGTTTCAAGCTGTCGTTCAATCTGCTTGAGGGAATATCTCGCCAGTGCCTGTGCCTGCTGTTGGCGGGCGCCGTCCTTGCTGGAGCCGGATATGGCAACCAGGCGGTCAACGTATTCCCGCTGCAGATTCTGCCGGAAACTATCCACATTGCCGGTGGCGTCCGCGGCGAAAATGGCGAGGTTCAGGTCGGCGTACAGGTCGGTCATGGAATAACCATTGCCATACAGCGTCGAATCCTGAATGCGTTTCAGTACTACCGGGTTCAGCACATGAACCAGCACCGACTTCTGGATATTCAACACCAGGTCGTGCACTTTCGGGTCTTCGGTTTTTCCGTAAAAGAAAAACCAGCGGCGCTGCTGTTGCAACTGTTTGATCAGCTCCGGTGAAAGTACCAGCGCATCCGGTGCGAATACATATTCTTCCAGTATTTCCATTGCCCGTTTCTGCTCGGACGCAGGTATCGGGCGGAAGGGATCGTTGCCGCCTTCCTGCCCGACCATGGCCCGGTCCACCATAACGCCGCCGATGTAACGGGAAACCGTTTGCGCCGCACTGCCGTATTGGGCCAGAGCAACGTTGGCTCCGTTGACCAACTCCTGACGGGACTCCCCCTGCCTGAGCAGGCGGCTCGGCAGGGAGCCCAGTATTTTCTGAGTCAGCTCGAACTGGTTCTGTGCATAGCCAATCGCATCGCCACTCATGTCATTGATCATAATGCGAGGGTCGATACCCGCCCCGGGGGTGCGCATATCATCGGCGTCGTTGCCAAAGGCCAGCGCGGGGTCGGTGGAGCGGGCGAGGATGTTCGACAGGCGCTGCGTCTCCTCTTGAGGGTCGACCACCGCCGGTGAATAGCCGTATTCAATGGCCCAGCGGTCGTAGGCTCCGGGCGCAACGTCGTAGAACTGTCCCTGGGTGTCCGCATCCGCCGACAGGTTGGGAGCGGGGTAATCCATGACGGATGCGGTCAGGCCCTGGGCGCGGGTGTGTTGATTATCGAATATCGACGCCAGGGGCTGGTGCTGGCTGGCAATGAAATTGTGGTTCAGCCCCAGGGTGTGACCCACCTCGTGCAGGATCAGAAAATACAGAAACTCCTCGGAAAAACGGTTGCTGGTGGCCTTGTCTGCATCCATGGCGGCGAGTGCCGCGGTGCCAAAGGCGCTGCCCGTAAAGAGGGGGGCATGAGACTGTGCTGCAGCATGGAAAGTGGTCGTGGTGGCGGGTGTTGTACTCGCCGGCACATCGAATATATTTTCCATTCGCGATCTGTTCTGCATGGCGACCAGTTCGAGCATGATGTCAGCGCCAAGGATCTGGCCGGTGCGGGGGTCGCCGATACTCGGTCCGAGTCCACCAAACAAGGGTTGTGGCGACGCGGTCCAGCGCAGCACGTTGTAGCGCAGGTCTCCCGCATCCCAGTCCGCATCGTCCGGCTGCACTTTTACCTGAATGGCATTTTTAAAGCCCGCCTGCTCGAAGGCCTGGTTCCACGCCAGTGTCGCGTCGCGAATGGTGTCCCGGTATTCCAGTGGCGTTGTGTTTTCGATCCACCACACGATGGGTTCCACTGGCTCGGAAACGTCCACCAGGGGATTTTTCTTGACCAGGTGCCAGCGATTGATGAAATCGCCGTAAGGGGCTGCACTGTCCGAGGTCATCACCTGTCTGAGGGCTGTGAAATAGCCCAGGCGTGGATCATCCGGTCGCGGTATAAAGTCATTTTCCGGCGCCTGAATCAGAATATGGCGGATACTGAAGGCCAGGCTGCGTTCATCTCCCAGTGCATAATCTGCAATGTTGCCGCCAAAATCTTTTGGCAAGACCGGCTCCGGGTTGTCGTAAACATACTCGACCACCACATCGGTATTTTTCGGGTAATTGTGCAGACTGGTGAAGCGGGTTTTGTCTCCATTCAGTTTCCCCAGGGTAAGCCGGTCCCCGGGTTTTTCCTCGGGGTTGGGCGATGGTTTCAACTGGCGCAGGGAGTCGTTGAGAAACAGGCTGTCCACATTGATGAAGACTGCGCCGCTGTCCTTGTCACGGGCTTCGATTTCGAGTGCGGCCAGCAGTGGGAGGTTGAGATTAGCATGGTTGGCGCGACTCACCGGGTTTTCCTTGTCAAAGGTAAAAATGGTGTTTTGCTGCCGCACGTGGATCTTGTCGAAGTAACGCTCGAAGCGGAGAATCCGCGGCTCAAAGTACATTCCCATGGTGTGAAAAATGTTGTTTCCGGGAATGCCGTTATTGACCTGCATATGATGAATGATGTCCTGGCCGAGTTGCTCTGGCAGGATCTTCAGGTAAAGACTGCCGCTTTTTTCGTTCTGGTATAAATCGAACAGGCCGGCAAAGTGCGTGGAATTTTTGGTGATTTCGGCAACGGGTTTGAAATCACTTTCGGTATTTGCGGATTCATTGGTTGGAGCGTCTTTGCTGCAGGCTGTGAACAACAGCAAAAACGCGGTGGCAGAGAGTAGCCTGGCCGCATGGGTGAGCTTCGCCATGGGGAAATTCCTTTTATTGTGAATTGGGCTGTCATGACAGGGATTCAAACAGCCTTACTTCTTCCTGTTGACCGAGGGAGTAAATCAAATTTTTACTTTGTGAGTCCAGTCTGCCGGATTGGCACTGGGAATGGATTGCAGCGATTTATTGTTGTCGTATTTCAGCGAATTTGTTGAATAGGGAGAAATGTCAGCTCAGCTCGGACGCGGCCCGTAGTATAGAAAATGAGAAAGGCAAAATTATTTTTCCCACATTAGTACTTTGATGCCAGTAATTTTCAATTTTGCGAAAGACGACGCGTTTTGAGCGTGAAAAATAGAAGGTCGTAACTGTGGCAATGCCAGGAGATATTGGCGTCTATTTTTCTTTCGTGTGGTCGCGAGGCATGTTTACCGTTGGTGGCGCCAGTGAAGGATGTTATTTACAACTCCATCTAAAAGTCGCTGGCGGCTCTCGCGGCTGATCCAGGCGTTGTGTGGGGTGATGATCAGGTTTGGGATATCGGCGGCAAGCAGAGGGTGGTCCGCCGGTGGCGGTTCCACACTCAGTACGTCGAGTGCGGCACCGGCAATGGTGCCATTTCGCAGGGCGTCGACCAGCGCGGGTTCGTCTATCAGACCGCCGCGCGCGGTGTTGATCAGGAAGGCGGAATCTTTCATCGAGGCAAGAAATGCCCGGTTGACCAGCTGATCCGTCTGTTCCGTGAGCGGGCAGTGCAGGCTGATCACGTCGGCTTCCGTCAACAGTTGTTCCAACGGCACCCTGTCAGGTTTTTGTTCCCCGCTAAAGGACTGGGAAATCAGGATCTCCATCCCCAGCGCCGCGCCCAGTTCCGCGACTTTCTGCCCGAGATCCCCGTAGCCGATAATTCCGAGTTTTTTACCCGCCAGCTCGATTACCGGGTAATCCAGCCGACAGAAAATCGGCGATTGGCTCCAACGGCCTTTTTGCACATCGTCCGCATACTGGTGCCAGCGGGTGGCGAGGGCCAGGAGCAGCGCAAGGGTGTGCTGGGCGAGGGAGCTGCCGGTGTAGCCGGCCACGTTTTTTACCGAAATATTTCTGTCCGCCGCCGCGTCCAGATCGATATTGTTGGTGCCAGTGGCGCAGACACAGATCAGTTTCAGGTTGGGGGCGTTTTCGATCAGCGTGTGGTCGAGTACGACCTTGTTGGTGATGACCACGTCGGCATTCTGGATACGCTCGGCAGTTTCTTCGGCGGCAGTTGTTTCAAAAAATTCCCAATGGTCGAGGGACTGGTCGAGGGCTGAGGTATCCAGTTCTTCCAGTTTCATGGTGAGGGTATCGAGAAAAACACCGCGCATGTTTGCCTCTCGTTATTTTTAGTTGGAATTGGCGTGATCACTGTAGGAGCCTGCCTGCAGGCGAAGGGGGGGCTGGGCGGTCCCTGGGCTGTTCGCCTGCAGGCAGGCTCCTACAGTGTGGTTGTGAGTTGGTGCGTTGGGCGGCCTTGTGGCCCGCATGCGGAGCCGGGGCTCCGCGCTCCCGGATTACATCACCCGCATACCCGGCTGGGCGCCGGCGTGGGGTTCCAGGATCCACAGGTCTTTGCCGCCCGGTCCGGCGGCGAGGACCATGCCTTCGCTGACACCGAAGCGCATTTTCCGTGGCGCCAGGTTGGCGACCATGACGGTGTGTTTGCCGATCAGGTCTTCCGGGCTGTAGGCGCTCTTGATACCGGCGAATACGTTGCGGGTTTCACCGCCGAGATCCAGGGTCAGTTTCAGCAGTTTGCCCGCACCTTCCACGTGTTCGGCGTTGGCAATCAGGGCGATACGCAGATCGACTTTGGCAAAATCGTCGAACTGGATTTCCTCGGCAATCGGATCTTCAGCCAGCGGACCGCTCTTTGCTTCGCTGGCAGCGCTTGCTTTTGTCTCTGCCTGCAGTTGTGCGAGGGATTCTTTCGCGGCTTCCTGCATCGCGTCTACCTGTTCTTTTTCCACACGCTGCATCAGCGGCTTGAACTTGTTGATGGTGTGGCCAGCCAGCGGGGTGGCGGCGGTGTTCCAGTCCAGCGGCGCGCCGAGAAATTCCTCGGCCTTTTTCGCGGTTTCCGGCAGTACCGGTGCCAGCCAGGTGATCAGGGCGCGGAACATATTTGCACCCTGGGAGCAGATCGCCAGCACTTCCGCATCCTTGCCTTCTTCTTTGGCCAGGGACCAGGGGGCCTTATCGGCGATCCAGGCGTTGGCAGCATCCGCCAGCGCCATGATCTCGCGAGTGGCACGGCTGTATTCGCGGGTCTCGAAGTATTCGGTAATGCGCGGCGCGGCTTCCACAAACTGGTTCCACAGAGTTTCGTCTGCGAGTTCACTGGCGAGGGCACCACCGGACTTGCTCACGAATTTGGCGGTGCGGGATGCGATATTGACCACCTTGCCGACCAGGTCCGAATTCACCTTGGCGATAAAGTCTTCCAGGTTCAGGTCCAGGTCGTCCACGCCACCGGTGAGCTTGGCGGCGAAGTAATAGCGCAGGTATTCGGGATTCAGGTGATCCAGATAATTGCGTGCATTGATAAAGGTGCCGCGGGACTTGGACATCTTCTTGCCGTTGACCGTCAAAAAGCCGTGCACACACACCTTGGTCGGGGTGCGGAACTGGGCGGAGTCCAGCATGGCCGGCCAGAACAGGGCGTGGAAGTTGACGATGTCCTTGCCGATAAAGTGATACACCTCGGCACTACTGTCTTTTTTCCAGTACTCCTGCCAGTCGAGACCTTTCCCGTCACAGTAGTTTTTCAGGCTGGCCATATAGCCGATGGGCGCGTCCAGCCATACATAGAAGTACTTGCCCGGTGCATCGGGGATCTCGAAGCCGAAGTAGGGGGCATCGCGGGAGATATCCCACTCCTGCAGGCCTTCATCCAGCCACTCGGACAGCTTGTTGGCCACTTCCGCCTGAAGGGTGCCGGAGCGGGTCCACTGCTTCAGAAAGTCGGTGAAAGCAGGCAGGGTAAAAAAGAAGTGCTCAGACTCTTTCTCCACCGGGGTAGCACCGGAAATCGCAGAAACCGGGTTGATCAGTTCGGTGGGGCTGTAGGTGGCACCGCAGGCTTCACAGTTATCGCCGTACTGGTCTTCGGTTTTACATTTCGGGCAGGTGCCCTTGATGTAGCGGTCTGCCAGGAACAGTTCCTTCTCCGGGTCGAACGCCTGGGTAATGGTGCGCGAGGCGATATGGCCGTTTTCACGCAGGCGTTTGTAGATCATCGCCGACAGCTCGCGGTTTTCCTCGGAGTGGGTGGAGTGGTAGTTGTCCACGCCGATCAGGAAGCCGCTGAAATCGCGCTCGTGTTCCGCCTGCATATTGGCGATGTGCTGTTCCGGGGTCAGGCCCAGTTGTTCGGCCTTCAGCATGATAGCGGTGCCGTGGGCGTCGTCGGCGCACATGTACAGGCACTGGTTGCCGCGGGCGCGCTGGAAGCGGGCCCAGATATCGGTCTGGATGTACTCGAGAATATGACCCAGGTGCAGGGAGCCGTTGGCATAGGGCAGGGCACTGGTGACGAGGATGTTTCTGGGCTGAAGATCGGTCTGAGACATCTTGGGTTCCAAAGGCTGCGAGACTTGCGTTTGTCTGTAGGTCGGTTGCGGTTCGGGTCTGGGTTCGGGGTTAGGTCCGGGTCTGTATGGCCCGCGCGGAGTTCCCGCGCGGGATGGTCGCCCGATGATGGGCCCGAAAGAGCGCGGAATATAGCAGAAATGGGCCCTGCAAGGCACCCGAGGTCGAGTGCACTACCCTTGTATTCGCGGTGGGGCTTCCCCCACAATGCCGGCCGAATTTCAGTGTCAGCGAGGACTGCCAGGTGACCGATCACGACCATCACCACGACCACCACGAACATGAGCACCACGACCACGACCATCAGGACCTGCCCCCGGAGGTCCAGGATGCGCTGGAGCGGGTGGCGGAAGTGATCGGTCAGCTGGAGGATCCGGCTACTGGCATGGTGCTGGACACTCTGGATGCGGATATTGAAGTGGGGTACGACGACGGCACTGTCTACACCGGGGTGACCCTTGGGTATCCCTGTGCCAGCCAGCAGGTGGACTGGGCGCAGCGCGTAAGGCAAGCCTGTGCACCCCTGCTGGCAGATGGCCCACTCGCCGGGGCCGATATCCACAGTGATCTGTATTTCGACATCCAGCGTACTGAGTCGGGAGCCGTACCGGAATCTCTGGACAGAGTGAAAAACATTATCGCGGTGGCGTCCGGTAAGGGCGGCGTGGGCAAATCAACCACCGCGGTCAATCTGGCCCTGGCGCTTGCCGCGGAGGGCGCGACGGTAGGCCTGCTGGACGCGGATATTTATGGTCCCAGCCTGCCCACCATGTTGGGCACCGAGGGCGTGCGTCCAGAGATCAAGGGCGGCAAGTTTTTCCTGCCGGTGCACGCTCAGGGTCTGAAAACCATGTCTCTCGGATACCTGCTGACCGAGGATACGCCCGCGGTCTGGCGCGGCCCGATGGCCAGCGGAGCGCTGAATCAGATGCTGACCCAGACCCTGTGGTCCGAAGACGGCGAAGCGCTGGACTATCTGGTGGTGGATATGCCCCCGGGTACCGGAGATATCCAGCTGACCCTGTCTCAGAAAGTGGTATTGGCCGGCGCAGTCATTGTCACCACCCCCCAGGACCTGGCGTTGGTGGATGCGATGAAAGGTGTGGAAATGTTTCGCAAGGTCTCGGTGCCGGTACTCGGTATTGTCGAGAATATGGCACTCCATACCTGCTCCAACTGCGGCCATCAAGAGCCGATTTTCGGCAGCGGTGGTGGTGAGAAAATGGCTGCAGATTACGATACCCGCTTGCTGGGGCAGTTGCCGCTGGACATGGCAATTCGCGAACAGGTCGATGGCGGCAAGCCCACGGTGGCGGTGGAGCCCGACGGCGAGATCGCGGCTCTGTATAAAACCATTGCGCGCAAGGCGGCAGCAGCGGTGTGGTTGGGGCAGGATGAAGGTGGGGCTATGCCGGAAATAGAGCAGGGCTAGCGGGCGCGAGAAAAGGAATTATCCAAGAATCTTGCAAAAAATTGTGACGGGCTTTTTCGGTTTTTTTCCGGGTGGCGTTTATGCTAACCGCCGGCTCAGGGGGTGTTGTTTTCGGCGCACCCTCGCCCTGAACAATAAAAATGATCGTGAGAACACTGTGACCGGGGCAACGATGCCCTGTCGGTAATCGGCGCGCCCTGGGGCGAAGGAATGGAGTCCTTACCGGTGCAAATTGAGGTGAAGAGAGAGGGGAAGGAGTCGTGAGCTTTCAAATCCGCTTTAATCCCGACACTCGTATCGTCACAGCCGTTTTTTTTGATCGCGTCGATTTTTCTGACAAGGTGGCGTCTGCACGACAGATTGCGGAAAAGTTCGGCCATCTTCATCCTTTATTGCTTCTGGTAGATGTCCGCCGGGCGGACATCGTGCTGTCCGTCGATGAGCGCCGGGAATTTGGTACTTTCGCAGCACACCTTCAGGGGCTGAGCCACTGCCGGGCCGCCGTGCTTCACGCTGTGGATCACAACGCCAATGCCATTATCGACAGTGCGGCTCAAGCGGAAGGTATGCATATCCGTGAATTTGTTACTGAGCAGACTGCGCTGACATGGCTGGCGGGGAATGCTGACGGTGATCGTAATGCGGATTAATCGGTACGTTTTATCTTTTTAGGCCGCAGTGCGCGCACTCCTGCTTGCCTCACATCCTTGTTTAGCTTCTTTATTAGCGACTTCTATTTACCCCTCTCCTTTAGTTGTTTTTTGTGCCAAAAGCGTGAGCGATGCTCGTAAGTAAAAAGTAAGACTAATGCTGCTGTAATCTGAATCGGCCTTGAAATTGCATTTATCGTTGCGGGCACGGAGGTTGTCGCCAATATTTGTTTTTTATTTTTATTAAAAATGAGAACAAATTTCCATTTTGGAGCGTGAAAGAGATTAATCGAGACTAATGGAGGTTGCTTTTTAACACTTGCTTATAGACTGGAGCGGCTGTCGCCAAATTTGGCGTAGACAGCGCATACACACGCCGGCGTGCGGCAGGGAAATAACAATAAAGTGGATTGGAGCAGTTGCAGTAATGAATTTCAAGATCCGTTATGACAGTCGGAATCGAGTGGTTTATTTACTTTTGTATGGGGAGGCAACCTACGCCAATCGGATGGAGGCTGTGCGTCAGCTGGTAGGAAAGTATGGCCACCTCAAACCACTGCGGGTGCTGGCGGATGTGCGGGGTGTCACGCAGATGTCGATGACCCTGGAGGAGCAGGAAAGACTGGGACGATTTGTGGCGCAACTGCCTGAAATGTCAGGCGCCAGAATTGCGATGCTCAATCGCAGAGAGCTGAATACCACTGCGGTAATGAGAAACAAAGCTCGCGAGAACGGGCTGGAACTGTTTTCATTTCTGACCGAGGCAACGGCAATGAACTGGCTCACCAGTTCAGCGGAAGTGCCCGGTTAGGACCGGGCACTCTGCTCACAGACCGGGCCTATCCCTATGCCCGCTGCGCCTCTTCTGCCTGGCGGCGGCGCAGAGCCTGTTTCTGTTTGCGACGGTTCTCTGTGCAGGCCTTGGCGTCGTGACCCAGATGATCTTCGCCGCGGGATTTTGCCAGCTGAATCTGCTTTTCACGCTCACGGAAGCGGGCCTTGTCGGCCTCCGATACGCTGTCGTGACAGTGGGGGCAGCTGACGCCCTGTTCGAACAGTTCCGATTGCATTTCTGCTTCGGTGATGGGCATGCGGCAGGCGTTGCACTGTTCGTAGCTGCCGCGCTCGAGATCGTGGTCCACGGTAACGCGATCATCAAACACGAAGCACTCACCTTTCCACAGGGTCTCTTCCTTCGGCACGTCTTCCAGGTATTTCAGGATGCCGCCCTGTAGATGGTAGACCTCGTCAAAACCCTGCTCTTTCAGATAAGCGGTGGATTTTTCACAGCGGATACCGCCGGTGCAGAACATCGCCACTTTTTTATGCTTTTGCGGATCCAGATGATCCTTCACATAGGCGGGGAATTCCCGGAAGGTGGTGGTATTCGGGTTGACCGCGTTCTCAAAGGTGCCCACCTGGACTTCGTAATCGTTGCGGGTGTCGATCAACAGAACGTCTGGATCGGAAATCAGCGCATTCCAGTCCTGTGGCTTGACGTAAGTGCCCACGGTGCGGCGGGGGTCGATGCCTTCCACGCCCATGGTGACGATTTCCCGCTTCAGTTTCACTTTGCTGCGCAGGAAGGGCATGTGTGCGGTGTAGGATTCCTTGTAGTCCAGCGCCGCCAGGCGCGGGTCGGATTTCAGGTAGGCGAGCAGGGCGTCGATACCACTGCGGCTGCCGGCGACGGTGCCGTTGATGCCTTCCCGTGCCAGCAGCAGGGTGCCGCGCACATCGTTATCCAGAAGTACCTGTAGCAGGGGTTCGCGGAGGGATTCGTAATCGTCGAGGCTGACAAACTTGTACAGCGCGCAGACCACGGTATCGGTGGAGCCGGTCATAACTATGTCCTCGTGCGGGCCGGAACGTAAATCCGGGGCATGGGTAAAAATCGCCGCGCATTCTAACGAAACTTTCAGCGGCTGTCGTACACTTTTTCGGCGGTGCAGGCGCTCCTTGACTGGTGATCCGCTCATTGTCAGTTTGGCCGCCAAACATATTTCTCTTTTACATTGCCAGTGAGGCTTTTCCCATGGCCGATGACGTCACTCCCCAGGAATCCCCTCTGAGCCGCGCGTATAGCGATGGCAACCACACCGTCAATATCGACATCTACGAGGATGGCGAGGGCGGCTGGTTGCTGGAAATTGTTGATGAGAACAACAATACCACCGTATGGGAGGACGCCTTCGAAACCGATGAAGACGCTCTGCAGGAAGCCCTGGACGCGCTGAAGGAGGAAGGTGTCGGGGCCTTTATCGGTCCGGCGGAGGCGAGCGGTGGCTGGGAAGCCCCCTGACCGGTGGGTAATCGATGGTTTCTAGATAGTTTCTAGATGGCTTCTATCTGTTATCTGTCGGTGTTCTTTCGACGGCTTTCGCAGGCTGTGACCAGCAGGTACAGTCGCGTTTACAAATAAAACCCGCCGCACTCAGCAGGTTTTTCCCCGCCTGCTATGGTTATACCTAGAAGGGAATCGCGACAGTGTAACAGCACTACCCAATCGCGGTGCCGCCGCGGGCAGCAGGGATTGTTGCCCGGGCGGGACCAACTGTTCGCGGTCTGCAGATGTATTAAACGTGGTTGCTCTGCATGAAGTATTTCCTTCCCCTCCTGATGGTCCCCCTGTTGTGCTTTTCCCCATGCATGTCGGCCTATTCCGGTATTGCGCTGACGCTCTCCGATAAGCGCACCATCGAGGTCGATCTGGCGGAAGCAAAACTGATTTCTGAACTGAACGGCTATGCCATCATCGCCGGTCGCACTTGCGTGGACTGCGACGAAAATACGGCAATCTTTCTGGAAAAAATTGATGGTCCCCGGGGCCTGCGGCCGCTGAGCGGCGCGGAGGACGAGGAACCCCCGGAGCCGGAGCGCTTTGCCAGCGAAGAGGAGTTGCGGGCTGAGGAAGACGGCGGCAAGGAGGATGCCAGTATTCTGGATCGACCTCAGGCGGACGCCACGGATGGGGTTGTGGATCTGGATCTGTCCGGCGAGCGGTTTACCTATCCGGGCCAGTACCGGGATTACCTCACCAGGGAGCTGGTGGAGAAAACCCGTATGTTTTACGGCAACTGCCACGAAAACTCGCCGGCGCTGCTGTGGTTAAGCGAATACCGCACTGACAAGGGGTGGGCGAAGGAGGAGTATCTACTGGTCTTTCGCGATGAGGGTGTTGAACACCGTTACAACCCGTCTCGCCAACCCAGTATTTACGCCACGAAAAATGCAAATTGCAAGGAGCTGCCGGGGGTGTCCATGACCACGGAGCCATGAAGTCGAGAGAGTGCGAGCCGGTGTGGCGGCCCAAAAAACAAAACCCCGCGAGTGCGGGGTTTTGTTTGGGGCTTTGTTTTGGGGACGGGGAGAAGCGCCACATCCACTAAAGCCTCGCTGGCGTGCGTGTTTTACTTCTCGTGGTCCCAGATGATTTTCAGTTTCTTCTTGCCCCACGAGCGCGCCTGCTTGATGTCCTTCTCCATCCACACATCGATGCGGTTGGTATAGCGCTTGTTCATACGGTCACGCACGGTATAGGTGCCGGGCAGGCCTTCGATCTTTACCTTGGTTCCGTTGGTCAGTCCGTGTTTCTCCAGATCGCGGGAAACGGCGATGATCTTGTCACCGGGACGCAGACGGTTGTTCCAGGCCGCGGTCCAGGGGTCGTCATCGGTCTGGCCTTTCACCGAGTTATAGGCGGTGGCGGTGACGGTCATGGACTTTTTGTCATTCGGCTCTTTCTTGATAGCGGCAAAGGCATCGCCACCGGCCATAGCCGAGAGTGTTACTGCGAGTACTACGGCGTACTTTTTAAGACTCTGTCGCATAAGATTCTTTACCTCCGAAAGCTCTTCAGTCACAGACCGGAAAAGTCTGCACGGCCTCCAAGTTGATTTGGAAATAAGCGATCAATCTTTGATCAGGGAGGGCAATAATAAATAGCGGGGACCTGGAATCAATATGTTCCGGGGACCCGGCTGAAAACCGCATGGATTGTCGTGTTGTTGCTGTGAGACAGGGTGATCAGGCTAAAAAGCCAATCAAATTGAGGCCCTGATTTCCGGTTGCAGCAAAATGACGGCGATGAGGGCGGAATTCAGGCAATTTTATTGGCACGGGGTTCCTGATTTCAAAAATGCTATGACAGCGATGTCATCTCCATTTGGTGGAATTTTGTACGATTACTGGTCGCTGACCAGAGGGTTTGTGGGAGATAATTTTTTTTGAACTATTTGCGACCAATGGTCCAAAAGCGGCGACTTTTGCTGATGACAGCGTTGTATTGCGGACGGCGCACAATAATTTGCCGGTTTAGGGCAAGGTCCAGACTATTAGCCCCATAGAAAATCCCCTTGGGAAGGAAGTTTATCCTGCTGTATTTCCTGGGGAGTGAGGGGATTTTATACTCAGATTTCCCGGCAGTTAACCGAACTTGTCAGTATTAACGGACGTTTGACCGTTAAAAGTGCGCCTGAGTGGCGCCCGGTCTCTTGAAAGAGGTATTTGGGGACAAACGTAGGTGTAAAAAAGACAGGAAGACCGCGGCAGAGCCCTGAGATTGAGGGCGGGACCATGGGGCGAGGGCGTCAAAGGGGCGAGGGCGTCAAATAGCGGTATTCTCAGCCACCGGGCGTTCAGGATTTACCAGTTCGCGCAGTGCTGTCAGGTAGGCCTGGTCCTCTTCCAAATCGGCAAACCCGTGTTGACGATCCAGCTCTACCGCCTGCTCCAGCCAATCAATGGCTTCCTCCAGATTGCCCTGCCATTCGCACACCTGGCCAATATTGAACGAAGTGATCGCCAGGTTCTGCCAGTCCTCCTCCCGGCGCAGGTCGTCAATGGTACTCGCATACAGCTCATAGGCATTGCGCAGCATAGCGATGCGCTTGCTGGGATTGTCCTGCAGGGCCGAATGCTGGTGGTAGGTGTGGGCTATGGCCGAGCGTACCCGGGCGGCAGAGTGCTCAAACGGCAACCCAGGTGCACTGTTGATGTACTCCAGCACCGCTTCAAACTGATGGCGGGCGAGGGGGTAGAGATCCGGGCGCTGGCCGCCGAGGGCAGTCAGTACAATACCGTAGCGGTAGCGCAGTTGGCTCTGGCGGTGGGGTTCGGCCGTCAGCGCGGCGATGGCGCGTTCATATAAAGGCAGCGCTGTGTCGTAGTCACCCGCAAGGGCCAGAGTTTCCGCCTCTGCAATCCACTCCGATACCGGAGCGCCTGCTGGCCTGGAGTCCGCCTGTGCCAGGGGCAGGGTGGATATCTGCAGGGTCAGCAGGGCGGCGCCCAGGGCGGGCAACCATCGGGCCTGAAACATCGGCTCGTCTCCGGTATCGGGTAGGTCAGTGATTACTCACAGTAAACCCCGAATCTTCAATCTGTGCCAGTAGTGCCTGCAGCGGATGGCGCAGATTGGCATCGGCAAAGCGTTTGCTCTGGCAGCGACAGGAGTAGCCGGTGGCGAGAATGGTGCTGTTATCACCATTCAGTTTTGGTGCCCAGGACTGTTGGAAAATGGTGCGGGAGGTCTCCTTGTTGGCAATCTCGTGGCCGTAGGTGCCGGCCATACCGCAGCAGCCGGCGGCCTGAGTGTGAAGCTCCATACCCAGGGCGGCGAACACCTGTTGCCACTGGCGGGAAGAGCTGGCGGCGTTGGACTGCTCGGTGCAGTGGGGCAGCAAGGTAAAGCTGTCACTGCGCAGGCGGTTTTTATTCCCGGCCAGATGCTCGGTGTGTTCCGCCAGCCACTCCTGCAACAGGTGCACCGTCGGTGCCTTGTCGCCCAGCAGCTTCTGGTATTCGCTGCGGTAAGTCATGGTCATGGACGGGTCGATACCCACCAGGGGAACCCCGGATTCCGCCAGATCGTTGAGTTCCCTGCTGTTATTGGCGGCGACCAGGGCAAACTGGCGCAGGAAACCGTGCACATGCAACGGCTTACCGTTGGCGCGAAATGGCGCCACCAGCGGATTGAAGTCCAGCAGCTTGAGTAGTCGCAGGGTGTCGGCCACTACCTCAGTATCGAAATAGCTGGTAAAGGCATCCTGTACGATCACCACCGCCTTGGCGCGCTGTGCCGGGCCCATGGCGCGCAGGCTTTTGCGACTGGCGTAGGGCACGCCCAGTTCGCGCATTGCGTTGTCGAGATTGGTGGCAGAAAGACGCGGGGAGTCTGCCAGACCCAGACCGCGCTCCATCAGCCAGCGCACCGGCTTCAGGCCCAGGGGGAAATTGTACAGTTGTGGCACCCGCGCCAGATGGGGCATCACAAATTCAAGTCCACCCACAAAATAGTCTTTCAGTGGTCGCAGGTAGCGGCTGTAGTAGAGCTCGAGGAATTTGGCGCGGAAGGTGGGAACGTCCACTTTGATCGGGCACTGGCCGGCGCAGGACTTGCACGCCAGGCAGGCCTGCATGGAGTCGTTCACTTCGTGGTTGAAGTCGTACTCACCGCGGGCCTTGGCGAGAGAGTTCTTGATGCGTCCCGGCAGCCCGATGATAAAGGATTGCTCGCGGCTCTTGCGCGCCACGGCTTCCGGGTCGACAGATCGCTCGGCCAGCAGGCGCAGCCACTCGCGGATCAGGGAGGCGCGGCCTTTCGGTGAATGGATGCGATTGCGGGTGCCCTTGTAGGAGGGACACATGGCGTCATCGGGATTCCAGTTGAAGCAGGCGCCGTTGCCATTGCAGTGGACGCCCTCGGCATAGCCCTCCCAAACCTGTACCGGGATCTGGCGGTCGCGCTCGCCGCGGGTTGCTACCTGGTCGATCTTAAGCAGGCCGGAGGCGGCACTGGGGGTGGCAATCTTGCCCGGATTCAGCTGATTGCGGGGGTCGAAGGAGGCCTTGATCTTTTGCAGCTCCGGATACAGCTCGCCGAAAAACGCCGGCGCGAACTCCGAGCGCACGCCCTTGCCGTGCTCGCCCCATAGCAGGCCGTTGTACTTCTTCGCCAGTGCCACCACCTTTTCCGTGATGATCCGTACCTGTTTGGCCTGTTCCGGGTCTTTCATGTCGATGGCCGGGCGCACATGCAGTACCCCGGCGTCCACATGGCCGAACATGCCGTAGGCGAAGCCGGCTTCATCCAGCGCAGCGCGGAACTCGGCGATAAAGTCGGCGAGGTTTTCCGGGGGCACTGCGCAGTCTTCCACGAACGGAATCGGTCGCTGTTCACCTTTGGCGTTGCCCAGCAGACCCACCGCGCGCTTGCGCATACCCCAGATCTTGTTCACCTGACTGTGTCCGCGGGCAATGGTGTAGCCGAAGCTTTTACCAGGCTGGCCGATCAGACTGTCGATATGCGCGGTGAATTTCGCCAGTGCCGCGTCCAGTTCTTCCTCGGATTCCGCGGTGTACTCCACCAGATTGATACCGTTTACTGGACGTTCGTTCTGGGGGAAGAACTCACTCACGCTGTCCCATACGATATCTCCCATGGCCAGTTGCAATACCTTGCTGTCCACAGTTTCGATGGAGGTAGGGCCGGCCTTCATCAGGTCGCTGGCGTCTTTGAGGGCATCCTGGAAGTGGTCGTAATTGAGGTTCACCAGTGCCGCGCACCTGGGAATCCGCAGCAGGTTCAGTTTGGCCTCGGCGATAAAACCGAGGGTGCCCTCGGAACCGCACAGGATATTGTTGAGGTTGAAGCGACCGTCTTTTTCCCTGTCCCGGATATGCGCCAGGTCGTAGCCGGTGAGGCAGCGGTTCAGTTTCGGGAACTTGGCGTCGATCAGGGGGCGTTTATCGCGCTCGATACTGTCCACCAGACGGTGGATCTTGCCTGCGCGGTCTGCGCGGTCGTTGATCTCGGCCAGCTCGGTGTCGTCGATCACGTGGGATATCCACCGTTCGCCGCCCATTAGTACGGTTTCCAGCTCCAGCACGTGGTCGCGGGTCTTGCCGTAGACACAGGAGCCCTGCCCGGAGGCATCGGTGTTGATCATTCCACCGATGGTGGCGCGATTGCTGGTGGAGAGCTCCGGGGCGAAAAACAGCCCATGGGGCTTGAGCGCCGCATTCAGCTGGTCTTTTACCACCCCGGTCTGCACCCGCGCCCAGCCTTCCTCGGCGTTGATTTCGAGGATGCGGTTCATATAGCGGGAGATGTCCACCACCAGACCGTCGGTGAGGGACTGGCCATTGGTGCCGGTGCCGCCACCACGGGGGGAAAGCACGACCTTGTGGTAGTCCTCCTGGTCCGCCAGCTCCATTAACAGTTGCAGATCGCCGGTATCTCGTGGATAGACAACCGCTTGCGGCAGTACCTGATAAATGGAGTTGTCTGTGGACAGTACAGTGCGGCTGGCGTAGCTGGGGCTGGCGTCACCGCGAAAGCCCGCCTGCTTCAGTGCTTCGAGAAACTGCAGGTAGAGCGCCTGTACTTCGTTGATTTCGCGCAGTGCTGGAATCATTGCGGGCCCCGGTGGGTATTTGGTACTTATTTAATCGGACTGGCATTTTAGCGGCGGTGGCGGGCCGCGCAACAATTACGGGATTTTCCCCTGGCAAGTATGTGGAAATTGCGCGGATTGGCAAAACGGGTCTTTCTAGTCACTCGCACTAGTCACTCGTACTAGTCACTCGCACTAGTCATTCGCTCTGGTCACTGCGCTAACCATTGGCACCCGCTATTGCGGTTGTCATCCAAGGGGGCCCGGATTGCGTAAGATACACTGAAGCAACACGGTTTCAGGTCAATAGTGAACGCAAGCGATGAAGATACAGCAGCGCCAGTCGAAGATTCCGGTGGGGATCAGCCAGTGCGCCATGGGCGACCCGGTGCGCTTCAACGGCGGCCACAAACACAGTCGGGTGTGTACGGACCTGCTGTCCCGGGTTTTCGAGTACATACCGCTGTGCCCGGAGGTCGCCATTGGCATGGGGGTGCCGCGCAAGCCCATCCATTTGCTGGTGGACAAGGGGGATGCCCCGGTTGACGCCATCCGGGTGGTGGGGGTGGAGGACCCCAGCGTGGATGTGACCGAACCCCTGAGGGCCTATGCGGATTCGGTGGTGCCGGAACTCGCGGGCATCCGCGGCTACATCTTTATGCAGAACTCCCCCAGTTGTGGTCTGCACGGCGTCCGTCGTTATCTGGACAATGGGCACAGTATCGACAGCAAGGGGGTAGGGGCCTTTGCCCGCCGCATCCAACAGCATTTCCCGCACCTGCCCCTGGAAGAAGTGGGGCGGCTCAACAACAGCGAATTGCGGGAAAACTTTTTGGTCCGGGTATTCGCCTACGATGCCTGGTTCCGCTATGTGGAAGGGGAGGAGTGGACTGAGAGCGAAAAGTTGCCTTCGCGGATCGCTCGCATTATCGAGTTTTATACCGCCTACAAATACCTGTTGCTGGCCCACAACCAGGATGCCACCCGCGCCCTGGGACATGTGCTGGCCGATGCCCGGGCCATGCCGGAAGACGAACTGGCCTTTGTCGTGCGCGGACGCATTATGGAAATCCTTTCTCATCCGGCCAGTCGCAAGGACAGAACCAACGCCCTAATGCACAGCCAGGGACATTTAAAGGCGTTCCTCAACAAGGAAGAAAAAGCGGAATTGCAGCAACTCATCGACGAGTATCGACGTGGTCACAAGCCGCTGTCAGCAGTGCTCACACTGCTGCGGCATTACCTGCCGCGCAGCCCCCACGGGTTTATCCACAGTCAGGTTCTGCTGTCGGCGGAACCGGCGGAACTGGGGCTGTGCGATTTTCAATGACACACCACCATGTCTGACAAACCCTTCCGGCGTGGGCTGATGTGGCTGCGCAATGACCTGCGCATGCACGACAATACTGCGCTGTACCGTACCGACAGGGGGTGTCAATCCTGGGCTGCGGTGTTTATCGCCTGCCCGCAGACCTGGGACAGCCACGGCGACGGCGACAATGTGGTTGCCATGCGGCTGCGTTCGTTGCAAAAACTGCAGCAGGCACTGGGGCAAAAAAATATTCCCCTGTACTTCGTCGAATTGCCCGGGTTTGGCGACGTGCCCGCCGCCCTCAGCCAGATTGCGCAAAAGCTTCAAATCGATGCGTTGTACGCCAACGCGGAGTATCCGCTCAATGAGCAGCGCCGGGACCGTGCCGTGCGCGATGCGCTGAAAATTATCGGCGTGCCGGTGGAATATTGCAGCGACCGTACCCTGACGCCCCCCGGCAGTCTCACCACCAATAGTGGCGATGGCTTCAAGGTGTTTACGCCGTTCAAGCGCGCGTTTATCGCACGGCACGACAATGGTGCCGAGGGTTCCGCGTCATTGCCGGCTCCGCGTAAAAAAAGTGCCGATCACCTGGCGCAGTGGCCGGAGTGGCTCGCTCTTGAAAGTAAGCACAATCTGGTGCGAAAAATCCCCGAGACGGTCACCGGTTACGGTGTTGCAGACGGCGGGGAAGCCAAGGTTCTGGGGTGGCCGGTAGGGGAGTCTGCCGGCCAAGCCCAGCTGCAGGATTTTGCTGCCAAGATCGCGGATTACCACCGGTGGCGTGACTTCCCCGCGCACCCGAATACCTCCCGCCTTTCGCCCTACCTGAATTGCGGTGCCGTCTCCATTCGTCAGTGTGCGCAGATGGCTCTGGCCGAAAATGGCGGACGCTGGCAGGGGGCCAGTGAAGGCGCTAGCAGTTGGCTCAATGAATTGTTGTGGCGGGAGTTCTATCAGCACCTGCTGGTGCACTATCCGCGGATTTGCCGCAACCAGTCGTTCAAACCCGAAACGGAACGGGTACCCTGGTCCAATAACACATCGGATTTCCAGCGTTGGTGTGATGGGCAGACTGGCGTGCCCATTGTGGACGCGGCCATGCGGCAGCTGAATCAGACCGGCTGGATGCACAATCGCCTGCGTATGGTGGTGGCCTCCTTTCTTACCAAGAACCTGCTGACGGACTGGCGCAAGGGTGAGCACTATTTTATGCGGCAGTTGCTGGATGCCGATTTCGCAGCCAACAATGGCGGCTGGCAGTGGGCGGCATCCACCGGCACCGATGCGGCACCCTATTTTCGGGTGTTTAATCCCTATAGCCAGTCGCGCAGATTCGATCCCGACGGCGAGTTCATTCGTACTTTTGTACCGGAACTTACTGATCTATCCGACAGTGATATTCACTGCCCCCCACAAGATCTTTTTAGTCAAGTGGACTATCCGCCACCTATCTGTGATGTGACCGAATCCAGAAAACACGCAATCGAAGTGTTTGCTAACTTGAAGTCTTGAGTATGCTCTGATTTATTCACTACGCCTCCGATTATTTGTCGGTGGCACTGCGCTCGCGGTACAGAATTTCTTCTGATGATCAAGTCGCCGATGAATTACAAAAAGCTGGCCAATTTCATGCTGTTTCTCGCTGGATGGTGGACAGCTTTGCTCTACGGTAATGCCCTGGCCCTGATTGCGTTATTTGTCGTACTTATGTTGCATTTCATCCTGTGGCGGGATGTGCGGGATATTTTCATTATTCTCGTTTTTATCTTTTGCGGCTTTGGTATCGAGTGGGCGTTTATGGCCAGTGGCGTACAGGATTACCGCTCCAATTTGCCCCCCGCCTGGGTGATCTGTATCTGGGCGATGCTCGCCACCATCATGCGCTATTCGCTTTCCTGGCTGGTCAACAAACCTCTTTGGGCTGCCTTGGTCGGATTGCTGATTGCCCCGGTGTTCTATTACAACAGCGTGCAATTTGGTCCCGCTGGCTGGTCGCGCCCCATGTGGCAATGCCTGCTGGTGATTTCGCTGGTGTGGGGCGGGCTCGCCGCTTTCATCAGTGGCGTGCTGGTACCGATCATTGAGCAGATGGAAACGGTGGAAAGCAGTGATCCTAAAAACACCGTTGAGCGCTGAAAGCAAAAAGTAATGCGTGCTGCTGACCTATACTTGCCACGAAAATTTACCGTGGCAAGGAGGCCGCAGTGTTCGTATTCGGAAAATCGTCCGCCAGAGATCCTGCTCTCCCATACGCGCTTTGTTTTTCCGTTTGCGCCGCATTAATGGCGGCGCAGGTGCGGGGAGACGAAGCGCTTTTCGGTTCATTGATCGTATTTGGCGACAGTCTTTCCGACAATGGCAATGCCGGTATTTTCACTTCGGATGATCCGCTGGGAGTCTATCCCCGCCAACCTGCCGCCGCGTTTCTCGCCGATCACCTCGGGCTGCGCAAACAGAACTCCTGCTACGGACTGGGTCCCGCATTCGGCGGCGCCATTCCCTGCGCCCCGGCCGCCGTTACCCCCGCCGAGCAACTGCAACAGATTGCCGGCTCGGTACTTGGCAATGGTCCCAACTGGGCCGTGGGCGGAAACCGCACTGCGGATGTGCTGCTGGATCTGGTTGGTTCCCAGCGATTTCAGCAGCTGTTTCCGGATACGACGGTGGCCGACCACAACGTGCTGACGACTATTCTCCCGGACGCCAGTCGCTGTGGTAGCGATGGCATTTGTGATCCCGCAGCGGGAGAGAGTCCTTACCTGACCACGGCGGAAGTGCAGGCCGCGTCATCGGCCTTCGGTGATCCAGCGGCACTACAGGCCCTAGTGGACGATCCGGATAACAATATCACCCTCGGCGGGGTGCCCTTTGCCACCGGACAGGGCTATCTGCAGCAAAATGCCGTCGTGGCAAACAGCCTGTATTTCTTGCAGGGAGGCGGCAACAACATACTCGATGGTGTGCGCGGGGGGGATCTCTCACCCATGTCGATGGAGCGCGCCGCTACCTTTCTGTCGACCGCGGGCAGTGAACTCCAGGCCGCCGGCGCCAGGTATATCGTCATGACCAACGCGCCGCGTATCGGTCGCACCCCGGCGATTTACGCCCAGGGCAATGCCGCAGTGAATTATGCCAACTACGGCTCCGAGCTGTTCAACGATAGCCTGCGCCAACAGCTCAACGATATCGGCAACATTCTGCTGCTGGATATGCAGGGGATACTTGAGCTTGCCGTCATGCACCCTTCGGCCTTCGGGTTCGCCAATATTGATCAGAGTGCCACCTGTTATATCAACTGCGCCAACCCGCACCCGGTGTACGGTGCTGGCGGCAGCAGTCCCAATGCCGATATGCTGGTGTTCTACGACAGTATTCATCCCACGCTTGCGGGCCAGCGACTGCTTGCGGATTACTACTATGAAACCCTGACCGCCGCCGTGGGCTTCGGTACACTTCCGGATCTCGGTTATCAGAACAGCCGCCAGCACAGGATCAACCTGGATCACCATCTGCTCTCCCAGCGCTACCGCGATCCCTTTACCACGGTTTTCTTTGGCGCCAGTGTGGGCCACGCAGAAATGGGCTTCGGCCCCGCCCCCAACGACGAATTCCCTGCCTGGGACGGTTTCCTCGGTATGAGTTTTGCCGGCTTTGAACAGCTGGAATGGGGGCTTGGTATGTCCTATGGCGGCAGCGAATACGAGCCAGACGGTTTCTTTGCCAAATCCCGTAACTTCAATCTCAGTGCCTTCGCCCGCTGGGACAACGACTTCTGGTTTGTCGACGGTGGCATAGGCTTTGCGGATATCCAGTACAACGATATCCACCGGTCCTTTCGCCTGGGGGATGATTTCTCGACCCGTCTCGACGGCGATACCGATGGCACCGGCTACAACCTGTTCCTGCGTGCCGGTTACGATGCCAGCCGCAACCTCGAAAGCCATATGGGCCCGTTCTTTTCCGTCGACTGGGCTGAAATCGATGTCAGAGGTTTCAGCGAAAGTACCCGCTCCGATCTCACCTACGCCGGCCAATACGGTCTGCCCCAGGACCCTCTGGGCCTGCGGGTGCGTGGCCAGGAGCGCGAATATCGCCGCTGTCGCGCCGGATTTTTTTATAACAGCCCGGAGTCTGCCGAACGCGAATGGTTTGGCGAGCTCTGGCTGGAGCACACCGCAGGTGATGACTATGCGGATCTCGGTATAGGCGTCAATTCTATCCGCGGAAACTGGGGGCGTTTGCCCTCCTACCGCGGTGAAAACGCGGGTTTCTTCCAGAACGGCGTGGGGGCCATGGTGGGGGTGAGTATCACGGATAAGCTGCGCCTGGCCGCGGACCTGCTGGTGCGGCCGGAAGATACGGTGGGCGGGTTGAGTCTGAATTACCGGTTCTGACCGGGCTCACCAAGACACTTTTCTGGAATAGCGCGGTTGTGCGAAATTGACCGATCCGAATTTTCTGCGGTAAACGTCGCAAAAAAATCCGTCTGCTGCGAAAACCTCCACTGTGAAGCGGCATGGATTACCCCGCTGGTTGTTAACGTACTGTTACCTATAACAACCTTCCCAAAGATGGACCGCGAAGATGTACAGCCCTCGATTCAGCCATATGAGCCAGGCCCTCAACTCTGCCGACGCCGACGTCTGGGCCGTCAGTGATCGAGCCCACGCCCTGGCCAACAAAGGGGAAGATGTCATCTTCCTGTGTGTCGGCGACCCCAACTTCAACACCCCGGAACCGATCCTCGACTTCGCCCGCGCCCGTTTGGGCGTAGGCCGCACCCATTACTCCCCCGCTGCCGGCGAACTCATGCTGCGTCGCGCCATCGCCGATATCGAAAGCAAGGTCAGTCCACATCCCTGTAGCCCAGATGACGTCGTTGTGTTTCCCGGCGGTACTAACGCCATCTTCGCGGTACTTTCCTGTTTACTGAATCCCGGCGAACAGATCGTTATTCCCGAGCCCATGTACATCGGCTATGTGCCGATTACCGATGCACTGCGACTGGATGTCAAAAAAGTCGCCTGCCCCGCGGCGCAGGGTTTCGCCTTTGATATCGAATCCATCAAGCGGACCATTGGCGAAGACACCCGCGCCGTCATGATCAACACCCCGGTCAATCCCACGGGTGCCATGGCCACCCCGGACCAACTGCGGGAACTCGCGGCTTACTGTCGCGCGCGAAACATCTGGCTCATCTGCGATGAAATGTATTCCATGATTACCTTCGCCCGCCGCCACACCTCACTGCGTACAGCGGCGGAATATCTGGACAATGTGATCGTCATCGACGGCCTGTCAAAGTCCCATGCCATGAGCGGCTGGCGATTGGGGTGGGCTGTCGCCCAGGGCGAGCTGGTCGCGCGTCTGATCGAGTATGCGGGAGCCACTATCTTCGGCGTGCCGCAGTTTATCCAGGAGGCTGCCGCCTTCGCGCTGGAATTTGATACTTACTTTGTAAAACAGATGCGCGACGCCTATGAAAAACGCCGTGATCTGATCGTCGAACGCATCAACCTAATCCCCGGGCTCAGCTGTAATTCACCGGAGGCGGGTATGTTTGTGATGGTGGATGTGTCTGCGGTGGCGGCAACTGGCGAGGCATTTGCACAGGCATTGCTGGATGCGGAACGGGTATCGGTACTGCCCGGCAAACCGTTTGGTCCCAGTGCCGTTCACCATGTGCGCCTGACCCTCGCCGCCGACGACGTGGAACTGACTCGAGCGCTGGACCGTATCGAACGGTTTGTGACGAGCGGTTGTCTGAAAGCGGGTTAATATACGCGTAAATGACCCGGCAATTTCACCAGGTCAACGTACCTGTCTGTGCAGAAGTGTAAAAATAGCGTGAAAATAGACCGTCACAATCTCAAGATTCTCGAAGTCCTGCAGACCAATGCCCGTATCAGTAACCTGAATCTCGCGGACGAAATCGGCTTGTCAGAGAGCGCCTGCCTGGCACGGGTGAAGAAACTTACCAGCGAAAAGTTTATCCGTGAGTTCCAGGCCGAAGTCAATCTCGACAAGGTGCGCCATGCGGAGTTTTACGTAAACGTGGCACTGAAACGTCAGGATGCCCGCACCAGCGAAAGCTTCCGCCGCGCAATCAACAAGATTGAGCAGATTGTATCCTGCGTGAAAATGTCGGGAGAATTCGATTACATGTTGCGCTTTGTGTGCCCGGATGCTGGGGATTTCAATCGCGTTTCCGAGCAGCTACTGGCGGATGAAGACGCGGCGATTACCCGCATGACTTCCCATCTGGTGATTGAGAAAACCAAACCGTTTACCGGTTATCCACTGGAGCTATTGTTTCAGGACTAGTGTTTCAGGACTAGTGTTCCAGGAGTAGTGGGTAGCCGAAAACAGCTAGCCCGGATCAGACCACCAGGGAAACCGTGCGGCTAATCAGCCACCACGCGGAAAGCCCTCCCACCAGATAGGCGACAGGTAGGGCACTGGCCATGGTGGCGGTGTGCCCGGTGCGAATTTCCCATTGGTGAACCACCGGCAATTTGCGGAATAGAAACATCAGGCTTGCCACTCCCGCGATAAACATGAGCTGCCCGGTTTCCACGCCGATATTGAACAGCGCCAGTGACAGGGGAATCGCATGGTGCGGCACGCCGATATCAGACAGGGCGCCGGCAAAACCGAGTCCGTGCAACAGGCCAAATCCAAATGCCACGATCCACGGTTTGCGAATTGCCAGGGTTTTACGTCCTTCCAGTTTGTGCAGAATTTCTATCGCGATAAATACGATGCTCAAGGCGATCACCGCCTCTACCGGTGCCTGGGGCACCGACACCACACCCAATGCGGCGGCCGCCAGGGTAAGGCTGTGGGCCAGGGTGAATGCCGTGATGGTGGCCACCAGTTGCCGGGCTCCGGTGACCAGCACCACCAGTGCCAGCACAAACAGCAGATGATCGATCCCCAATAAAATATGTTCGATGCCCAGGGCAAAATACATCCAGGCTATGGCGCTGTTACCGGCTTTTTCTTCCACCCGCAGCTGTGGCTGATCCGCCAGTAACCTTGCGACCTGCTCGCGGCCGTCCAGCCAGCTGATGCGGACCAGTGCGTCGGTCATGGTGTTATTGAGTCCGTCGATGGTGATGGTGCTGCCCAGTAGATCGTCCGGATGTTGAATCTTCCAGCGCTCGGCATAGTAACCACCTGAGATTTGCGCCGCAGGCAGGCTTGCCTGCTGGGTCTTTGCGTCAAACTGGACGTCCAGGGAGAGACGCATATCGCCGCGGGCGGGTACCCGCCAGGTGACATCGAAACGGTGTGGTGCTGTCTGTGAAATATTCAGGGATGCTGGCCGCAACTCGTGACTGAGGGCGGTTGCGGGAAGTAGTAGTATCGCAAGAAAAATCAGTAGTGATCTCATTGTCTGACCATCTCCATTGGCGTTTCCGCGATCTCAATCCAGTAGTTCGCGCGCAGGGTGTCGTACTGGGTCTGTAGAATTTTTTTCTGCTCTTCCTCTTGCCAGTCACGCAGTACATCTGTGCGGATTCCGCCAAAGTCCGGCTGTCGTTCGGGGCGATATGCGGTAATGCGCACCAGGTGTTCGCCAAAGGCGGAGGTGAGGGGGCCGCTCCACTGATCGGAATGCAACTCTCGCAATTGCTGTGCGAAACCATTGCCGAAAGTACGATCTATGCGCTCGCTGCTGATGTGCTCGAATCTGTGCTGTAACAGAGAACCGTCGCCGAGCTTTTCAGGATCGCTGCCGGCGGTCAGCTTTGTGAGCAGGATGCGCGCATCTTCCGCCACCTCGACGCGCTTGTCGCTGTCGAGAAATACCTGCTCAAAACTGTATTGCGCGGGCTGAATGTATTTGTCGAGGTGTTGCTGGTAGTACGCCTGCAAAACCTGATTGCTGGGTTCGATGGCATCTATCAGGTCTTTGGCGAGGTACTCCATTTTCATCCGCAGACGGCGCCGGATAACCGTGTCGTCCTTGTCCAGCCCGAGACGCATCGCTTCCCGGTAAAGGACTTCCTCCCGCACAAAATCTTCGACCAGTGCCTGTAATTCATCGCGGTTTGGCGGGCGCTGCCAGCCGCGTTCGTAGATTGCTGCGAGGTGGCGAATACGGCTCTCAGAAATGACCAGATCGGAGCGGTCGGATTGTCCGGGATCTGCGAATAAACTGTTGATGACGAAAAGCATCGCGCCAATGACGGCAAAATGAAGGCAGGGATCCCTGGTCCAGTGTGATGCCATTAACTCGTACCGATTTATTTGTTTATGCGACAGTGGTGATGTTTCAGGAATTAGGATAGTTCATGAGTCGATTTTTTGACGTTCGGGGTTGCCGCGGCAGGTTTTAGTTTTCGGTAGCGGTGAATGCCAGTAGAAAGGCGCCAAACTGAAAGCGGAAATAAAACGGAGGCAGCAAAAAGAAAATTGTGGCTGTTGTCCAACGCGGCCACTAAACTGGGAGGGATTTTGCGCCCGCTGTATTTTGGGCCCAGGTCTTATTTCACCATTAACAGGAGTCAGTCGTGAAAATATTGCCGATCATTGCCGGGTTAATTCTTCTTGTTCCCCTGGCCAATGCAGAATCTGTAGAAGAACAATATAAAAAGGCCTGCTTCGTTTGCCATGACACGGGCGTGGCAAATGCGCCCAAGGTTCATGACGTGGAAGCGTGGAAACCGCGTTTGGAAAAAGGCATGGATGCACTACTGAATTCGGTCAAGAACGGACTGAACGCCATGCCGCCGGGTGGCATGTGCACAGGCTGTTCCGATGAAGAATACAAAGCACTGATTCAATACATGTCATCACCACAACAGTGACCCTGAAAGAGGGGTTTGCAGGAACCTGTTCCACAGACGAGATGGTGACTGGGCTAAGTATCTGAAGAGCAGGTCCTGCAAATTGAGTGTGGCTCAGCAGGCGGGTTTTGGCTTACCTGAATAGAGAATATTCCGACTGATTTTTGAGCCTTCTGAGTCGGGTGGCATAGTGCGTCAGACAGCTAATTGTTCCCTGCGAAACTCTGTCGGTGTCTGGTTGTGGTGGCGTTTGAAGGCCGCATTGAACGGGCTCAATGAGCGGTAGCCGATATCCAGAGCGATACTCAACACCGGCAGGTGGGCCTCGTTTGGATCCGCCAGGCGGCGGCTGGCTTCGTTGATACGGAACTGGTTCAGATATTCGTTGAAGTTGCGGTAGCCGAGGTGGCGGTTGATCAGCGCGCGCAGAATATGTTCGCGGGTGTCGAGCTGTTGTGCCAGCTCGCGAATGGTGAGCCCGGTGTGCCTGTACCCACCGGTTTCCATATGTCTTTTCAGTTTCTCCAGTAACGCACACTGGGCTTGATCCAGGGGTTCCGCAGCGTTCTCTTCATTATTTTCCGCGACTTCCGTTACACCGGGGAGGGAGTCTTCCAGCGCCCTCGGAGACAGGGCCAGCAGCCACAGACAGGATGCAAAGGTGAGCGTCGACACCATGATCATATGTAGGGTCGGAATCCCTTTCGGCACCTGATGAAAACTGAACAAAAACTCTGCGCACACCACGACGACCATATACCCGCCGACGGCGATCAGCAGCGCAATCCGCAAAAGCCTGCGTTCCGCCACCAGGTCAGACTGCAATTGTTGCACAAGGGTGAGCAGCGCAGCGCCGATCAGCCCAAGCTTGAAGGGCTGGGCGATGACATACAGTAGCGGGTGCTGGTTGAACTGGCCGGCCAGTTCAACCGCAAAATCTGTCGCGATGAAACCCCAGCCCCAGCGTGGGAACGGTCGATGGTCCCCACACAGTGTATGGGTGAACAGCCAGAAGGCCGCGGGACAGAAAATCACTGGCAGGTTGAACAGGAAATGCACCAGGGGATGCTGGATAGAGAGCAGGGGTTGCAGCAGGTAACAGAGCGCGCCGCAGATCAATACCAGCAACCAACAGCCGCCCTGGCGGTGGGTGTTACCAAGACCGACTCTGGCGGCGGCGAGCAGCAGCAGGCTGCAGGAGGCACCGGTAAAAAAATCGTAATTCACTGGGTGCCTCTGAATACTTTCAATCTAATTCCTCAATCTGTCCTTTCGGCTCACTTCAATACCCGGTATCAGCGCCAGCGTTCGACCCAGGCATCCAGTACTTTACGGCTGTAGGTGTGGCGGCCGTAACTGCCGTTGTAGTAGGCCAGGGCATTGGGCATATTGCCTTTGGCTTTGGCGATGTAATGTTTGAGGATGGTACAGCCGTAGCGGAGGTTGGTGTCCATGTTGATGAGGTTGTCGTCCGGACGACCGATTTCATTTTTCCAGAAGGGCATCACCTGCATCATGCCCTGTGCACCGACGCGGGAAACGGCATAGGGATTGAAGGCACTTTCGATCTGGATCACGGCAAGCACGATTTCCGGCTGCAGCCCTGCGCGGGTGGCTTCCCGGTGAATCGCCTTGAGTACGTGCATACGCTCCTGGGGATCTTTGATATAGCGCGCGAGCGGCTGCGACTTGGACATCAACCAAACTTCGGCATCGAAGCGGTCGACAAATGAGCTGGATTCCGTGACGGCGCTCTTGAGGGCTTCCAATGCCTCTGCGTCCACCTCTTTGACCTGGGCGGATGCAATGGTGCTGAACAGACACAGCATTAGTGTGGCGAGGATTGTTCTTGTCATGGGGGGGATTTTACGGGTTCAGTACTTCTCTCGGAAGAGGGCGTAGCGGAGGTCCCGGTATCAGGCCCTTAGCATCAGAGTATTGTGCTTCGCCCACCTGAACAGAACTCAAGAGTAACGGGCGAAGGCCCACTGCTGGGGCGGAGGGTTTCAGAATCGTCGCAAACAGGGACGTTTGCGACGAAGCTCCCAGGGATGGGTTCACAGCGGTCCTGAGTCCATCCCCCCAACGCACGGCCGCGGGCCTGCTTACGGAGTAAGATGGACTCGTAGGGCTGTGCGAGATTTAGTGCGGGATTTTTTCGAGAAGAATATCCACGATCTGATCCGCAGAAAATTCTGAATTCTCGGAATCGCGACGGCCTTTGTACTCAATTTTTCCGCTTTCCAGACCGCGGTCGCCGACCACGATACGGTGTGGAATACCCATCAGCTCGGCGTCTGCAAGCATTCCACCCAGGCGCGCCTTCGGCTCGTCCATCAGCAGTACATCGATACCCTTTGCAGAAAGAGCTTTATAAATATGTTCGCACTTCTGGGTAACCGCTTCGCTCTTCTGCATATTGATCGGCACAATCGCCAGCTGGAAGGGTGCGATGGCCGCCGGCCAGATGATGCCCGCGTCGTCATGGTTCTGCTCGATGGCCGCCGCCACAACCCGGGAAACCCCGATGCCGTAACAGCCCATGACCATCACCTGCTCCTTGCCATTTTCGTCCAGGACTTTGGCATTCATCGCCTTGCTGTACTTGTTGCCCAGCTGGAAAATGTGGCCCACTTCGATGCCGCGCTTGATCTCCAGGGTACCCTCACCATCCGGGCTTGCATCGCCCGCAACCACATTGCGCAGGTCTTCGACGCGGGCGATGGCTACATCGCGCTCCCAGTTCACACCGGTCAGGTGGTAATCGTCCCGGTTGGCGCCGCAGACAAAATCCGCCAGATGCGCAGCTGCGCGGTCCACGATCACATCGATGTTCATGCCCACCGGGCCAAGAGAACCGATACCGCATCCCAGTTCCGCAGCAATACGCGCTTCCGGTGCGAATTGCAGCGGGCTGGCGACACCCGCCAGCTTCTCGGCTTTCAGCTCGTTCAGATCGTGATCGCCGCGCAACACCAGTGCCACCAGCGGTGCTTCTGCGCCTTCTTCGTCGGTCTCCCCCAGCACAATCAGGGTTTTCACCGACGTGTTTGCGGCGATGCCATAGGCCTCTTCCAGCGCGGCAATGGTTTTCTGGCCGGGAGTGTGCAGCTCTGCCATCTCTTTGGACGGTGCCGGGCGCTCGCCCGCAGGGGCCACAGCTTCCGCCAGTTCCACATTTGCCGCGTAACGGCTCACGGTAGAAAACGCGATATCGTCCTCGCCGCTCTGGGCAAGAACATGGAATTCGTGAGAGTGGGAACCACCGATGGAGCCGGTGTCTGCGAGAACCGGGCGGTAATCCAGGCCGATACGGTCGAAGATGCGGCAGTAGGCATCGTGCATGACATCGTAGGTTTCCTGCAGGGAGTCCGCGGTCAGGTGGAAAGAGTAGGCGTCCTTCATGGTGAATTCACGGGCGCGCATCACACCGAAGCGCGGGCGGATTTCGTCGCGGAATTTGGTCTGGATCTGGTAGAAATTTGCAGGCAGTTGTTTATAGCTGTTGATCTCGGTGCGAATCAGGTCCGTGATCACTTCCTCGTGGGTCGGGCCCAGGCAGAAAGGGTTGTCGTGACGGTCCTGAATGCGCAGTAGCTCCGGTCCATATTGCTGCCAGCGGCCGGACTCTTCCCACAGTTCCGCCGGTTGTACCACCGGCATCAGCACTTCCAGTGCCCCCGCGCGGTCCATTTCCTCGCGCACGATGCGCTCCACCTTGCGCAGTACACGCAGACCGGTGGGCAGCCAGGTGTAAAGGCCAGAGGACAGGCGGCGGATCATACCCGCACGCAGCATCAGCTGATGACTGATGACCACTGCGTCATTGGGGGTTTCTTTCTGGGTAGCGATCAGATAGCGGGATGCGCGCATAGGGCTTTCTTTTTCGTTCGGTGGAATTTAGGGCTAAATCGAAAGGCGGCCATTTTACGCCGGTGCGAATGTGTTTTGGTAGGGGCCGCCAGATTCGAAGTGTCAAAAGCAGAAAACCCCGCAATCGCGGGGTTTTCATGGCTGAAAGCGGCGAGAATCAAGACTCGGCCATTTCCTTCAGCTTCTTCAGCGGGCGGATTTTTACCTGGATGCTGGCAGGCTTCGCCTTGAACATGGTCTCTTCGCCGGTGAAGGGGTTGATGCCCTTGCGTGCTTTCTTGGCCGGCTTCTTCACGGTGGTTATTTTCAGCAGACCCGGCAGAGCGAACTCGCCTACTGCGCGCTTCTTCACGTGGCCTTCGATCACGTTGGTCAGTTCGTCCAGAACCGCCTGAACCTGCTTGCGTGACAGTTCGGTGCTCTCGGCGATCTGGTTCAGGATCTGGGTCTTGGTGTACTTTTCTTTAACGGCAGTCACTTTCTTGGCCGGAGCGGCCTTGGCTGCTGCTTTCTTTACTGGAGCCTTCTTGGCTGCAGTTTTCTTGGCGGGGGCTTTCTTAGCTGCTGCGGTCTTGCGTGCGGCCATAGTTAGCTTCCTTCTATATAGATGTTTTTCCAGTGAAAGTGTTTGTACATCTGGGGATACCCAAGTACTGAGCTGAAGTATATCCAGTTTTTGTTCGAGCGCATCGGGTCAAAACGGAAAAAAAGTGCTTTTTTTTAGGGGTTTGGCTGAAAAATGGCCCAGAAACCACTTGTCTGCTGCCCTCCGGTAGTACCTGATACCCCCGGCAAACGCTCCGCAACCTGCCTTCTTCTTCCCTCGCAGGTGCTCATGTATAATCTGCGCCCCTTTATATTCTGGCACCTCGGGGAACCGTCGCGAGGTGGCCAACAGTGAGATTCGGGTACATCGCCATGCCTATCTACGAATACCAGTGCAAGGCCTGCGGGCACCAGATGGAAGCCCTGCAGCGTATGAGCGACGCTCCGCTGACCGACTGCCCGGCCTGCGAGAAAGCGGAGCTGAGCAAGAAAATCAGTGCCGCCGGATTCCGTCTTAAAGGCGGTGGCTGGTACGAAACCGACTTTAAAACCGGCAGCAAGAAGAATCTGGCCGGTGATGCGGCCAAGCCTGCCAATGCCGGGAAATCCGCTGGCACGGATGCCAAAGCCAGCTGATACCGCCAAACCAGATACGACTATAGCGTTTACGACTACGACTAATAGCGTTAACAACTAGCGTTAACAACTAAGGGAATAAGACTCCATGCGCACCGACTACTGTGGCGCCCTGCGATCCGCCGATATTGACCGCGAAGTAACCCTGTGTGGCTGGGTAGACCGCCGCCGCGACCACGGTGGAGTCATTTTCATCGACCTGCGCGACCGCGATGGCATTGCCCAGGTCGTATTCGATCCGGATGCTGGTGAACACTTCCAGCTGGCCGATCGCGTGCGTAGCGAATACGTACTGAAAGTCACCGGCCGCGTGCGCGCCCGCGCCCCGGAAGCGGTCAATCCGAATATGGTGACCGGCGAAATTGAGGTTTACGGCCTGCAGCTGGAGATCCTCAACAGTGCGGAAACCCCGCCCTTCCAGCTGGATGAGCACACTGCGGTCGGCGAAGACGTGCGTCTGAAATACCGTTATCTCGACCTGCGCCGGAGTGAAATGCAGCACAACCTGCGCTTCCGCTCGAAGATCACCAATGCCATCCGCAACTACCTGGACGGTGAAGGTTTCCTGGATATCGAAACCCCGATCCTGACCCGTGCCACCCCGGAAGGGGCCCGCGATTACCTGGTACCCAGTCGTACCCACGCGGGCAAATTCTTCGCATTGCCGCAGTCTCCTCAGCTGTTCAAGCAGCTGCTGATGGTGTCCGGTTATGACCGCTACTATCAGATCGCCAAGTGTTTCCGCGATGAAGATCTGCGCGCTGACCGCCAGCCGGAATTTACCCAGATCGATATCGAGACCAGCTTCCTCGACGAAAACGCGATCATGTCCATTACCGAAGGCATGATCCGCAAGCTGTTCAAAGATCTGCAGGGTGTCGAGCTGGGTGAGTTCCCGCGCATGCCCTATAGCGAGGCAATGGAGAAATTCGGCTCCGACAAGCCGGACCTGCGAATCCCGCTGGAGCTGGTCGACATCAAGGACCTGATGACCGAAGTGGACTTCAAAGTGTTCTCCGGCCCGGCCAACGACCCGAAAGGCCGTGTGACTGCGCTGAAAGTACCCGGCGGCAACGACAAGCTGACCCGCAAGCAGATCGACGACTACACCAAGTTTGTCGGCATTTACGGTGCCAAGGGCCTGGCGTACATCAAGGTCAACGACCGTTCGGATCTGGAAAACGGTCTGCAGTCTCCGATCGTCAAGTTCCTGCCGAATGAAGTGCGCGGCGCGATCCTTGATCGCCTGCACGCCGAGAACGGCGACCTGATTTTCTTCGGTGCGGACAAGGGCAAAATCGTCACTGAAGCCCTGGGTGCACTGCGCTGCAAGCTGGGTGAGGACCTCAACCTGTACGTGGCCCAGTGGGCGCCGCTGTGGGTGGTGGACTTCCCCATGTTCGAAGAGAACGATGACGGCAGCCTGACTGCGCTGCATCACCCGTTCACCGCACCCTCCTGTGCGCCGGAAGAGTTGAACAAGAATCCGCTGGAAGCCCTGTCCCGGGCATACGATATGGTGTTGAACGGCACCGAGCTGGGCGGTGGCTCCATTCGTATTCACGATCAGGCGATGCAGCAGACCGTATTCCGTGTGCTGGGTATCCAAGAGGAAGAGCAGCGCGAGAAGTTTGGCTTCCTCCTGGATGCGCTCAAATACGGCGCGCCGCCCCATGGTGGTCTGGCGTTCGGACTCGATCGCCTGGTAATGCTGATGACGGACAGCGATTCCATCCGCGATGTAATCGCCTTCCCGAAAACCCAGAGCGCTGCGTGCGTGATGACCGACGCTCCCGGAGCGGTAGATGCCAAGCAATTGCGCGAACTGAGTATCCGCCTGCGTCAGAAAGAGGATCAGGTGGGCTGAGTTTCTTTGACCGTCATTCCGGCGCAGAGTCCGGAATCCACGCTGGACCCCGGCCTGCGCCGGGGTGACGGGAAGCAATTTGAGCGTGAAGTTGGAGTACGACCGGAGAGATATCGATGGCTGGACATAGTAAATGGGCCAACATCAAGCACCGCAAGGCGGCTCAGGATGCCAAGCGGGGCAAAGTTTTCACCAAGATCATTCGCGAACTGACGGTCGCCGCCAAGTCTGGCGGGAACCCGGATGATAACCCCACCCTGCGGACCACCATCGACAAGGCCCTGGGTGCGAACATGAAGCGGGATACCATCGACAAGGCCATCGCCCGTGGCGCTGGCAATGCGGATGGTGAGAGTTACGAAGCGGTAACCTATGAAGGTTATGGCGTGGGTGGCGTCGCCGTGCTGGTTGAATGTCTGACCGACAACCGCAATCGCACTGTGGCAGATGTGCGCCACGCCTTTACCAAGCGCGGTGGCAACCTGGGTACCGATGGTTCTGTTGCCTACCTGTTCTCGCGCAAGGGGCAGATGTACTACGAGCCCGGTGTGGACGAAGATGCGCTGATGGAGGCCGCGATGGAAGCCGGGGCTGAGGACATTGAAAGCAATGAAGACGGCAGTATCGAGGTAAGCACCGAGTTCACCGATTATATGTCGGTGAAGGATGCGCTCACCGAAGCCGGTTTTGCCCCTAGCAATGCGGAAATCGCCATGGTCCCCTCCACCACCATTCCTCTGGATAAAGAGGGGGCGGAAAAGGTGCTGGCACTGGTGGATATGCTGGAAGATCTGGATGACGTGCAGAACGTCTACACCAACGCTGATATCCCCGAAGAAGTCATGGCCGAACTCGGGTAACCTCTGGGCGCGTAGCCGCCGGCTCCGCACGTTCGCCAAAGCGCACTCCTGGCCTGAAAATGCCCCGCAACCCGGGGCATTTTTGTGTCCAGCCTCCGGAAAGCCGCTGAGCAGAATTCCCTCCTGCCTTGACGCATTGGCGTCACCTTGGGACACTTCCCGCAACAATTGTATAAATGTACAGGGGGTAGCCTGCCGTGACCCGAATTCTGGGGATAGACCCCGGCTCGCGCAAGACCGGTTACGGCCTGATCGATATCGAGCGCTCCAGTGCCCGCTATGTGGCAAGCGGGGTTATCAGGCTGCCTGATGGCCCTCTGCCCGAGCGGCTTAAATTGATTTTTGATGCTGTCAGCCAGATCGCTCAGCAATATCAGCCCCATGAGATGGCGATCGAGAACGTGTTCATGTCCAAGAGCGCCGGTTCAGCGCTGAAACTGGGGCAGGCGAGGGGTGCGGCGATCGTTGCTGCGACCCATGCGGACCTTCCGGTTGCAGAATATGAGGCGCGCAAAGTCAAGCAGGCGGTAGTGGGCAACGGCGGTGCCGACAAGCTGCAGGTACAGCATATGGTCAAAACCCTGCTGAGACTTCCCGCTTCACCGCAGGAAGATGCTGCGGATGCGCTGGCGGTGGCGCTTTGTCATATGCATACCATGCAGACTTTGATTCAGACTTCGGCGGGGAATCGGACTCGGTTCCGGCGCGGACGGTTGAGCGTAACGTAGCTGACCTTGTGGCCCTTTTTAGTTATGGGGTCAGTTATGGGTCCTGCAATTGACAAGGCGAGTGGCGACTTTGCTACCGGCAGCAGGGTAGCCACGGAATTGGAAAAGTACGTATCACCGGGCCTTGAGGTCCGGACAATATAGAACCTGGAATAAGAATGATTGGAAGACTCACCGGCACCCTTGCCGCCATCCAGCCGCCCCAGTTACTGTTAGACGTTCAGGGTGTGGGTTACGAAGTCCTGGCCCCGATGACCACCATTTTCGAATTACCTCAGTTGGGCGGCAGTGTGCAATTGCACACTCACTTAGCAGTTTCAGAAACTTCCCAGCAGCTGTTTGGGTTTATCCACGAAGCCGATCGCCAGTTGTTCAGAACCCTGATCAAGGTCAACGGCGTAGGCCCGAAAATGGCGCTGGCGATTCTGTCCGGGCTCGATGGTGCGGCGCTGGCCCGCTGTGTGGCCGATGACAACGTGGCTGCGCTGGTCAAGGTCCCGGGCGTGGGTAAGAAAACCGCAGAACGCCTGATCATCGAATTGCGCGGCAAGCTAACCCCGCAGGTGGGTGATCTCGGGGATATCCCGTTGATGGCCACCAACAATGAGCCGAGGGTTGATCATGCCGGCGAGGCCGAAAGTGCCCTGGTAGCACTGGGGTATAAGCCCACCGATGCCAGTAAGATGGTCGCCCGCGCCTGCAAGGAACAGGCCGACGCGGATAGCGCCACGCTGATCCGTATTTCCCTGAAGAGCATGGCGCCCGCCTGACCGAGTAGAAATTTCCGTGAGAAGCCCCCGTGATTGAAGCAGATCGTCTTATCGCCCCGGAGCCCATCGGCCCCATCGGCGTGGAAGAGCAGTACGACCGCGCCGTGCGCCCGAAAACCCTCGCCGATTATGTTGGCCAGCCGGTGGTGCGTGAGCAAATGGAAATTTTTATCCAGGCCGCCAAGTTGCGTAAAGAAGCCCTGGATCACACCCTGGTATTCGGCCCTCCCGGCCTTGGCAAGACCACTCTCGCGAATATCATCGCCGCGGAAATGGGTGTGGCGATCAAGACCACGTCGGGCCCGGTGCTGGAAAAGGCCGGCGATCTCGCCGCCATCATGACCAATCTGGAGCCCGGCGATGTGCTGTTTATCGACGAGATCCACCGCCTCAGTCCGCATGTAGAAGAGGTGTTGTATCCGGCGATGGAGGATTATCAGCTGGATATCATGATCGGCGAGGGCCCCGCTGCGCGCTCGATCAAGCTGGATCTGCCGCCGTTTACCCTGGTGGGCGCGACCACTCGCGCCGGTCTGTTGACCTCCCCGTTGCGGGACCGCTTCGGTATTGTGCAGCGGCTGGAGTTCTACAATATCGACGACCTCACCAGTATCGTTGCCCGCTCCGCGCGCCTGATGGGTGTGGAAATGGACGAAGAGGGCGCGCGCGAGGTGGCCTGCCGCGCCCGCGGTACGCCGCGTATTGCCAATCGCCTGTTGCGTCGGGTGCGGGATTTCGCGGAGGTGAAAGGCAATGGGCATGTGTGCGCCGATACCGCCGATCGCGCCCTTAATATGCTGAATGTGGATACCCGCGGATTTGACCAGCTTGACCGACGCATGCTGCTGACCATGATCGAGAAATTTGATGGTGGTCCGGTGGGGGTAGACAGTCTGGCGGCGGCGGTGAGTGAGGAGCGCGACACCATCGAGGATGTGCTGGAGCCCTACCTGATCCAGCAGGGCTATATCACTCGCACCCCGCGTGGACGTGTAGCGACCGCGCTGGCCTACGAACATTTCGGAATTCCAAAGCCCGACCGGACCTGACGGATCGGTCGCCTTCCTGTAGCATGTGTCTTTAACGCTGATGGTCGTCGGTGCTGCCTCCCGGGTATGAGCCGCCGGCCCAGAGCCGCTAACAACAACGAAGCTAAGCGCGGTCACTCGGATTTCAGATTAAGGACAAGGTGTGTCAGAAGCCTTCAGTATCCCCATTCGCGTGTATATCGAAGATACCGATGCGGGTGGCATTGTCTATTACGTAAATTATTTGAAGTATATGGAGCGGGCCCGCACAGAATTGGTCCGTTCCCTCGGCTATGATAAGCCTGCGATGCCGCAGCGGGGGCTGTTGCTGGTGGTGCATTCAGCGCAGGTTCAGTATCGGAAGTCTGCAATATTGGACGACGAGCTGCGGGCCTCCGCTACCGTTGGCAAATTGGGGCGCGCCGCTGTTACGTTCGAGCAAAAAATCTGGCGTGGCACTGAAATTATTTGCGAGGCTGTGGTCAAAGTGGCCTGCGTGGATGACGCGAGCCGCAAACCCTGCGCTCTACCCGAAACCATATATCAAGCATTGAAGGCAGTGAGTTAAGACATGAATGCCGGTGAACAACTTTCTCTGTGGGGGCTGATTTCCAGCGCCAGTCTGCTGGTGCAACTGGTGATGCTGATGCTGCTGCTGGCCTCCGTGATCTCGTGGGTGATGATCATTCAGCGCGGCACCTACCTCTCCCGTGCGCGCAAGGCGATGATCAACTTCGAGCGGAAGTTCTGGTCCGGTTCGGACCTCAATCAGCTGTTCCGCGACGGCAATGCCGCAGCGGAAAAAGGCAAGATCGACGGAGTGGAGTCGCTGTTTCGTGCAGGTTTTACCGAATTCACTCGCCTGCGCCAGCAGGGTAAGAGCAGTCCCGCGGCGGTAATGGAAGGTACCGAGCGGGCCATGCGCGTGGCCATGTCCCGGGAGCAGGAAAAGGTGGAGATGAACCTGCCCTTCCTGGCTACTGTCGGTTCCGTCAGTCCCTATATCGGTCTTTTTGGCACGGTATGGGGCATCATGAATTCATTCCGCGGCCTGGCAACCATGCACCAGGCCACCATTGCCACGGTAGCGCCGGGAATCAGTGAGGCGCTGGTGGCAACGGCTATGGGCCTGTTCGCGGCCATCCCCGCGGTGATGGCCTACAACCGCTATTCCGCCAAGGCAGAGTGGCTGCTGTCCAGTTATGAGACCTTTGCCGAAGAGTTCTCTTCCATCCTGCACCGCAAAGTGCACGCCAGTTAAGGCGCGAAGGCAGGGGAAGCTATGAGCAATTTTCGCAAGGCACCCAAACGCAAGCTGGTGTCCGAGATCAACGTGGTGCCCTACATCGACGTGATGCTGGTGCTGTTGATTGTATTTATGGTTACCGCGCCCCTGCTGATGCAGGGGGTGAAGGTGGACCTGCCGGATGCCCCGTCGGCGCCGATTGACGATACCGATGACGAGCCACTGATCATTTCCGTGCGTGCCGACGGCACCTATTACCTGAACCTCGGTGAAGATGAAAAAGTGGCTAAGCCCCTGAATGAAATCAAGGACACCGTCGCCAAAGTATTGCGGCAGAAGCCGAAAACGCCAGTCCTGGTGTGGGGCGATACCGATGCCAAATATGGGCTGATTGTCGGTGCCATGACGCACCTGCAGCAGGCCGGTGCGCCCAGTGTGGGTCTCGTTACCGAGCCGCCGTCAGAGTGATCCGGGACAAGAGGCAGATATGAACGGCTCTTACGGCCCGGCTATCGTTATCAGTATTGCCCTGCACGCGCTGTTGATCGCGGTGTTGACCTTTGGTTGGGAGGCGAAGCAGGAGCGCGAGCTGAAACCTATGCCCAAATTCGTGCAGGCGAAGCTGGTGCAGTTGGAGTCCAAATCCGACAAGCCGAAAGCGCCGCCGAAAGTGGACCTGATCGAGAAGAAGCGCCGCCAGCAAGAATTGGAGCGCCAGCAGCAAGCGGCGGCAGAGCAGAAGCGCAAAGCCGCCGCGGAGCGCAAGAAAAAAGAAGAGGCTGCGAAAAAGCGCAAGGCTGAGGAAGCCCGTAAAAAGCGCGAAGCGGAAGACAAGGCTCGCAAGGAAAAGGAGCGCAAAGAAAAAGAGCGTCAGGATCAGCTGAAGCAGGAGCGCGAGAGTGCGTTCGAAGAGGCGCTGGAAGATGAAGAGGCGCTGGAAGATGAAGAGGAGTGGCGGGATGCCAGTAATGATGCTGCGGCGGTAATGTCTGTGGCTCAGGCTATCCAGCAGCGTATCGAGGATGCATGGAACCAGCCTCCCAGTGCCCGCAACGGCATGGTAGTAGAGGTGCAAATCAACTTTGTACCTACAGGGCGGGTGGTTGCATCCACCATTACCCGGGGCAGCGGCAATGCCGCCCTGGACAGGTCCGTGCTGACCGCGGTCAAGAAAGTAGAGGTGTTTCCCGAAGTGGCAGAAGTTGCTCGCGAAGAGCCGTCACTGTTCGAGCGCCAGATTAGAACTACCAAACTGATATTCAGAGTCGAAGGCCTGCGCCAATGATGAAAAAAACAGTCTCACTCATCTTTACCACCCTACTGGGTTGCCTGCTGGCGGTTTCCGCTCAGGCGCAGCTGGTGGTAGAAATCACTCAGGGTAACCAGGACCCGACCCCTATTGCGGTGGTTCCGTTTGACTGGTCTGGCAGCGGTGTGTTGCCGGAGGATGTTTCGGCGATTGTGTCTGCCGACTTGCGCCGCAGTGGCCTGTTCGCACCGGTGCCGCGGGATGACATGCTGTCGTTCCCGAAAACGCCGGAGCAGGTTAGCTTCCGTGACTGGCGCATGTTGGGGGCGGAGTATGTGGTGACTGGCCGCATACAGCCTCAGGCCGGCGGCTATCTGCTCAGCTTTGATCTGGTGAATATCTTTGGCCAGCAGAAAATGTTCACCAAGCAGGTCACTGGTGGTGCTCAGCAATTGAGGGACATTGCGCACCGCGCGGCGGATGAAGTGTTTGAAGCAATTACCGGTATTCGCGGTGCCTTTGGTACCCAGATGGTTTACGTACAGGAGACCAAGCGTGGGGGGCAGCCCAGTTACGCGTTGATGCTGTCGGATATTGACGGTGCCCGTGCACGGCAGATTCGCCGCTTCAGTGCGCCGGTCATGTCTCCCAGCTGGTCGCCCAACGGGCAGGAAGTGGCCTACGTATCTTTTGAAACCGGGCGTCCCGCGATCTTCCGCGAAAACCTGCGCAGCGGTGCTCGCCAACAGCTGACAAACTTCAAAGGGTTGAACAGTTCACCGACTTGGTCCCCAGATGGCACTAAACTTGCCATGGTTCTGTCGAAAGACGGTAACCCCGAGATCTATGTTCTCGATCTGGCGAGTGGAAAGTTCACGCGGATGACCCGCCACTTCTCCATTGATACAGAGCCGAACTGGATGCCGGATGGTAAATCGCTGGTTTTCACTTCCGACAGGGGAGGTAAGCCACAAATTTACCAATTGACCCTTGCCACGGGTCAAGTAGACCGCTTAACCTTCGACGGCGACTATAACGCGCGTCCGCGGGTTTCCCCCGATGGCAAAACGCTGGTAATGGTACATCGTAGTAGGGGTGTATTTACAATCGCTACGATGGATATCGTTTCCGGCAGAATGCGTGTCCTTACGGAGACGCGCCTGGACGAATCCCCAAGCATTGCGCCCAATGGCGCGATGCTGATGTACGCCACCAAGCGGGGGAGCAAGGGTATTCTAGCTGCGGTGTCGCTGGATGCCGGGGTGAAATACAACCTGCCTTCGCAGCAGGGAGATGTCCGCGAGCCAGCGTGGTCGCCTTACTTTGATTGATGTAGTACCCGAAGCGGGTCTTATGAATCCGCTGAGAGTGTGAGATCAAACAAATAAGAAGATAAACGGTTGTTTTAAAGTCTTACAGGATCCTTCGATAACACTAAAGCGGAGTTGTTTTATGTTTAAATCAGTAAAAACCGGTCTTGGCCTGGCTTGCGTACTGGCAGTAATGGCCGGTTGTTCCAGCACCGACACCGACGATAGCGCAAACACCAATAATTTCGACCAGACTCCTCCTCCGGTCGTTGAAGATACTACTGCTACCGAAACCGCAGTTGCGCTGGACAACGTCGTTTATTTCGACTTCGACCAGAGCCTGCTGAAGCCCTCCACTCGTGAGCTGCTGATCAAGCACGCTGACCGTATGCGCGCTGCCACCGGCACCGTACGTCTGGAAGGCCACGCTGACGAGCTGGGTACCCGCGAATACAACCTGGCACTGGGTGAGCGTCGCGCCAATGCCGTTCGTGACTTCCTGGTGCTGCAAGGCGTAAACGCCGCTAACCTGGAAGTGATCAGCTACGGCGAAGAGCGTCCGGCTGCTGAAGGCAGCAGCGAAAGCGCCCGCGCTATGAACCGCCGTGTGGTTATCAACTAATCTGAAAGCATGCAATTGTCATTTCTGATTAGAAATATCGCGATTGCCGCAGCCTTTATGGCTGCGGCTTCGCCTGTATTCTCTCAGGCTCCGATTGTGGATCTGTCTGATAGCAGTAAGCTCAATCGGGGTTCGCAAACTCCGCCTCCTCCGAGTTATCCACAGCTCGCCGCCCGTACCGATACTTCCGCTGGTAATCTGCAGGCCACTCCTCAAGCTGAGGCGTACTACCAGATGCAGGTGCTGCAACAGGAAGTGCAGGAACTTCGCGGTGCGGTGGAAGAGTTGCGCCATGAAGTCAAGCGCCTGCGTCAGCAGCGGACAGAAGACTACATGGATCTGGATCGTCGTATCGCCCGTCTTTCCGGCGAGGCTCCTGCCGCCGGGACACCAGGAGGAGATGCATCTACTTCTGGCGAAGTTAATGGCGGTGCCGGGATAGCTACGGCTCCGCCTTCCACTTCTGCCGCTGACGGAAATACCACCAGCGGTGGGGAAGATGAGCGCGAACGCTACCAGGCGAGTTTCGGTCTCGCTCGCAACGGGGATTACGAAGGAGCCAGTAAGGCATTCAAAAGCCTGCTGGAAGATTACCCCAACGGCCAATACGCACCCAATGCCAACTACTGGTTAGGTGAAATTGCTCTGGTGCAAGGCAACGTTGAGGAAGCGCGCAGCTGGTTTGTGGCGCTGCTCGATGGCTACCCCAATTCCAACAAAGTTTGGGATGGTCGCTATAAACTTGGTACGGTTTACCATCAGCTGGGTGACAATGCCAAGGCCAGGGAATTGCTGGAACAGGTGGCATCCAGCGACGCCCGGGCATCGGGGCTGGCCAAGCGGTACCTGGAAGAAAACTTCCGCTAAGGTTATAGGGCCGCCTGTGTCCGCGATAGCGGATCCAGGTGTGCTGGTTTTATGATCAGAAAAACTCTATGATCCCGCGCCCGGATGGCTTTTGCTCTCCGGGCGTTTTTATTTGCGCTGGCGCCGCCGGCGGTAAGTTTGATGAGCAGTATATGGCCGCGACTGAGACCGATCTGATTGCGACAGACCTGACCGGGGAGTCTCTTCGCATCAGTGAAATTTTCTATTCTCTCCAGGGAGAAGCCCGGGACTCGGGGTTGCCCACGGTATTCGTGCGCCTCACCGGCTGCCCATTGCGCTGTACCTACTGTGACTCCGAATACGCCTTTTATGGCGGCGAGCGCATGTCCCTGGCCGACATTTTGCAAAAAGTGCAGAGCTATCCCGCCCGGCATGTCTGTGTGACGGGCGGTGAGCCGTTGGCGCAACCCAACTGTATACCGCTGTTGAAGGCGCTGTGCGATGCAGGGTATCAGGTCTCACTGGAAACCAGTGGCGCTATGCCGGTAGATGCGGTGGATACCCGCGTGTCTCGGGTGGTCGATCTGAAAACGCCGGCCTCCGGAGAGCTGGCGCGCAACCGTATGGAGAATATTCCACTGCTGGGCCAGCGCGACCAGGTCAAGTTTGTGATTTGCGACCGCGCTGACTATGAGTGGGCCAAGTCTACTCTGGACGAATATGGGCTCTCCCGGCGGGTCGGGGAGGTGCTCTTCTCACCAAGTTACGAGCAGCTACCCCCTCGCCAGCTGGCCGAGTGGATACTGGAAGATGGCCTGCCGGTGCGTATGCAGATGCAGCTACACAAGTTGTTGTGGGGCGATATTCCCGGCGTATGAGGACCCTTGTGCGGGCCACTATCGGAACAGATTCAGGTTGAATTATGAGTGACAAGAAAGCGGTAGTTCTTCTTTCTGGCGGCCTTGATTCCGCCACCGTTCTCGCTATGGCCCGCAGTGAGGGTTATGTGTGTTACGCCCTGGGGTTTGACTACGGTCAGCGCCACAGTGCCGAGCTATTGGCGGCGCAACGGGTGGCGGCAGATCTGGACGCCCGCGAGCACAAGGTGGTTAAGCTTGACCTGCGCGTCATCGGTGGCTCGGCGCTGACCGACGACAGTATCGCTGTGCCGGAAGAGGAAACCAGTGGTATTCCGGTTACATACGTCCCCGCACGGAATACCGTGTTTTTGTCGATTGCTCTGGGCTGGGCGGAAGTGCTGGGAGCGCAGGATATTTTTGTGGGCGTCAATGCGGTTGACTATTCTGGTTACCCGGATTGCCGCCCGGAATATATCGAGGCCTTCGAGAGAATGGCCAATCTGGCGACCCGGGCCGGTGTCGAGGGGAACAAGCTGACGATACGCGCGCCACTGATGAAGATGAGCAAGGCAGATATCGTCAAGCGGGGTACCGAACTGGGTGTGGATTACAGCCTCACGGTCAGCTGTTACCAGGCGCAAGCGAATGGCGCAGCCTGTGGCCGCTGCGACAGTTGCCGCCTGCGTGCGGCGGGCTTCAATGAGGCTGGATTGGCGGATCCGACCATCTACGCTTGATGGGCCTAACCCCTTATATTTGTTAGAAATTTTTTTGTAACCAAGGCTTGTGTTTTCGAATTAGATCCGTAAGATACGCAGCTCCCGAGTTGAGGGGGTCAAGGGTCGTTAGCTCAGTTGGTAGAGCAGTTGGCTTTTAACCAATTGGTCGCTGGTTCGAATCCAGCACGACCCACCATCTTCCTTCCTGTATCGGTGTTCTGGTTGTCCAATCGAACCGATACATTTAAAAAGCCTGTCGCAAGCCAGGTTATACAAGCAGTTATGTCTGGGCTGATTCGGTCCCGGCAGTATTAAGGGTCGTTAGCTCAGTTGGTAGAGCAGTTGGCTTTTAACCAATTGGTCGCTGGTTCGAATCCAGCACGACCCACCATTTCCTTAATACTTCTTTATATCCTTCAGGCTGTTTTCACGGTCGGCTTTATCCGCTTTCCCTCCTTGCAACGCATCGTTCCATGCCACTTGTGACCTTAGAATTTGCTATTCAGGTTGGGAGCGAGAGTCCGGCGGAATCCAGAGCAAAATCGGCGAAATTTTTCCCAGTCGGTATAATGCCGGCTTTTCCCGGCGTATCAGAGTGTTATGACAGACAGTAGCGAGAAAATTGCCACCAGCCCGGCCCCGAACGCGATTAATGCGCGGGACTTCGTGCAGGAGCACATGGCTCACCCGTCCGAGCATCACTATAGCGAGGAAGAGCTGGATTTGTGGCGAGAGCGGATCAAGCGTCTTCTAAAAGAACAGAATGCAGTGCTGGTCGCGCACTACTATACCGACCCGCTGATTCAGCAGCTGGCTGAGGAAACCGGTGGGTGCGTCTCCGATTCCCTCGAGATGGCGCGTTTCGGCGCTGAGCATCAGGCAGAAACCCTGATCGTCGCCGGTGTGAAATTCATGGGTGAAACTGCCAAGATCCTCACACCCAACAAGCGCGTGTTAATGCCCACACTGGAAGCAACCTGCTCTCTCGATCTCGGTTGCCCGATTGACGAGTTCTCAGCGTTCTGTGACCAGCACCCGGATCGTACCGTGGTGGTTTACGCAAACACCTCTGCCGCGGTGAAAGCGCGTGCGGATTGGGTGGTGACGTCCAGTATCGCGTTGGATGTGGTGGATTACCTCGACGCGCAGGGTGAAAAAATACTGTGGGCACCGGATAAACACCTCGGTAGCTATGTGCAGAAACAGACCGGTGCGGATGTGCTGCTTTGGGACGGTTCCTGCATCGTGCACGAGGAGTTCAAGGCGAAAGGGGTGGCGGATCTGAAGGCGCTTTACCCGGAAGCTCTGGTGCTGGTGCACCCTGAATCCCCAGCCGCCGTTGTGGAGCTGGCGGACGTTGTCGGTTCCACTTCCCAGATCATTAACGCCGCCAAAACCCGTCCCAATAAGCAATTTATCGTTGCTACGGATCAGGGCATTTTCTACAAAATGCAGCAACAGTGTCCTGACAAGGAGCTGATCATTGCCCCTACCGCTGGTTCCGGTGCTACCTGTCGCAGCTGTGCCAATTGTCCGTGGATGGCGATGAACTCACTGGAGAACCTGTGTGGTGTGCTGGAGCGTGGGGATAATGAAATCCTTGTGGATCCGGAACTCGGCAAGCGCGCAATGATACCGCTGCAGCGGATGCTGGATTTTCGCAAACCGCTGGATTGAGCGGGCTTGCGCAGATAAAAAAAGAGCGGCAATTGCCGCTCTTTTTTTATCTCGATGGCAGTCGAAGAATTAAAGTTCCTTCGCCTTCTCCTGCATCTTGATCACATCTTTCATCCGCTGTTCCAGAATCGCGTGGGTCTGGTAGTCATTCTGTGCCAGGCGCACGCCATGGCGCAGGTGTTGCAGCGCCTTGTCGAACACGCCGTTCAGAATGTAATACTCGGCGCGCGCCTCATGTACGCCGACAATATCGCCGGCGAGACCGTGGGTCTCGGCCAGCAGATACCAAACTGCCGGGTCCTTGCGGCGCACACGGCTGTGTTTTTTCAGAATGCGCTCCGCAGCCAGGTAATTACCGGCTTTAAAGTGTGCGTTTGCCAGCCCCATGGTCAGCGCGTGGTTCTTGGGATTGTTGTCCACGGCTTTTTGCAGGCGGCGGGTGGCACTGGTGTAGTCCTGGCGGGCGAGATCGATATCCGCACGCGCAAGTACGAAGGCGTCTTTGTCGGGTTCCTTGTCCAGTAGCGGTTGCAGCGTATCCAGGGCGGTATCCGGTTTGCCCGCGGCGGTCTGTGCCAGTGCCAGTCCGTAGCGCGCTGCGTCCTCATTGTCGTTGACGCCGCGCAACTCCGCCTGAAAGCGTTTCACCGCCTGCTGTGGCGTCGCTTCGGCATTTACGCGGATGCGGGCGCGCATCAGGTGATATTCGCGGCTGTCTCGCAGCGGCACTTTTTCCATGCGATTGGCGCGCAGCCTGGCATCGGCAATTCGCTTTTCGGTCACCGGGTGGGTCAGAAGGAATTCGGGGGGGCGGCGGTAGTAGCGGGTGGCCTTCAGCATCTGCTCGAACATTTCCCCGGCCGCCTGTGGGTCCATGCCGGACTTGGCCAGGGTCTCGATACCTACCCGGTCTGCTTCCTGTTCATTCTGGCGGGAGAAGCGCAGCTGGTTGTCCAGCGCTGCGGCCTGGGTGGCGGTCATCGCGGCAATACCCGCGTCACCGCCAGCGGTGGCGGCGAGAACCAGGGCGCCGAGCATTCCCGCGAGGGTGGGCAGGGTGCTGTTGCGCTGGGCTTCGAGTGAGCGGGCGTAATGGCGTTGACTCAGGTGCGCCAGTTCGTGGGCGAGCACCGAGGCAAACTGGTCTTCATTTTCCGCAAACAGGAACAGCCCGGTGTGAACGCCTACGACACCGCCAGGCACCGCAAAGGCGTTCATGGTGTCGTTCTTGACCACAACAACGTCGAGTGATTTGTCCTCGAGCGGGCTGTATTCGGCCAGGGATTTCAGGGAGTTTTCGACATACTGCTGCAGCAGGGCGTCGCTGGAAGTGCGCACCTGGCTGCGGAACATGCGCAGCCACATTTCCCCCAATTCATTTTCCCGCGCGCGGGATACGAGTCCGCTGCTGGTGTCTCCCAGTTGCGGGAGCTGGATATGGTTGTCGTCCTGGGCAGTGGCGACAATGGGCGCGCCCCCCAGTAGCAGGCCGGCGGCAATGCCGGTGGCGGTCCGGCGCAGGCCCTGCCAGCGCGAGCCGGAGCGTTGGTCGCGCCCTGAAACTTGCCTGAAAGCGTTGGAATTCTCGGTCATATTTTTAACTGCGTCTGCCGGGTTGCCTGTGGCTAACACTATACGTAACCCTGTGGGACTGTCGAGGTTTTGAACAGCAGCATCGGAAAAGGTTCTGGTGCTCGTCCCATTGACCCGATGGTGTCAGTATAATTCGCGGCGTTTACCAATCTTTACCACCTCGACCACAGGGTTATGACCAGTCCAGCCAAACAAACCACAGAACCTCGGGAATTGGATTGGGGTTCAGCGTTAAGGGTAGATGCCTGCGGACTTCCATGCCCGCAGCCCTTGCTGGCCATGCGTCGTGGGCTGAAAACGCTCGCGCCGGGGTCGCTGCTGCACCTGATCGCCACAGACCCGGCATCCCGCGATGATATTCGCAGCTTCTGCCGCCTTAGTGGTGTTCCTTTACTGCGCGCCGAATGCCGGGGGGGCGAGCTCCACTACTGGCTCATGGCCATCTGAGCCGGTTGTTCTGCGGCTCTAATTTCAGATACCGCTTGTCAGCAGTTGTCGTCTGTATTCGCGATCCCCAAGGGCTGCCTGCTACCTGAATTGGTGTTAGGCAAGAGTGGATCACTACACTTTCGTTTTTCGGCCGTTTTCCGGCATTTCCAGAAAGGCGATGGTTTAGTTTCTACTTCTCCGCACAGAGGTGAGCCCCATGATGAAGGCTGCAGTCGTTCGAGCATTTGGAAAACCCCTGGAGATTTGCGAGGTCGAGCGCCCCTCGCTCACCGATTCCGGCGTCATCGTGAAGGTCGCGGCCAGTGGCGTGTGTCACACGGACCTTCACGCGGCGGAAGGGGATTGGCCGGTGAAGCCAAACCCGCCATTCATCCCCGGTCACGAAGGGGTTGGCACGGTCGTTGAAGTTGGGCGCAATGTGAAGGGTGTCAAGGAGGGTGACCGGGTAGGCGTACCCTGGCTCTATACCGCCTGTGGTCATTGTCGCCACTGTATGGGCGGGTGGGAAACGCTGTGCGCTGAGCAGCAGAACACGGGCTACAGCGTCAATGGGGGTTTTGCGGAATATGTACTGGCCGATCCGAACTATGTAGGGCGCCTGCCACGAGGGCTGGACTTTGCCCCCGCAGCCCCGGTGTTGTGTGCGGGTGTCACCGTCTACAAGGGCCTTAAGGAAACCGATACGCGACCGGGGCAGACAGTGGTGATCTCGGGTATTGGCGGATTGGGCCATATGGCGGTGCAATACGCCAAGGCGATGGGGTTGCATGTCATCGCGGTGGATATCGCCGATGACAAGCTTGCTCTCGCGCGGGATCTCGGCGCCGACCAAGTGATAAATGCGCTGGAAACCGATCCTGTTGCCGAAGTTCAGGCCGGGGGCGGGGCCGAGGGTGTGCTGGTCACGGCGGTCGCGGGCAAGTCTTTCGAGCAGGGTGTCGGCATGCTGGCGCGGGGCGGTACCATGAGTCTGGTGGGGTTGCCGCCGGAGAGTTTCCCGCTGCAGATTTTCGACACGGTCCTCAATCGCAAAACCATTCGTGGCTCCATTGTCGGAACGCGCAACGATCTGGCGGAAGCGCTGCAGTTCGCGGCCGAGGGCAAGGTGGCTGCGCATTATTCTACGGAGACGCTGGAGGACGTAAACAGTATCTTCGAGCGGATGAAGAAGGGGCAGATCGAGGGCCGGATCGTCATGGAGATTACCGGCGGGTAGTGAGCTGTCCTGTCGGATTCCACTTACCCCGTTATCTGGCATTGCGCACCGCGGCACTTGGCAACCAACAATCCCACACTCCGCGAGGATATTCGCAGCTTTTGCCGCCTGAGTGGTGTACCTTTGCTGCGTGCCGAATGCCCGCGGGATAACTTCTTCCAACGGCTTGCGGCCATCCATTCAAATTCAAATAACCACAGTCAGGTAACGTCGTTTTATGTTTGCGATTGTCAGGGGTTGGGTAAATCGTTACTTCAGCCAGGAAGAGGTAGTCCTGCTGGTATTGATGTTGCTGGCGGCCTTGGTCGTGCTGGCGACCCTTGGTGGAGTGCTGGCACCGGTTCTGGCGGCGTTAGTGATCGCTTTCCTGATGCAGGGGATGGTGCTGCGACTGGAGTCCTGGAAGGTGCCTCACTGGCTGTCTGTGACGATTGCCTGCCTGGTGCTGGTTGGCGCTATCGCCGGCCTGATGTTTGTGGTGATGCCGATTATCTGGCGGCAGACGATACGCCTCTTTTCCGAGCTGCCAAACATGATTGACCGCGGTCAGGAATTGCTACTGTTACTGCCGGAGCAGTACCCGCGGCTGGTGTCCGCCCAGCAGATCGAGGAGATTTTCAATACTGTCGGTAGTGAATTGGGCTCCCTCGGGCAGACGGTGCTGACCTTTTCCGTGGCAAATCTGCCGATACTGGCCGCAGTGCTGATCTACCTGGTTGTTGTTCCTATCCTGGTGTTCTTCTTCCTGAAAGATTCGGAAAAACTGGTTGCCTGGTGCACGTCCTTCCTCCCCCACCAACGTCCGATGTTGCGCCAGATCTGGTATGAAATGAATGACCAGGTGGCCAACTACGTGCGCGGCAAGGTCATCGAAATCGCCATCGTGGCGGTGGTCAGCTATATCGCCTTCCTGTTGCTGGGAGTTAACTATGCTTTGCTGCTGGCGGTGGCGGTAGGTTTGTCGGTGCTGATTCCCTATATCGGTGCGGCGGTGGTGACGATTCCGGTGGCGGCCATCGGCCTGTTCCAATGGGGTTGGGGCAGTGAGTTTTTCTGGTTGATGTTCGCCTACGGCATTATCCAGCTGCTGGATGGCAACGTGCTGGTGCCTATTCTGTTTTCCGAGGCTGTAAATTTGCACCCGGTGGCGATCATTATGGCTGTGCTGGTATTCGGCGGCATCTGGGGGTTCTGGGGTGTATTCTTTGCCATCCCCCTGGCCACTCTGGCAAAGGCAATCATGAACGCCTGGCCCACCGCGGATCACCAGGCGGAATGGCAGGAGCGCGAGGCGCTACTGAGCGCACCTGGGGTGGTCGACGACGCCGAGCAGTAACCGGCTCGGGCACTGTGGATTTATCCGGCCCGGCACACTAATATCCCGCGCTTCAATTCAGACCCACCCGCGTTCCGCGGGTGGCGACAAGCCATAGGAAAGATCCATGAGCCTTGCTGACAAAGTACTGGCGGTCAATAACGATCTGCCAATCCGTACTGACAAGCCTGTCCACAGCGGTAAGGTCCGCTCCGTTTACTGGCTGACCGAGGCCGACAGCGCCCGCCTGATCAAAGAGAAAGGTTACCCGGTGGCGCCAGATGCACCGCTGGCGGTGATGGTAATCTCCGACCGTATCTCCGCCTTTGACTGTATCTGGACCGGCGAGGGCGGCATGCGAGGGGTCCCAGGTAAAGGCGCGGCGTTGAATGCCATCGCCAACCACTGGTTTGGACTGTTCAAAGAGCAGGGGCTGGCGGACAGCCACATTCTGGATATTCCCCATCCGGCAGTGTGGATCGTGCAGAAAGCCCGTCCGGTCAAGATCGAAGCCATTGCCCGCCAGTACATTACAGGCTCCATGTGGCGTGCCTACAGCAAGGGCGAGCGTGAGTTCTGTGGCATCGAGCTGCCGGACGGACTGCAGAAAGACCAGAAGCTCCCCGAACTGCTGATCACCCCTTCCACCAAGGGCATTCTCACCGGCATCCCCGGTGTGCCGGAGGCGGACGATGTGAACATCACCCGCAAAAATATTGAAGACAACTTCGCCGCTTTTGGTTTCCACAGTGAGGATGACATCGCCCAGTACGAGAAGCTGCTGAAAGAGGGCTTTGACGTTATCTCTGCGGCGTTGGCGAAGCTGGATCAGGTATTTGTGGATACCAAGTTCGAGTTCGGTTATGTCACCGATACAGATGGCAAGGAAAAGCTGATTTACATGGACGAGGTGGGGACACCGGATTCTTCCCGTATCTGGGAGGGCGAGCAGTACCGCAATGGCAAGGTGGTGGAAAATTCCAAAGAGGGATTCCGCCAGGCGCTGCTAAACCATTTCCCCGACCCGGACATCCTGCTGAACAAGGACCGTATGGACGAGCGCGAGGCGTTGGCGCGCGACAACGAACTGCCGGAATCCATGCTGATGGATGTCTCCGCCACTTATGTGGGTATCGCCGAAAAAATTATCGGTGGCAAGTTGGAGATTTCTGACAATCCCAAGGCGGAGGTTATCCAGGTGCTTCGGGACGGTTATGGTCTGATCGACTGAACTTTTCTGTATTGGGATGTGGAACCGGCCCTTGTGCCGGTTTCTTGTTTTTGGGGGTCGGTGAATTGCTTTTGTACCGCCACTGAACCGGCTACGGAGCACCTGTGCAATGGGACCGAGGCCATAATTTGCCACAATTGATCCCAACCCCGCCCGGTTTGTACCCCTCCGTCGCCCACTTGCCCCTGTTTAATGCCTTCAATGATGAAAATTCTGGAGGCACCCGTGAACCGTCCTTTTTTCCACCCGCCGCGTATCCATCGCGACCTGTTGATTCTTCCTACCGATGAATACTACCGCCGTCGGTACCGCAAAAAGCACACCGGCAGTTGGCTGCTGTTACTGGTGACTGCCGCTGCGGTTCTGCTGGCAGCGGTAGGCGCGAAAGCGCAGGAGTCGGGCGCTGAAATTAGCCCCCGGCAGGGCGCAGTATTTGAGCGTGTGGGTATCAACGATGCCGGTAGTGGCGACCTGTTGTTCCAGTCCGCTGATAGCCACCATTACGTACCGGCTATCCATCTCGGTACCGAGGTGGAAATGAAAGTGCGCGGTCTGGTGGCGGAAGTCACTCTTCAGCAAACATTTTCCAACACCTCTGATCAGTGGCAGGAGGCGGTCTACGTGCTTCCATTGCCGGAAAATGCCGCGGTAAACGGCCTGGAAATAGTGATTGGCGAACGGCGTATCGTCGGAGAGGTGCGCGAGCGTCAGCAGGCTCAAAAAATCTATAAAGAGGCGCGGGAGGCGGGCAAGCGCGCGGCATTGCTGGAGCAGCAGCGTCCCAATCTGTTTACCAGCCGGGTTGCGAATATCGCACCGGGAGAAAAAATTGCGGTGGAAGTTCACTACCTGCAGACCCTGCGATTTGATTCGGGCCAGTTCAGCCTGCATCTGCCCAGTACCTTGACGCCGCGCTATATGCCCGGTGAGCCAGAGGCTACCACGCAAAAAGTGAGCCTCAACGCCCACGGCTGGTCACTCCCTACGGATCAGGTCCCGGATGCAGACCGGATTTCTCCAGTGATGCTGCCAATGAGCGAGCTGGCAGAGCAGGGAAGTCATCAGATGAATATTCAGATCGATCTCGGTATGGGATTACCGCTTGCGGATATATACAGCCCCTATCACGAAATTGATTTTCGAAGAGAGGGTGATCATCGCTATCGTGTCACGCTGAAACAGGGCCGCGTTCCCATGGATCGGGACTTTGCCCTTTACTGGCGACCACAGGCCTCGGCAATGCCCGCGGCCGCGATGTTCGCGGAACAGTCGCGGAAGGCGTCCTCCCAGTTTCTGCAGCTATTGCTGCTGCCGCCGCAGGGCAATGCCAATGGCAAAACGCTGCCGCGGGAAGTGGTGTACGTAGTGGATACCTCCGGCTCCATGGGTGGTAACTCCATTCGCCAGGCAAAGGAAAGTCTGCTGTTGGCACTGTCGCGCTTGAGTGCGATGGATCGCTTCAATGTGATCGAATTCAACAGCAATTACCAAACCCTGTATCCGCGCCCGCAGCTTGCCACGCGGGAAAATATCCAGCGCGCGCGGGACTGGGTGGAATCCCTGGCGGCCAGCGGTGGAACCGAGATGGCGTCGGCATTGAAAGAGGCTCTCTCCCAGCAGATGAGCGAAGAACCCGGGGAACTGGTGCGCCAGGTGATATTTATCACCGATGGGGCGGTAGGCAATGAGCGCGCGCTGTTTGAATTGATTCGTCAGCGGCTCGGCGAGGTGCGCCTGTTTACCGTTGGTATTGGTTCCGCCCCCAATAGTTTCTTTATGGCAAAAGCCGCACAGTACGGTCGCGGCAGTTTCGTACAGATCGGCGATTTGAACGACGTACAGGCCAAAATGGCGGCGTTATTCGCGAAGCTAGAGAGCCCGCTGGTGACCGATCTGCAGGTGCAGTGGCCCAGGGGGGTGAAAGTGGAGGCGTATCCGAAGCGCCTGCCGGATCTATACCGCGGCGAGCCGGTACAACTGGTGGCGCAGTTTGACGGTAGTCAGCTCGGCAGCAGCGATGTGGGTGAAGTCACAATCAGTGGCCGCCTTGCGGGCAAACGCTTTACCCGCAACCTCTCTTTGTCGCAGCTGGCTGTGGATAACTCAGGTAGCGGTATTGGCAGTCTGTGGGCGCGGGAGAAAATCGCTGCACTCAGGGATGAGCAGCGCGAGCGCGGTCACGTGATAGATCCGGAAGACGAAGACCCACTGCGCCAGCAGATACTGAAGCTGGCGCTGGAGTATCAACTGGCCAGTCCCTACACCAGTTTCGTCGCCGTGGAGCAGGCACCGGTGCGCCCGACCTCTGCCGCCCTCAAATCCCACCCGGTGCCGAATGCGGTGGCGCATGGGCAGGTACAGCAGCGGTTTACCTATCCCGCGACCGCCAATGGCATTTACGGACAGTGGTTGATGGCCGCCATCCTGTTGTGTCTGGGGGGATTGCTCCGGGTGCTGCGTTCCACCTTTCCTCGTCTGCGGGCCATTTGCGGGATGCGTAGCGGTGAATAAACGGGAAAAATTTTTGCACTTTCTTTCCCTGCTGCTGATCTGTGCGGGCATCTGGCAGCTGACCAGTGGAACCTGGCTGTTGGTGAAAGCGGAGTTGGCGCAGTACCTGATCAGCGATTCGTGGCAGCGTCAGCTCAGCAGTGGTGACATTCACAAACCCTGGCCCTGGGCGGATACCTGGCCGGTGGCTCAGTTGAAACTCGGCGATGACAAGCCCCTGGTAGTACTGCAGGGCACCAGTGGTCAGGCGCTTGCCTTTGGACCGGGGATGTATGAATCAACCGCTATGTTACCGGGGGATGGCTCGCGGGCGCCGGTCAAGGTCATTGCCGCCCACAGGGACACCCATTTTCGGGGACTGGAGCGGCTGACCGCCGGTGCGCCGGTGGCGTTGCAAGGCAGTGACGGCGGCTGGCGCAGTTACCTGGTGACAGCGACACGGGTGGTCGACAGTCGCACTGGATCACTGCCGGATTTCGGCCATGTTGGCAGTGCTCCCGGGTTGATACTGGTGACCTGTTATCCCTTTGGTGCCGTAGATACCGGCGGCCCCCTGCGGTATCTGGTGTACGCGGAGCAGGTCTCAACGGTGCAGTTGTAGGGTATTTGCGGTAAACGGGGAATCCACTGGCGCTGGAACCGACTGTCCGTCGAAAAGCGCAGGAGTTGGTACGGGCGTGACTGAAAAAGGATTTCTGGACTCTATTTTGTAATAGAATTTCTCGCTTACGCGGCAAAATTATCCGCATAAGCCGGTTTGTGAAAACTAATTGTTTTGGAATTTGGTTTTATTTGTTACTAATCGTCCTATCTGGTAAATCGTTTGTAGTAATACTACAATCGCCTCCGCTTGCTTACTCAGGGCCGTTAATTGAGGACAGCGATATCGGTCTTGGTACCGATTCCGGTCCGTATTGCATTTGACAGGCCCCGTATGCACTATCGAATTCAATGCCGAATTCATGTCGAGCCGGTTCAGGGAGCCTCTGCCGATAGAGAGTCCCGACCGGCGGTATTCAGGTCGCACAGTCCTTCAGTCTTCACTTGCCAGTGCTGAAATGCTGATCAGTGAACGCCGCTTTTCTGCCAATTGGGGTGGTGAATTGGCGACTGCGGTATCAGCATGGGTGTAAATGCCCATGGATGGGGTACTGTTGCGCAGCAAAATTCTGACCATAAAAAAACACCGACTCGACGTCGTACTTTCGCCGAGGAGCATTTGATGCACGAAGAAACTGACATTCAGGAAACGCAGGAATGGCTGGACGCACTACAGGCGGTTATCCGCCACAGCGGCAAGGAACGCGCTGCGTTCCTGATTAAGCAGCTGTCCGACCGCGCCACCAATACCGGCGTACAGCTGCCGGCTGCCATCACCACCCCGTACCGTAATACCATTCCGCAGGAAGCGGAAAAGCGTATGCCGGGTGACCTGTTCATGGAGCGTCGAATCCGCTCTCTGATCCGCTGGAACGCGCTCGCCATGGTGGTGCGTGCCAACTCCAACAGCGACAGCCTCGGCGGTCATATCGCCAGCTTCTCGTCCGCTGCGACCCTGTACGACGTTGCCTTCAACTACTTCTTCCGCGGCAACGAAGGCGAAGAGCGCGGCGACCTGATTTTCTTCCAGGGCCACAGCGCGCCGGGCATCTACGCCCGTTCTTACCTGGAAGGCCGCTTCGATGAAGAGCAGCTGGACAACTTCCGCCGCGAAGTAAACGGCAAGGGTCTGTCTTCTTACCCGCACCCCTGGCTGATGCCGGAATACTGGCAGTTCCCCACCGTTTCCATGGGCCTGGGTCCGATCCAGGCGATCTACCAGGCGCACATCATGCGCTACCTGTCTGCCCGCGACCTGTCTCCGCGCGGCGACCGCAAGGTGTGGGCGTTCCTCGGTGACGGTGAGTGTGACGAGCCGGAATCCCTCGGCGCTATCGCCCTGGCGGGCCGCGAGAAGCTGGAAAACCTGGTATTCGTGGTCAACTGTAACCTGCAGCGCCTGGATGGCCCGGTGCGCGGTAACGGCAAAATTGTTCAGGAGCTGGAAGGCGTATTCCGCGGTGCCGGCTGGAACGTGATCAAGGTCCTGTGGGGCCGTCTGTGGGACCCGCTGTTCGAGAAAGACGAAAAGGGCCTGCTGCAGAAAGTCATGGACGAAACCGTCGATGGCGAGATGCAGAATTTCAAGGCCAACGGTGGCGCCTACACCCGCGAGCACTTCTTCGGTAAATACCCGGAGCTCGAGGAGATGGTCAAAGACTTCTCCGATGAAGAAATCATGAAGCTCAACCGTGGCGGCCACGACCCGTACAAGGTGTACGCGGCTTACGCCGAAGCCATGGCGAGCAAAGGCAAGCCCACCGTGATCCTGGCGCAAACCGTAAAAGGTTACGGCCTGGGTGCTGCCGGTGAAGCGGCGATGGATACCCACAACGTGAAGAAGATGGACACCGAAGCGCTGAAGCGCTTCCGCGACCGCTTCGCCATCCCGATTACCGACAAGGAAATCGAAGAGGTTCCGTATTACCGTCCGGCGCCAGACAGCCCGGAAATGAAGTACATGGCCGAGCGTCGCAAGGCACTGGGTGGCCCGGTACCGTCGCGCAGCACGGAAGTGGCCAAGCTGGAAATCCCGGAACTGGACGCCTTCAGCGCACTGACCAAAGGCTCCGGCGACCGCGAAATCTCCACCACCATGGCGTTTGTACGCGCACTGTCGGTGCTGGTGAAAGACAAGAACATGGGCAAAAACGTTGCGCCCATCGTACCGGACGAAGCCCGTACCTTCGGTATGGAAGGTCTGTTCCGTCAGCTGGGTATCTACTCCTCACAGGGTCAGAAATACACCCCGGTCGACCACGGCCAGATCATGTATTACAAGGAAGACAAAAAAGGCCAGGTGCTGGAAGAAGGCATTAACGAAGCCGGCGCCATGTCCGCGTGGATGGCTCTGGCCACCGCCTACAGCAACCACGGCGTGCCGATGGTGCCGTTCTACATCTACTACTCCATGTTTGGCTTCCAGCGCATCGGCGATCTCGCCTGGGCGGCGGGCGACATGCAGGCGCGCGGCTTCCTGATCGGTGCCACCGCTGGCCGTACCACCCTGAACGGTGAAGGTCTGCAGCACCAGGACGGCCACAGCCTGGTACTGTCTGGCACCATCCCGAACTGTAAGAGCTACGACCCGGCCTACGGTTACGACCTGGCGGTAATCATGCGCCACGGTCTGAAGGAGATGTATGAAGAGCAGAAGAACCTCTTCTACTACGTCACCATCGAAAACGAAAACTACCTGCAGCCGGAAATGCCGCAGGGCGTGGAAGAAGGCATCATCCGCGGTATCTACAAGCTGGACAATAACTCCCGCAAGCCCGGCAAGGGCAAAGCGGCGAAGAAGCACGTTCAGCTGGTGGGCGCAGGCTCCATCCTGCGCGAAGTGCTCGCGGCGGCGGATATCCTCGCCGATCAGTTCGGTGTGACCTCCGACGTGTGGAACCTGACCTCCGCCACCGAAGCTTCCCGCGAAGCCCAGGACGTGGCGCGCTGGAACATGCTGCACCCCACCGAAACACCGCGCAAAGCATGGGTTAGCGAGCAGTTCGAAGGCAACGACACGCCGGTGGTGATTTCCACCGACTACATTCGCGCCTACGTCGAGCCGCTGCGCGAGTTTATCGATGGCGACGTGATTGCCCTGGGCACCGACGGTTTTGGCCGCTCCGACAGCCGCGAACAGCTGCGCCGCTTCTTCGAAGTGAACCGCAACTACGTGACCATTGCCGCGCTGACCGGCCTGGCGAAGCAGGGTGTGATTGAAGCTTCCGAAGTGGCAGAAGCCATCAAGAAGCTGAATATCGACCCGGAAAAAGTCAATCCGCGTCTGGTTTAAGGCCCGCTGAAAAGGAATAGAGATATGGCAAAACAAGTCATTAAAGTGCCCGATCTCGGCGGCGCCGATCAGGTCGATGTAATTGAAATTGCCGTTGCCGTGGGGGACATGGTAGCGGAAGAGGACGCACTGATTGTAGTGGAGGGCGACAAGGCCTCCATGGACGTTCCCGCGCCCTTCGCGGGCAAGATCCTGAGCATCTCCGTGAAGGAAGGTGACAAGGTTTCCGAAGGGGATGTCATCGGCGAAATGGAAACCGAAGCCGCTGCTGAAACTGCAGAAGAAGCTGCTCCTGCCCCGGCAGAGGCGTCCGCACCGGCACCGGTTGTCGAAGCAGCTCCTGCAGCGGTGGCCGCTGCTGCCGGCGAAGAGCGGGAAGAGGAAATCCGGGTGCCCGATCTCGGTGGCGCCGATGCGGTGGACGTGATTGAGATTTCTGTTTCCGCTGGGGACTCTGTGGAAGAGGGCGACGCCCTGATCGTGGTGGAAGGCGACAAGGCCTCTATGGACGTTCCGTCTTCCGCCGCCGGCACCATTGTTTCCATTTCCGTAAAGGAAGGTGACAAGGTATCCACCGGCGACGTGATTGGTGTGATCAAGACCGTTTCCGCTGGTGGTGCTGCGCCGGCACCGGCTGCAGCCGCACCTGCGCCGGTTCCTGCTGCCGCTGCGACTCCAGTGAGTGAAGTAGAAGCGCCCCAGGAAGCGCCTAAACGAGACCCGCATGTAGAGCGCGATCACAGTCCGTCCGCAGAAGTTTACGCCGGTCCTGCTGTGCGCAAACTGGCCCGCGAGCTGGGTGTAACCCTGAACAAGGTCAAGCCCACCGGCCCGCGCAGCCGTGTTACCAAGGACGACCTGAACGCCTACATCAAGGAGCAGGTGAAGAAGGCCGAAAGCGGTGCTGCAGGTGGTGTTGGTGGCGGCATCGGCATAGCGCCGATGCCGGAAATCGACTTCAGCCAGTTCGGCCCGGTGCGCACCGAGCCGATGACCAAGATCCACAAGCTCACCGCGGCCAATATGTCGCGCAACTGGCTGAACGTACCTCACGTTACCCAGTTCGACGACGCGGATATCACCGAGCTGGAAGAATTCCGCAAGTCCATGAAAGCGGAAGCGGAAAAGCGCGGCGTGAAACTCACTCCGGTGCCCTTCCTGCTGAAAGCCGCGGCTGCGGCCCTGCGCGAAGTGCCGAGCTTCAACGTGTCTCTGCACAACGACGGCGAGCACATTGTGCACAAGGACTACGTACACATCGGTATGGCGGTAGATACGCCAAAAGGCCTGATGGTTCCGGTGATCCGCGATGTGGACAAGAAAGGCCTGTACGAGCTGGCAGAAGAAGCGACGGCAATGGCCATTGCTGCCCGTGATGGCAAGTTGAAGCCCCGCGATATGCAGGGTGCCTGCTTCACCATCTCCAGCCTCGGCGCCATCGGTGGTACCGGTTTTACCCCGATCGTCAATGCGCCGGAAGTGGGTATCCTCGGTGTTTCCAAACTGGCAGTGCGTCCGGAGTGGAACGGCAAGGAATTTGTGCCGCGGCAGATGTTGCCGCTGGCGCTGTCCTATGATCACCGCGCGGTAAACGGTGGTGATGCCGGTCGCTTCCTGACTTACCTGGCCGACGTTCTCGCCGACGTGCGCCGACTGTTGCTGTAATTTTTCTGGGCGGTTGCCGACGGGGGTGTTTGTCCCTTGTCTGGCTCCGGCTGGTTAACGGCATGTGAAAAAACGCCGATGGGCTTTCCCATCGGCGTTTTTTTATGTTCGAAGGAAACTGGCTTGATCGTAGTTAGCAACCTCAGAAGTGCAGCGGCGCGCCGGTTTTCTAAAACCTGTCGCGAGAATAATGTTGCTGTGGAAAAACGCGTATTTAATTTTGGTTAAATAGTGAGCTGCGACGCCGAACACGTCGCGAGCGCTAAACTCAGAATAGTGGTAGCTGACAAGTTGCCAGGAGTTGCCAGGTGGCAGGCGCGGATATTCCCTGCCGGGTAATTCCGCGCCAAGTGCCGCTGGACGTGGTGAGGATATTGTGAGGTAGTTGAGCCATGATTCGCACAGGGATTGCAGTAGTGGCAACGGGTGCCGCGCTGTGCATACAAGGTTGTATTTTCGTGCCCTATGAAGACGAAAACAGTTACGATCCGTTTTTTTTCAATACGAGCGAAAGGCATGACAGCGTGGACTTTGCCGAAGTGGATAACTTCCTGCCCGCAGCGGCTGCGCCCCCAGTGGCCAGTCCGCGCTGTTCGACCAATATGGAAAGTCCGGGAGAGGGCTCAGCCTGCTGGTTTTTCCCAATAATGCGGGTGTACTGACAGCCGCATCGATCAATGGATCGCGTTATGAAGGAGGCTATATGCGCGAACGAGTGATTCTTCTTTCCCTGCTGGTGGCGGCAACGCTACTTTCGGCCTGTGGTACCAGTAGCGTGCGCGATCAGGTGGTCTACCCTAACAGTGCTCCCATTCCCCGACAGCCGGTGGCTGAGCAGAAGACCAACTACGGCGGTTGCCCGGGAGATGCTGAAGAGCTGGCTCCCGGATCTATCTGTCCTGCTACCGCCCAGTGCTATGAAATCAGCGGCGGTCGCCGCTGTATCGTGTACGAGAAATAAGCCGTCGGCTTTCCACTTGAAAAGTACAGGGAATGGGCAGGGAAGCCCACTGGTGTTCACAGAGGAAGTGAGATGAAAATGCGCCTGTCCGCCCTGTTCGCAACCGTTTTTTTTGCCGGTTGCGCGGGTACCGCCAGCAATATCGAAAATATCAGATGCTTTGACGGCTTCTGGTGTGATTTGACCGGTGCACCGACCACCTATTACCAGGCGCGGCTTCCCGCCAACCTGGTTCCCGCCTTTCCCCGCAATTGTTTGTCGGACGATATCCAGGTAACGACTGCTGGTAACTGCCTGATGGATGATGCAGTGTGTTACCAGCTCGATACGGGAGCATGGTGTACTGCAGGTCGTATGCCACAATGTCCCGCGGGTTCTGAGATGATGGAGATGGATGCGCCTTGTCCGGAAAATGGCCGTTGCTGGATATACAGCGAAGGGCTGCGTTGTCAGTCGCTGGCGATATAGATATTGCCAGCGCAGTAAACGGATACCGAATTGAAAAGGGCGGCAAATTGCCGCCCTTTCTTTATTGCCTGGTTGGATATCTATCGCGGTCTTTATCGGTACAGCAATACTTTACCAACGGACTTGTCATCGCTTTGGGAGACCACCCGAACCTTCAGACCGTAGCTTGATATTGCCCGACCGGCATCAGGAATCACGCTGTTGCTATAGTCCGCACTGTCGTTAAACAACGGGTTGCGCGCGGTAAAGTTGTCCCGTAGCAGCAGGTTGTTACTGATCAAAAGATCGAGCGTTTCCTTGTTGGCCTTGTCGATACTGAACGCTGCGTCGTGCACCTGGTAGCGAGTTGATGCGGCAGAGTGATCGTTCCAGGTATTCACATGCTGGTCCGCGTCGACCACGCCGAGGAAGCCGTTACCGGGGTGAATGCCAACCCAGTTGTCGCTATAGGCGGAATCGGCATACCAGATGATCAGCCCCTCGTTAAACTCCAGTAGTTCCCCTGCCACATTGATATGTGCGAGGCCCTGGTCTACGCCACTGTGCGTGCGCCATTCGAGCAGGTAATAGTGGTCGTGCAGTGAAAAACCCATATTGCGGGTAAACCCGGTGAGACTGAAAGTTCCGGCGGTCTCAGCGTCGTCTGTCCACAGCACCGTTTCGTCGGCACTTACCTGAATATCGTCGGCGAAAAACCCGGGGTTGGAGACGTAGCCATCGGTCCAGTAGTAGAACACCAGGAAAAACTGCTGTCCGGCATAGGCGCTGAGATCGAACTCCGCATCTACCCAACCACTGGAGGCGCCGGTAATCCCGAAGCCGGGATTCTGTCCGTAAGGGTCGGTGGTGGTGCTGATATTACCCTCGATGGGGACGAGCCCCGCTGCGCTATACACAGCGATATAGGCGTAGTCCCAGTCGGTTTCGATATCGTACCAGGCCTTGAAACTGACTTTCGCGCTGGTTGCACCACTCAGGTCTACGGGGACCAGCATGTAATTGTTCAGGCCGTCGCCACTGCCGCTGTAGTAGGCGTAGTCGCCGCTGGTGGGGATGGTAAGCACCTTTTTCTTCTGCGGCAGGTCGATACGCAGGGCATCGTTATTGGTGCCTTTGCTGACGGCCTGATCGAGTAGTGCTTCTACACCTTCAGCGGAGATGTCTTCGAGGGCAATTGTGGCGCCGTGCAGCCAGTTGCCGCCCATACTGGACTGCAGAAACTCTTTCGCCCAGGCGGAAAAACCGGTGGGTTCAGACCCCGGGATAACACCTCCCCAGCTGCCACTGGACATAACCGACCAGTAGGAGACGGGCTCTCCACGACCGGTGTATTGGGTGTCGTATTCGTCGGGAAGTCCCAGGTCGTGGCCGTATTCATGGCTGACGACGCCGGCCGCCGCATCGATAGGCTGAACGGTGTAGTCGTAGGCCGCCATAACACCTCCCCAGTAACCCACTGAGGCGCTGGTGCCGGACAGCGGGAAAACCCCGCCCAGGTCCCAGCGATGGGCCCAGATCGCATCCTCACCCAGTTGGCCGCCACCGGCTTCTTCACCGACGGAGGAGTGAAAGATCATCACGTGGTCGATGAGACCGTCGGCTTCCCAGTAGTCGCCGTCTCCGTCGAGGTCGTAGCGGTCTTCAAGGTCGAAGTCCGAGAGGTTTATGCTGGGGTCGTTGGCGGCGGCGAGCAGTGCTTCGCGGACAAGGGCTCGGGCATCGCCGTCTGTATTGTTGCCATAGAATGCGGCATTTTCACTGGCCATATACCAGCCGGCTACTGCACCCTCGACACTGTAGCTGTTACCGGACTGCTGCCAGTAAAACTGTTGCATCGACAACAGAGTTTCACCGCCGGGGCCGGCAAAGCCATCTTCGGAAAACAGCAGGTCGCTGTAGTGTTCCGGTGTGTAGTCGGCGTAGTACATGTCGCTCTCGCCGGGCTGGATACTGTTGTGTGGGAAGTCAGGGAATTCCATCAGGATGGCCAGCACCCGGGCGGTTTTGCTGCTTCCGCTGTAGATTTCTGGCGATAAGGGGGCGGGAATCTGCTTTTTTCCCTGGCCGAGCTTATTGCCGTTACCGTTCTGCAGGGAGTGCTGCAGCTTGTTGCCGTAGGCGTTGGCGAGTACCCGGGAATCCGGGCTAGCCAGGTTGCCTCCGCGTTGCGCGGCCTGCGCTGCGCGTTCCTTCAGGTAACTGCGCAGGGCGGCTTCCGCTTCGGGAAAGGATGCGTTTTCGTCGATGCGCCCGGAGCGCTTCAACATTTCGATCAGCCTGTCTTCATTTGCGATAGCAAGGTCCAGGGCCCCTCCCTGTTGCGGCCTGTCGGCCGCGTGTACATTGGTCAGTGCAATACCGAGCATAAATACACCGGCAGCAAAAAAACGCGTGGGATTTTTCATGGTACTCCTCATTTTTCATTCTGATTTTTGCGATCAGGCAAAGGAGCTTGTCTCGACGGGTAGTAATGCTTCCGTAAGCCATCCTTGGCCCATAACGGTGGACTATATGTTGTCACCAAGAAACGTAACGATTGGGGATGAAAGTCACGTAATGAATACCCCGCCTTTATTGGGGTGAAATGGAAAAATAAGGTTTTTATTCAGGTGGAGTCGGTAATTCAGCAGAAAATACCGCGGTGAGCGGCTTGGGGATTGGCTCAATCAGTCTGCGGCCATGGAAGCCAGAGATTTACCTGTAAGCCGCCTCCGGACCGATTGTGTAGCCGGATATGACCGCCATGTGCATCAATGATTTCCTTACACAAGGCCAGTCCAAGTCCAACACCTTGAGGTTTGGTCGAGAAAAAGGGCAAAAGCGCCTGCCGCAGAATGTTGTCGGTCATTCCCGGTCCCCGATCGCACACGCTGATCAGTTGTCCGTGGAAATCGGTTTCAATTTGCAGTGTTATTTCATTTTCATTGCCGCCAGATTCCGCGGCATTTTTCAACAGGTTTAGCAGTGCCTGCTCTACCTGCGCGGGGTCGAAATATCCGGGGCGTTCAGGCAGTGTACCGACCAATTTGAACGGGTGTAGCGGTTGGATACCGGCAATGAGTTTGGACCAGGGTACGGTTTCGCAATTCGGTGGTGGTAATTTTGCAAAGCGCGCGTAGCCCTGGGTGAAATCTGTCAGGCGGCGACAGCGCTCGGCGATCACATCGAATACCCCGGCAAGTTGCTCAGACTCCAGCTTTTCAGAAAGGAGCTTGCCACTGTGAGCCATCGATGAAATAGGTGCGAGAGAGTTGTTCAATTCATGGCTGATCAGCCGGATCACTTTCTTCCACACCTGTACCTCTGCCCGGGTCAGTTCGCGGGTCATCTCCCGCAGGAGAATCAAGCGATGTTTTTGCGAATTCAGCACAAAAAGACTATTGCTGATATGCAGGGTGTGGGTGCTCTCGTCACTGAGGTAGCTGATCAGTCCATCGTATTGCTGTTCGATGGCCCGAGCCAGTTCCGCTGGGCAGAGAGGAAGAATCTGTTCCAGTTGGTGCCCCTGTAGCGGCTTGCCATTGTGCAGCAGGTGGCGGGCACTGGTATTGGCGTAGATGATATGTTCACTCTGGTCGACCAGCAGCAGAGCCAGTGGCGAGCTTTGGATGACGGTATCCAGTAGCAGTTCCCGTTGATGAATATGCGCTCGTTCCCGCCGAAGTATTTCGCCCACTTCGTTATAAAGCCTGGCCAACTGTCCAAGCTGGTCTTCACGGCTTAGGGCCAGGGAGATGGAAAAATCACCGTCACGGAAATTCAGCAGCCCGCCTTCGAGGCTTTGCAACGCGCGATTGAGGTTGCGGGTGAGAGGGCGCAGCAACAGGGTGGCAACTGTCAGGGCCAATAGCAGGCCGGCACTCCACGCGAGAATTGGCTGGGCGCCGAGGTATAGCAGGCCGAAAGGAATGCCGGTCCCCAGTGCTACGGCAAGAAGTACTGCCGCAAACAGTTTTCCTTCGATCGAGAAATTCAGGTTTGCCATCCCGGGCATCAGTAGGGAATCCCGTATTTGTCCAGGCGCCGATACAGCGCCTGTCGACTCAGGCCGAGCTCGCGCGCCGCCTGCGCAATAATGCCGTTGCAACTGATAAGAGTCTGCTCCAGCAGTTCGCGACTGGGTTCGAAGCTGTGTTCCGGTACTTTGAGCTGAGTGTCTTCCGGTAGCGCGAGGGTGCTTTCTTCGATGGTGTCGCCGCGAGTCAGTACTGCGGCCCGTTGCATCACATTGTGTAGTTCGCGCACATTGCCGGGCCAGCTGTAACGCATCAGGCTCTGCTGGGCCTGTGGCCCCAGCTGTTTCCCACTGCGTGTGAGGAAGTCGCGAGCCAGCGGAAGGATATCTTCCGGCCGTTCATGGAGCGGAGGTAGTTTCAATTCAATGACGTTAAGGCGGTAGAAAAGATCCTGACGGAAGCTGCCGTCGTGGATCATCTGCTGCAGATTGCTGTTGGTCGCACTGATCACTCGTACACGCACCCTGCGAGTCTCGCTGCTACCTAGGCGCTGGAATTCACCGGTCTGAAGCACTCGCAGCAGTTTCACCTGGCCGGTAGCGGAGAGCTCACCGATTTCGTCGAGAAACAACGTGCCACCATCCGCGGCTTCGAATCGGCCCCGGCGTACCTTGTTGCCGGCGCCGGTGTAGGCACCGGCCTCCGCACCGAAAAGCTCGGCTTCCATCAGATCTTCCGGCAGAGCACCTACGTTGACTTTGATGTAGGGGCCATCTTTCACGGCAGAATTCGCCTGCACAATATCGGCGATCTTTTCTTTGCCGGCACCGTTGGGGCCAGTGATCAGTACAGGTACATCCGAGTGAGCGACCTGAGTGGCCACTTCCAGTAGTGTGTGGATACTATGGCTGCGATAAACAATATCCTGCAGATCGAATTGTTGCCGCAGTTGTTCACGCGCCTGCTGTGCGCGACTTTGGGTTTGACGCTGCTGCTGTTGCAGATCGTGCAGCTCCAGCAGGTTTTTGATGGTGGCGATCAGTTTATTGTCATCCCAGGGTTTGCCGACGTAATCGGCGGCACCAGCCTTGACCAGCTCCACGGCCATTTCCAGCTGAGTCCAGGCGGTAAGCAGGATGACGGGAATATCCGGTTGCAGCTCGCGCAGCGCAAAAAACAGGGCGCGGCCCTCTTCACCAGAGGTAGTATCGGCGGTGAAGTTCATATCCTGGATGACGAGGCCAATATCCGGATTTTCCCGCAGTAGCTGCAGTCCCGCCTGAGGGGTAATGGCGGAAAGAGTCTGAATATCGTGCAGGGACAACAGCAGGGAGAGCGCGGAGATGATGCCGGTGTTGTCGTCGATGATCAGGACCTTATCCAAGTCCGTGTCTCCCTGAGTGACTGGCACTGAATTGTAGGAGCCAGCCTGCTGGCGAACGGAATTACGTGCAGATTCCTGTTCGCCAGCAGGCTGGCTCCTACTATCGTGCTGGAAAATTTATACACTTCGCGTCGCCATTGCGGGCGATATATTGGCAGCACGCATGGCCGGCATCAATGCCGCAGTAAGGCTGACAGTGAGCAATATTACCGCACACACCGCTAGCATCGAAAGCGACAGTGCCGGTTGAGAAAACTCGCTCACCATCAGGCGGTTTATAATCAGTGCAGCTGCGGTACCCAATATCAGCCCGGTAGCGGCGATTATGGAGTTCTCTACCAGAAAATAGCGACTGATATTGGCGCGGGTGGCGCCCAGGGCGCGTCGCACACCGATCTGTTTGGCGCGCTGATTGATCCAGAAAATGGTGAGACCAACGATACCCAGGGCGACGATAAACGTCAGCAGGGTCATTACGAGAGAAAGCACCTTGACCATGATGTTGTCGCTTACGTAGGTAGATGCGAGGTTTTCGGCAAGGGTTTCCAGGTGGATGACCCGCTGCGGATCCCGCTCCGCGAGTTTGTCTTCCAGCTGTTTGAAGATGGTATCTCGATGGCCGGGTTGGGTACGGACCAGATAGCGTTTGTGGTTGCCTGCTACCAGTAACGGATGGAACACCACATTGCCGGCCAGAGACCAGCTGGGCCAGGCACCCAGGTGACGCTCGACGATACCGATGATCTCCATGGGGGTGCTCTTATTGCCGTAATACAGAAATTTGCCCAGGGCGTCGCCTTCAGGAAAGGCGGTGTCGGCGAACTGCTGGGTAACGATAATGACACTGCCATCGAAGTTTTCGTTGGCGCCCACCACGTGCATTTCGTCTTCGCGGAAGTTGCGTCCTGCGATCAGATTCAATCCTAGTGCGTTGATGAAGTGCGGATCCGTTTCGTAATAATTACCGTCTATATCGCCAATCTGGGCGTTGGGCTCCAGATAAAAGCTGCTTGCAGAACCTGATCCGGATACCGGGATCTGGTTGGTGACAGAGGCATCCACCACCCCGGGCATGGAGCGCATCATGTCCAGGTCGGCGCGCACTGCGCCCGCCATATCGTAGTCATTGGGCACCGGCATAAAGGTGACGGCAATGATGTTATCCACATCCATACCGGTTGGGCGCGCCATATTGGCGAGGCGGTCTTTTACGATGACGGTGGCATTGCTGACTATGGCCAGGGTCAGGGCCAGCTGCAGAGCGATCAGCAGCGCTGATACTTTGTTGCGCCAGAGGGCGGACAACATGGGTTTCAATTCAAACATGGTCGTTTCTACTCCGGCTCACTGGGTTTTCAGGTAGACAGATGGATTGGTGCGGCTGATGCGCCAGGCCGGGTACAGGCCGGCGAGCAGGCTGGCGAGAATCGCGAGGCCTACTGCGGTGAGCATCATCAGCCAGTCCATGGAGGCGATCTGATCGATGTGGCCCATGGACAGCATGCGGATACCGGTCAAGCCCAGCAGCGCGAAGCCAATGCCGATCAGGCCGCCCAGAACACCGATACAGCTGCTTTCGATCAGATGCTGGGTGAAAATGGCATTGCGGCCGGCGCCCAGTGCACGGCGTACACCGGCCTCGGGAGCCTTGCGCAGGAATTTGGCGAGCAGCAGTGCTACAGCATTCACTATGCAGACAAGCAAGAAGGCGAGGGACAGCCATCCCAGCACGCGATTGTCATCCCGTAATACTTCATTCAGTACCAGCCACTCGGACGGGCGTGTGAGGGCAAACTTTAGCGGGCGCTGGAAGCGGCCCTGTTCTTTCTGTTGCTGGATATAGCCGGTGAGAAAGTTTTCGTATTCCTGCTTTTGTGTGTTGTTGTCGAGCTCAACCCAGAACTGTATCCAAACGCTCTCTCCAAGCAGATGTCCTTCGTAACCTTCGATTCCGGAATCCGGGCTGTTCCAGCCGTTATTGTTACCCCAGCTGTAAATCTCGAACTTCCGGTGTAGGCCGAAGGGTATATATATTTCTTCGGAATCACTAAACGGACTGTTGTTCAGATCGTATACCTTGGGCGACGGATTCCAGTAATCCATCACACCGGCAACCGTAAAGGGCTCGCCGTTGAGCTGTACGCTTCTGCCAACACTGTCTTCGCCACCGAAAAGTTTTTCGTTGATCGCTTTGCTCAGGATAACGGTCTGTACCGGTGCGCTGTCTGCTTCCTGATTCCAGGTGTTTCCGTACAGCATGGGGACATCAAACATGGCGAAAAAATCGCGGGTGGTTACCCGTGTCTCGGCGACAAATGGCCGTACGTCGGAGTCTTCCATGGTAACGGTGAAGCCAAAGCGGTGCATGGCTACCTGTCGCGTCGGGATATCTGAGCGCAGCAACGCGGTGACATCCTGATAGGTCAGCTGATATGGGATTTCATTGTTGCTGCGTGTATAGCCCTGATTCGGATCCCAGCTGTCTAATTGTACCGCGTAGAGTACATCGTCCTTCGCCGCGAGGGCGTTTTGGGACATCATGTAGTTAAGGGTGAGCACGGTCATGCAGGCGCCGACGCCGACAGCGATGGCGGCGATCATAAGAGTGCTCAAAATAGGCGTCCCCCGCAGACTGCGCAGCGCGAGACTGATGTAGTAGCCGATCATTTCGGTTTCCTTTTTTTGTTCAGCTTATGCAGTGGCAGCTTCGGGTTGTGCGATTGTCTGGCGCAGATCAGAGACCTGGCCGTCGACGATCTGGATATTGCGCTGCGCGCGGCGCGCGAGATCCGGATCGTGGGTGACCATGATGATGGTGGTGCCCCATTCGTTGATGAATTCCAGCAGTTCCATCACCTGGCGGGCCATCAGGGAGTCCAGGTTCCCGGTGGGTTCGTCCGCGAGCAGAAAACGGGGTTCGCCGGCCAGTGCGCGGGCGATGGCGACGCGTTGCTGCTGACCGCCGGACAGTTGAGCGGGCAGGTGCTTGGCACGGGCGGAGAGGCCAACTTGTTCGAGGGATTTTTCGATACGGCGGCGACGCTCCTTGGCGTTGAAGCCGCGATAGCGTAGCGGCACGTCGATGTTGTCGAACAGGTTGAGGTCGGGGATCAGGTTAAAGCCCTGGAAAATAAAGCCGATTTTCTCGTTGCGCAGGCGGGAACGCTCGCGGTCGGAAAGTCCACCCACTTCCTGTCCATCCAGCAGATACTGGCCACCGGTTGGGGTTTCCAGCAGGCCGGCGATATTCAGAAAGGTGGTTTTGCCGGAGCCGCTGGGGCCGGTAACGGAGACGAACTCTCCCTCGTTCACTTCCAGGCTGAAATCCCTAAGCGCGTGGGTTTCGATGGTGTCGGTGCGATAGCTTTTACGGACGTTGTGCATTTTCAACATGGTGGATTTCCTTGTCTTCGTATTTGTTTTAAAAGTTCGTTTCAGTAGGAGCCTGCAAGCAGGCTCCTACAATGCATTAGTCTTTCAGCGCTACCAGCTGCGCCTTGTCCAACTCTTCTGCCGACGAGGTGATAATCTGATCGCCGACTTGCAGGCCGGAAACAATCTCCACCTGGTTCAGACCCAGTGCGCCGATGGTGATAGGCACTTTCACTGCCTGGCTCTGGTCGTTCAGTTTCCACGCGAAACGGCCGCCACTCTGATCGAGGAAAGCGCCGCGCTTGACCAGTATCACGTCGCTGCGATTTTCCAGCAGTACACGGGCGGTGAGACGGAGGTTCTGGCGCAGGTTGGCCGGTTGTTCGCCGGTAAAGCGCACCCGCGCGGTCACCTGGTTGTCGATGACTTCCGGCGCGATTGCGGTGATTTCACCGGGAAGATGTTTGCCGCCCATATTGATTTCTACCGCCATGGCGAGGCCCAGGTCGTCGGCGTAGTTCTCTGGTACGGCGGCTTCCAGTTCGAAGCTGGTGAGGTCGACGACGGTAAGCAGTGGCGCGTTGGCGGCAACGGCGGCCCGTTGCGTTGTGGACAGGCTGCCGATGGTGCCGTTGACGGGGGAGATGATCTGTAGTTCATTCACCTTGCGCTGGAGTTCTTCCATCTGCAGCTTCTGTTGGGAAACCTGCAGCTCGAGAGTCTGGGTTTCGAACGCCAGTGCTTCGTTTTCCAGCGCCGCGTTCTGCACCGCCTGAGCGTGCTCCAGCTCTGCGCGTGCCAGGTCATCGCTGGCTTTTTCAAAATCCAGCTGTGAAATGATCTGCTTTTCCATGGAAATTTCCGCGCGCTTCAGTTCCCGGCGCGCGGCGGTGAGATCTACCTTGGCGAGGTCTGCCTTCTGGGTGTTTTCGAGGCGTTGGCGCTTGGCCTGAATTTTTTGCCGCGCCAGCTCCACGCTCAGCTTGTTGAACAGGGCACTCTCCTGGGCAAGCTGGTTCTGTAATTGCGGGCTGTCCACTTCCGCCAGCAATTGTCCCCGCTGAACCCCGTCGCCAGCCTTCACGGCGAATTTCACAATGCCCTGGGCCGGGCTGAAAAGTGTGGGGCTGTTTGCCGCTACCACCTTCCCCTGAACCACCAGATCCCGCACCAGATTTCCGCGCTCCACCGCGGCGATATTAATCCGTGACAGCGACAGGCTCGCATCCACCGCGTTGGTGCTCTGCCAGCTCATCAGCCCCCACGCCACAAATGCCACTGCGCCAACACCAAGACCGGCGCGGGTCAACAGACGTTTGTTCTTCCACGGACTCTGCGGGGTGAGTTGGATGTCTTGCCCGGAGGTATCTCTGATCATGTTGTTCCCAGGTACTTCGAATCGGTTTGTGTTGTTCTGTCACTGTGACGCAGGAGTAATTCACCCCGGATTCACTGCCCTTTTTTTCGTTGCAGCGGGCTTATCGCAATCGCTGTGCCAACCTGGAAAAGCTATTTAACTCTTTGAAAAATAAGGAAAATAAATTTCCACTGAATTTGAGGTGAGTGGACGATGTGTCCGCAAAAAGTGTCCGTGCAGGGGGTGTACGGCAAGTCGGACAGAAGGGGAGTTTGGCGACATTTCAGATTGTTGGGCAAAGGAGCCCGGCGACGTGCCCAACAGGCGCCCTGCCTGTTCTTTAGCCAGAACCCTCAAGATGCTAGAATCCGCGCCCCCGATTCAGGGCTTCGAACAAGACTTTCCAGACAATTTTTCCTGGCAACTTTTATCCAGACAGAATTCCCAGACAGGCTCTCCTGATTATGCAGTTCTCCAACACCCTGTTGTCGTCCACCAGAAACGACTGGTTTGGCAACATTCGCCGCGATGTACTGGCCGGCCTCGTGGTTGCTCTCGCGCTCATTCCCGAGGCGATCGCCTTCTCCATCATTGCCGGCGTGGATCCGCGGGTGGGTCTCTATGCATCATTCTGTATCGCCGTGGTTATCGCGTTTGTGGGTGGCCGTCCCGGTATGATCTCCGCCGCGACCGGTGCGATGGCCCTGCTGATGGTGACTCTGGTCAAGGAGCACGGCCTGCAATACCTGCTGGCGGCGACGCTGTTGACGGGGGTACTGCAGATCATCGCCGGTTATCTCAAGCTGGGTAGCCTGATGAGTTTTGTATCGAGGGCGGTGGTGACGGGGTTTGTGAATGCCCTGGCCATCCTGATCTTTATGGCGCAGTTGCCGGAGCTGACCGATGTCACCTGGCATGTGTACGCCATGACTGCAGCGGGCCTCGGTATCATCTATCTGTTTCCCTATGTGCCGGTGGTGGGCAAGCTGCTGCCGTCGCCGCTGGTGTGCATTCTGACGCTGACCGCGGTTTCTCTCGCGCTGGGGCTGAATATACGCACGGTAGGGGATATGGGTGATCTGCCGGATACGCTGCCGGTATTCCTGTGGCCAGATGTGCCGCTCAATTTTGAAACCCTGAAGATCATCTTCCCGTATTCCGCGGGCCTGGCGGTGGTGGGGCTGCTGGAGTCGCTGATGACGGCGACCATTGTGGACGATCTGACCGATACCAGCAGCGACAAGAACCGTGAGTGCAAGGGCCAGGGGATTGCGAATATCGGTGCGGGTCTGCTGGGTGGTATGGCGGGCTGTGCGATGATCGGCCAGTCGGTGATCAATGTGAAATCCGGGGGCCGTGGCCGTCTTTCCACGCTGGTGGCGGGTGCTGGCTTGCTGACGCTGGTGGTGTTTCTGAGCGATTGGGTGGCGGTGATCCCGATGGCGGCGCTGGTGGCGGTGATGATCATGGTATCCATCGGGACTTTCAACTGGGGATCTATCCGCGATCTGAAGCATCTGCCGCTGTCGACCAATCTGGTGATGCTGGCGACAGTGATTGTGGTAGTGTTTACCCATAATCTGGCGTTTGGGGTATTTGTGGGTGTGCTGTTGGCTTCGTTGTTCTTTGCCAACAAGGTCAGCCACTTTATGTATGTGAACTCGGAGCTGGATGAGGCGAGCAATTGCCGGACCTACAAGGTGGTGGGGCAGGTATTCTTCAATTCGGCGGACAAGTTTGTTGCGGCGTTTGATTTTAAAGAGGCGCTGGACAAGGTGGTGATTGATTTGAGCCGGGCGCATTTCTGGGATGTGTCGGCGGTGCACTCTCTGGACAAGGCGGTGGTGAAGTTCCGCCGCGAGGGTGCCGAGGTTGAACTGATCGGTCTGAACGAGGCGAGTTCCACCATCGTCGACCGCTTTGGGGTGCACGATAAGCCTGAGGAAATTGAGAAAGTGCTTGGGGGGCATTAAAGCCCGGAGCTTTTTTCAGGAGCCCCGTCCAGGCTTCGGTGGCGCCGAAACACTGGATGGAAGCTTTTGAAATCGCACAAGTACATCCCTGTATGCTCCGTCGGCGACGTCCCTGTCGCCGACGGTTTCAAAAGCTTCCATCCAGCATTTCGGCTTCTCCCTTGTCCTTTCACTTCGTAAGCACCTCGTTCTTCGTAGTTTTATAAGTTGGATAGCGACAGAGAGAAAATAATAATGACCGAACAGAAAGACCCCCTCGTACTCACCTGCATCGACGGTTCCCGCTACAGCGGCGCCGTGTGTGATTACGCCGCCTGGATCGCCAGCCGTGCCGGCGCCCCGGTGAAACTCCTGCACAACATCGAACGCATCTCTACCCCAGCGGTGGCGGACCTGACCGGGAGTATTGGTCTCGGCAGTCAGGAGGAGTTACTGGAGGAACTGACGGCGCTGGAGCAGCAGCGTTCCAAGCTGTTACTGGAGCAGGGCCGGCAGATGCTGGATCAGGCGCGGGCGCGTGTGGTCCGCGCCGGGGGCGAGCGAGTGGTGACCTGTCAGCGTCACGGCTCACTGGCAGAGTCGTTGGTGGAGCTGGAAGATCATATCCGCGTGCTGGTGCTGGGGATTCGCGGTGAGGAGCATGAAGGGTCGAACAAGGGGTTGGGGGCGCAGCTGGAGACGGTGGTGCGCTCGTTGCACAAGCCGATTTTGGTGGTAAACCGGGAGTTCAAGGCGCCGCAGTCGGTGATGCTGGCTTACGATGGCAGTGAGTCTGCGCGCAAGGCGCTGGATATGGTGGCGCATAGTCCGGTATTCCAGGGAATTACCTGTCACCTGGTGTACGTGGGGGATGCTGCTGAATCCGTATTGGCGGAGGGGGCGGAGGCGCTGGGGCACGGAGGTGTTACGGTGATCAGTGCGAACCTGCAAGGGAAAACGGTGGACGCGCTGATTGCCTACCAGCGCGAACACGAGATCGATCTGACGGTGATGGGGGCGTTCAGTCACAGCAAGCTGCGGGATCTGTTGCTGGGCAGTGTTACCGCAAAGATGCTGCTTGGTACCCATCAACCCTTGTTGCTGTTGCGTTAGGAACCTCGAGTTCAGAACGCCCGGGTATTCTCATGCGCGAGCGCACGGCTATAACTGCCTGGTAGCCGCTAAGGCCCTGGGTTCACGCAGAGATTCTGTCTGTCAGGCCGCGTTTTTCTAGCTGGCCAGCTTGCTGGCCATGGCGGAAGAGTTCGCTGCCTGCTCTAACGTCATCCCGGCTTTCTTGTGCGGCGTTGGCTTGCCCTCGGCATCCAGCGCCACAAACACAATGCGCTCTACCCGAACGATCAGATCCCGGGTCTGCTTGTTGCGCATTTCGCAGTGCACGGTCAGCGAAGTCCGCCCTATATCGGTTACCTCAAAACCAAACTCCACGATGTCACCGCATACCGCGGAGCTGACGAAATCAATCTCCGACATCATTTTGGTCACGATATTGGCGGTGCCCATCTGGCACCCTGCGAAAATGGCCGCCTCCTCATCTATCCACGCCAGTGCCTGACCGCCAAACAGACGTTGTGCCGGGTTCAGGTCGCCGGGTTTTACGAAATGACGTGAGTAGTACTTCATGAGTGATTACCTCTTTGGTTACCCCTTATCTGGGATGGAAAATTGCCGCGTTCCATAGCGGCTCCACTCCAGGAAGTGCATGAAGTGTGCCAATGAATTCGACTGCTTTGTGACGGAAGTATGGTGCGTTGGATGGAAGGTACGGCGCCTGGACCTGTCCTGAAAACTGCTGCCAGAGTCTCTCTGACACGGTGGGCAAAGATGGAGGTCGGGGACGTTGGTCAAGGCTGGATTGCTTAAAAAGTGTGCAGCTTGCACTTGTTCAGGGCGCGCGGGGGATGGAAATTGGCTAAATTGGCCGCTCGCAAGGATATTCTGGCCGCAAAGATCCCGTAGCGTGATCTGCCGCTCTGGGAGTCGCCCGCAAACGCCATTAGAATGTGCGCCTTTATGGCCGACCAGTCGGCCCTGGTACCACTGAATACCTACTGCGCGTGCGCCTGGCGGCGACCGGCGGTGCTCGCAATCCTCACGTACTGAAGTACGCTCCGGTTGCTCCGCTCCGGCGGCCACCACCAGCCCCCCGCTCGCTACGGTTTTCAGCGGTCCCATCAATTCGGAAAAACCAACGGAGAGCCCGGCATGATCATCCAGCCGAAAGTTCGCGGATTCATCTGCACCAACGCCCACCCGCAGGGCTGCGCCGCCAACGTGCGCGAGCAGATCGAATACATCAAGTCCCAGCCCGCCATCGACAAGGGTCCGAAAAATGTTCTTGTTGTAGGCGCTTCCACCGGCTATGGCCTCGCCTCCCGTATCACCGCCGCCTTTGGCTGTGGTGCCGGTACCGTCGGGGTTTTCTTTGAGAAGCCGCCCACCGACAAGCGCACCGCTTCTGCCGGCTACTACAATTCTGTGGCCTTTGAAGAGGAGGCCCACAAAGCCGGTCTGTATGCGAAAAGCATTAACGGCGATGCCTTCTCCAACGAAATCAAAGCCCAGACTATTGACCTGATCAAACAGGATCTCGGCAAGATAGACCTGGTTATCTACAGCCTCGCGTCTCCCCGTCGTACCGATCCGGAAACCGGCGAACTGTACAGCTCTGTACTCAAGCCCATCGGCAAGTCCTACACCGCGAAAAACCTCAACACCGACAAGCTGGAAATTTCCGATATCAGTGTTGACCCGGCGAGCGAGGAAGAAATCGCAGCCACCGTCAAAGTGATGGGTGGTGAAGACTGGGAACTGTGGATGAAAGCCCTGGGCGACGCGGGTGTACTCGCGGACGACTGCAAAACTGTTGCCTATACCTACATCGGTGAAAAACTCACCTGGCCGATCTACGGCCACGCCACCATCGGCAAGGCCAAGGAAGACCTGGACCGTGCCGCCAAGGCCATCAGCGACAGCGGCAACGCCAGCGCCAATGTTGCAGTACTGAAAGCTCTGGTGACCCAGTCCAGCTCTGCCATCCCGGTGATGCCGCTGTACATCTCCCTTGTCTACAAAGTGATGAAAGAAGAGGGCACCCACGAAGGTTGTATCGAACAGCTTTACCGCCTGTACACTGAAGGCCTGTACACCGACAGCCCTCGCCTCGATGACGTCAACCGCTTCCGTATGGACGACAGGGAACTGCGCGCGGAAACCCAGGCCAAAATTGAAAAGCTGTGGCCGGAAGTAACCGAGGCCAACCTGTTCGAGCTGACCGACTACAAAGGCTACAGCGACGACTTCCTCAAGCTGTTTGGTTTCGGTGTAGACGGTATCGACTACGATGCCGATACCAGTCCCTTGGTGGCAGCGGACTTCCAGTAAGCCCCGCCAACCCGTCTGGCTTCAGGCCAACACCAGCGCCGGGCAATTGCCCGGCGTTTCCGTTTTATAATCCGATACTTTTGATCCCGTAGGAGTCATTCCATGGAAACCCGCAAGCTCGGAAAAACCGATCTTCAGGTCAGCAAGATCTGCCTTGGCACCATGACCTTTGGTGAGCAGAACAGTGAGGCCGAGGCCTTCGAACAACTGGATTACGCCGTCGCCCACGGGGTGAACTTTATCGACTGCGCGGAGATGTACCCTGTGCCGCCAAAGGCGGAAACCTACGGGCGCACGGAAGAATTTATTGGCAACTGGTTGCAGAAGCGGCGCAATCGCGCGGGGCTGGTGCTGGCGACCAAGGTGACCGGGCGCGGCGAAGGCAATTCCGGCGTGAGCCATATCCGCGGCGGCCCGCGTCTCAGTCGCGAACAGGTTCTCAAGGCCTGCGACGATTCCCTGGCTCGCCTCAAGACCGACTATATCGACCTCTATCAGGTGCACTGGCCAGAGCGGCAGTCGAATTATTTCGGCAAGCTCGGTTACGTACACGGCGAAGACGACGGTGTGGATATCAGCGAAACCCTGTCTGCGCTACAGGAACTGGTGGCGGCGGGCAAGGTGCGTCATATCGGTCTCTCCAACGAGACCCCTTGGGGACTGCATCGCTACCTGCGCCTGGCGGCCCACGGCAGCAAGCCCCGGGTCGCGTCCATTCAGAACCCCTACAGTCTGCTGAACCGGACGTTTGAGGTCGGCCTGGCGGAGATGGCCATTCGCGAGCAGTGCGGCCTGCTGGCCTATTCCCCCCTCGCTTTCGGTACTCTGAGTGGGAAATACCTTAATGGTGCCAGACCCGAGGGTGCGCGCCTCACCCTGTTCGAGCGCTTTCAGCGCTACACCGGCGCTCGCGCCGAGGCAGCGACGGCACGGTATGTGGGGCTCGCTGGTGAATTCGGGCTGGATCCCGCGCAGATGGCGCTGGCGTTCGTTACCCAACAGCCGTTCGTCACCGCCAATATCATCGGCGCCACGACCATGGAGCAGTTGAAAACCAACATTGGCAGCGCCGAACTGAATCTGGATGCGGAGCAGCTGGCTGCCATTGCCGCGATCCACAATGACAACCCAAACCCCGCCCCCTGAATAGGGGGCTGGGACTTAACCCGCTTGTGGTCCTGCGAATTGTTATACAAGGTTCCGCAAGGACCACCAGCCGTTTCCGCTATCTATAATCAGTAGTGCTTCGCGCACACTGACACATGACAGGGGAATCGCTATGGAAACCGGCCACCACACACTCAACGACCTGTTTGCCCAGCTGGGTCTGGGCTCCGACGACACTGCCATCGAAGACTTCCTCGGTCGCCACCATCTGCAGGGGGAAGAAAAGTTGGCCAGAGCTGAGTTCTGGAGTGACAGCCAGCGCAAGTTCTTGCGGGATGCGATTATCGAAGACTCAGACTGGTGTGAAGTGGTGGATGAGCTGGACGCGCTGCTTCGTCACTGAGGGTAGCTGGGCTGCCCGTCGCTTACCGGGTGCAGACCGCGCGGTCATGCGCGGGTGTGTCGATCGTACCGGCAGTTCGAACGGCCGCCGAGTCAATAGTGGGGTGGGGTGAGTATCAGTAACGGGGCGGGCGCGGCTATAATGCGCCGCTTTCCTCCGGTCATCCATGTGGACCGGATATCTGTTTCCGCTAGCAGTTGCCCTCGTTTTATGGAAAAACCGCACTTTCGCGCCGCCCTGTTGCACCCGCGTTACTGGCTGACCTGGATGTTGTTCGGTCTCTGGTACCTCCTCGCCCAGTTGCCCTATCGCTGGCAAATTTCCCTTGGTCGCGCCCTTGGTCGTTTGATGCTGCGTTTCGCCAAGAGTCGGCGCGACATTGCCGAGCGCAATCTTGCCCTGTGCTTCCCTGAACTTTCCGCGATAAAGCGCGAGCAGTTATTGCGGCGCAATTTCAGCTCCAACGGTATTGCGTTGATGGAAACCGGCATGGCCTGGTTCCGTTCCAGCCGCTGGCTGCGGCGGCGCTTCACTATTGAAGGGCTGGAATATCTGCAGGAGGCGAACGACCGCGGCCAGGGCGTGGTCATGATGGCAATGCACTTCACCACACTGGAAATCGGTGCTGCGTTCATGTCCATGAGTCACCCGGTGGACGGCATGTACCGGCCGCACAAAAACCCGGTGTATGACTATATGCAACGCAAGGGGCGCGAGCGCCACGGAGAGGATTCCGAGGTGTACCAGCGCCGGGACGTGCGCGGTATGTTGCGGGCACTGCAGAAGGGGCGTGCGGTCTGGTATGCGCCGGATCAGGACTACGGTATCAAGCAGGGGGTATTTGCCCCACTGTTCGGGATTCCGACCGCCACGGTAACCGGCACATCGCGTTTTGCCCGGGTGGGGCGTGCGAAAGTGATCCCTTACACCGTCACCCGCCTGGAAGAAAAAGGGTTTTACCACCTCAAGGTGTTTCCAGCGATCGAGGAAATCCCGTCGGGGGACGAACTGAAGGATGCGGTACTGGTGAATCAGTTCGTGGAAGCGCGCATGCGCGAGAATCCGGCCCAGTACATGTGGGTGCACCGCCGTTTCAAGACCCGCCCCGAGGGCGAGGAACCTTTTTACCGGAAAGAGAAAAAACGGCGCAAGAAGCGCAAAAAATGATCAATTTTTGGCCGGGGCCGCTGGCGGCTGCGCGATGATTTTTTTGCGCTGGCATCGAACAGGTACGGTCAGTAACATACCGCATTCAATTTTTGGTGGTACAGGCCGGATTCAAGCCGGCTGGAGAAGGAGTTGCAATGATTTCCGGCAGTATGGTGGCACTGGTTACACCCATGTACGCAGATGGCAGCCTCGATTGGGAGAAACTGCACGAGCTGGTGGAGTGGCACATTGAACAGGGTACCCGCGCTTTGGTGGCCGTGGGTACCACGGGGGAATCGGCGACTCTCGATGTGCATGAACACCTGGAGGTGATCCGGCGGGTGGTGGACCAGGTGGCCGGCCGTATCCCGGTGATTGCCGGCACCGGCGCAAACTCCACCACGGAAGCCATCGAACTCTCCGCCACGGCAGCTCGCTGCGGCGCCGATGCCTGCCTGCTGGTCACGCCCTATTACAACAAGCCTACTCAGGAAGGCCTGTACCAGCATTACAAAGCGGTGGCCAAAGCCGTCGACATTCCCCAGATTCTCTACAATGTGCCGGGCCGCACCGCGGTGGATATGCTGCCGGAAACCGTGCAGCGACTCGCAACAGTGAGCAATATCGTGGGTATCAAAGAGGCTACCGGTGACCTGGAACGGGCGCGGCAGGTGCTGGAAAGAGTGCCGGAAGGATTTGCAGTTTACTCCGGTGACGACGCCACCGCGGTGGAACTGATGCTGTTGGGTGGCCACGGTAATATCAGTGTGACCGCCAATGTAGCGCCGGCTGCTGTTGCACAGATGTGTGAAGCCGCCCTGGCTGGCGATGGGGAAACTGCCCGCGCGATCAACCAGCGCATCGACATATTGCACAAAACGCTGTTTGTGGAGTCCAACCCCATACCGGTGAAGTGGGCGCTGAAAGAAATGGGCCGCATTGATAGTGGAATCCGCCTGCCTCTGACCGCCCTGTCGGGAGAACACCACGCGCTGGTGCGAGAAGCACTGCGCAGCGCCGGCGTTCTCTGACAACCTCCGTGTTCTGGCGTTGCAGAATAAGTTTGCCGCCTCGGAAAATCATCGATCGGGACAGAATCGACAAGGTACGAATAATGACAAAATTTACCGCCGGAGCCGTGCTGTGTGTTGCGGTTACTGCCCTCAGTGGCTGTGGCATCTTTGGCAAAAACGGATATTTCCGCGACCGCGGTGACGACTATCAACTGGCGGACAGCCTGCCGCCGCTGCAGATGCCGGCGGGGGTTACGAGCAAAAATCAGGAGGAGCTCTATGAAGTGCCTCAGATTAGCGGCGAAGTAGAGCGCGGAGAGTTTGTGGTTCCCCGCCCGCAAGCCCTGTCGGTCAACGTGGGCCTGGATCGGGTAAAAATCCAGAAACTGGGCAACCGTCGCTGGGTGCTGGTCAACCAGCCGCCGGATGAAGTCTGGCCGCAACTGCATTACTTCCTGCGTACCACCGGCATGCAGCTCGCCATGTCCGATGCCGGCGCCGGTACCATGGAAACCACCTGGCTGACCTTTGGCGAAAACCCGGAGACCAAGGACAAGTACCGTTTGCAGGTGGAATCCGGGGTGCAGCCGGACACCACCGAGATTCATGTCCGCCACCTGTCTGTGCCGCTGGATACTCCGGCGAGCGTTGCGGTGAACTGGCCGGCCCAATCCACCAGTCCCGAACGTGAAGGCTGGATGATTGACGAAATGTCCAATGCGCTGGCGGCGGAATCTTCCGGCGCAGCGGCGTCGCTGGTGGCGCAGGCCATCGGTGGCGGCAAGGTCAAGGTGCAGGTGATGGAGCCGGCGGGTAAGGAACCGTTTATCGCGCTGGACCTGGCTATGACCCGGGCCTGGGCCACTGTTGCCCATGCACTGAATACCGGCGCTTACCGGATCCACCAGGAAGATTCCGAACTAGGCCTCTTCTACGTCACTTACGACGCTGACCGCGAACTGTCGGAGGATGAAGACGGCTGGTTCTCCAGCTGGCGCTCCGACAAAGGCGAGGACAAACTGGCCAAGACCGCAAACGCCTACAGCCTGCAACAGGTATTGGCGAATATCGACGCCACTGCCAGCGTCGAGCCGGCACTGTTTGCCAGCATGGCGGGTGTCGGTGGCGCGCCCAACGCGGATATCCCCGGTTACCTTATCGTGTTGCGCACCGTGGATAACGCTGCAGAGGTACGTATTCGCAATGCCCGCGGCCTGCCTCTGTCGCGCACCAGAGCGTCTGAATTGCTGATGGCGATTCGCCAGAATCTGATCTGACGTCGCTGGCGGTAACTGGTAATGGCGATCAGATTTGCCTCCCTGGGTAGTGGTAGCAAGGGCAATGGTACTCTGGTCGCAACCCGCGACCACTGTCTGCTGGTGGACTGCGGTTTCACCATCAAAGAAACCGAGCGGCGCATGGCGCGGCTCGGTATGTCTCCGGCGGATCTCTCCGCCATCCTCGTGACCCACGAACACAGTGACCATATGGGGGGCGTCGGCCCTCTGGCGAGAAAGTACCGGCTGCCGGTTTACCTGACGCCGGGCACGCTGCGCGCACGGGATATCGGAGCCCTGCCGCAGGTGGTGCTGATCGAAGGGCATCAGGTATTCGCAGTGGGGGATATTCAGGTGACGCCGGTAGCGGTGCCCCACGATGCCCGCGAGGCGGCGCAGTTTGTTTTTCGCAGCTGCGGCAGCAGTCTTGGCCTGCTCACAGATCTCGGCACCATCACTCCCCATGTGGAGTCCCACTATGGCGATTGCGATGCACTGGTACTGGAAGCCAATCACGATCCCATGATGCTGGCCCAGGGTCCTTATCCGCCCTCGCTGAAGCGGCGGGTGGGAGGCGCCTACGGACACCTGAGTAACCAGCAGGCCGCGGGCTTTTTACAGCGCATTGGCAGCCAGCGGTTACAACATCTCGTAGTGGCCCACATCAGCGAAAAGAATAACAGCCTGGAATTGGCCCGTGCCGCACTGGCAGAGGCCGCGGCTGAGGCGGCCAACTGTATTTATGCCTGCCAGCAAGAAGGGTTTGACTGGCTGCAGATCGAAAAGGCAGAGTAGACCTTGTTTCCGACGCCATTCGGGTGTCGGTCCCCCCCTATTACAATTTCGAAAACGGAGTTTCCGGCAGTGGCAGTGCATGACTATCTCACCCGTACCGACAGCGACACGCTCTATAGCAAGCCAGGCCTTGACCTGCTGCTGGTGGAAACTGAACTGTGCCGCGCGGTGATTTCCCTGCAGGGTGCCCAGGTGCTGGAGTTTGCCGCCCGCGACCGCGCGCCACTGCTGTGGCTGAGCCCCACCAGTGTGTTCGAGGCAGGAGTAGCGATACGCGGTGGCGTGCCGCTGTGTCTGCCCTGGTTTGGTGAAGACCTGAACGATCCGTCCAAACCCAAACACGGCCTGGTGCGCACCCAGTACTGGGAGCTGGTGGGCAGCAAAGCAGAGACCGATGGCGCGGTCGTGCTGGAGATGCGTTTTCAGCATGCCGGCGACGAACTGTTTGCCGCGAGCTTCGACTGCACCCTGAAAATCGGCCTGGGTGAATCGCTTACTTTCGATCTCGAGCTGTGCAACACCGCCGACATCCCCGCGGATTACAGCTGGGCGCTGCACAGCTACTTTGCGGTGGAAGATGTGAATGCGGTGGAAGTCGAGGGATTGGACGGTGGTGAGTTTCTCGACAAGACCCGTGGCTTTGCCCGCGACCGTCTCAGCGGAATGCAGACCTTCGCCGGCGAAGTGGACCGGGTGTTTGAGCAGGCGCCGGCCAGGCAGGTTATCCAGACACCGAGTCCGATTACCGCGGAGAGCGATAACTGCCACACGGTAATCACCTGGAATCCGGGTGCAGAACTCGCCGCAACCATTCATGATATCCGCGAGCACTACCGCGGTTTTGTCTGTGTCGAACACGGTAATGCCTTTGCCGATCGCTGGCAGTTGCAGCCCGGTGAACGTGCCGGTGCCAGGCTCGCGCTCAGCCGTTGATTCCGCGTCGCGAACTGCGCCAACACAGGAGGCCTGATGCAACAGGGACTGATACACGCATACCTTCTCGATGGTCGCGGCGGCAGTCGTCGACTGCAGTGGCCGGAGGTACAGCAGTGGACCCCGGGTCAGGGGCGTCTGTGGTTGCACTTTGACTACACCGACGAGGAGGCCCGTAACTGGATTGCGGGGCCAGCCAATCTCGATCCGCTGGTATCCGATGCCCTGCTGACGGAAGAGACCCGTCCGCGCACCACCAGTATTGGTGACGGTTTGCTGATCGCATTGCGTGGGGTCAACCTGAACCCGGAATCGCAACCGGAAGACATGGTGTCTATTCGCCTGTGGGCGGAGGAGTCGCGGGTGATCAGTACCCGTCGGCGCCGGCTGCTGTCAATCAGCGACCTCTGCGCCCAGCTGGATAGTGGACGCGGGCCGACTTCGAGCGCAGGTCTGGTAGTGGCAATTGCGGATCTGCTGGTATGGCGCATGAGCGACACGGTGGACAACTTCGAGGATGTGATCGATGAGCTGGAGGACCGGGTGGTGGGGGATGCCAGCGCCAATCTGCGACTCGATCTCGCCATGCTGCGCAAACAGACCATTACCCTGCGGCGTTACCTGTCGCCACAGCGGGAAGCGCTGGCGCGTTTCCTGGGGGAAAAACTGGAGTGGATCAGTGAGGCGGATCGTCTGCAGTTACGCGAGGTAAGCGACCGCTTGCTGCGACATATCGAAGATATCGATGCTGTGCGCGAGCGCGCGGCAGTCACCCAGGAAGAACTGATGAGCCGGATTTCCGAGCAGCTCAACAGCCGCATGTACGTGCTATCCATCATCGCCGCCATCTTTCTGCCCCTGGGGTTTCTTACCGGCCTGCTGGGAATCAACGTCGGCGGTATCCCCGGTTCCGAAAACCCCCACGCTTTCCTGATCTTCACTGTGCTGCTGGTGGTGACGGTGGCGATTCAGTTAGTAGTATTCCGCTGGAAGCGCTGGCTCTAGCTTTACCCGAATACCGAAACCGTCTGCCGCGACAGCGCCAGCAATTGTCCTTTCCCATCCCACAGCCGCGCCTGGATAACGCCATAGCCGTCGTCCGCCTGTTCCACTTCCGCCAGGTACTGCCACCATTCGCTACTGTCGTGCCCCGCTTTCACTACTTCTGATGCGGCGGGCATCATTTCCACCGTCCAGGTCAGGGAACTGGCGGGAGCGGGCGTTTTCAGCATCGGTAATACTGCCGGTGGCCAGGCGTCGATGAGGGCGAGCAGGTGGGCCGTGGTGACCGGGCCGGCGGACTCGCGGAAGCGAATCCAGCCGCCGAGGCGGTTTTCCAGGCTGCCGGTAAAGGGCAGGGCGCCGGCGCCGAGGCGATAGTCGAAGTGCCGGGTAAACTCCGGTACCAGACCTTCGATATAGGGGAGGGCCTGGCAGGTTTCCGGTGCGGCGAATACTGGTGCGTTTGCTGTGGCGATAGAGATGGCGGACGCGCGCGGTTTACCGAAGCTGGCGAGGGCCGCGGTAACGACCTGTTGAGTCTGCTGTTCACCACTTTGCTGAAGCTGGCTGGCTCGGGCTTCGATTTGCACTGCTGAGCGACCGGCTCGCAATATTTGCGCGCTGGTCTGCAGGGAGCCGGCGGCTGCCGGGGCCACGAAGGAGATGGTCAGGGAGCGTAGTGGGGTATCCGCTTGCGGGCTCTGAGTGGCCTGCTCGAGTGCCGCCTCGATGGGCTGGTGCAGCACCGCAGCAACAAGACCGCCAAATGTGGCGCGCCCCTGGCCCCAGCCGGCGGGTATGACGGTTGCTTCACTGCCGCGTGCCGCGCTGAGAATACTGCTGAAATTCATTTCTCTGGAGCCTGGTCTGGTTTGGGGGCTGGTTCGGGTGATGGTATGCCTGCGATCAGCTAAAGCTGTGGGCGTCGTCGGGGAAGGTGCCGTTTTTCACATCTTCGGCATATTTACGCAGGGCGCCGGGGATATCTCCCGCTTCCACCAGAAAATTCTTGGAAAACTTTGGCGGCTTTTCCGTAAGACCGAGAATGTCGTTGATCACCAGTACCTGGGCATCAGTCTCGGGGCCGGCGCCAATGCCGATGGTGGGCATGGACACGGTGTCGGTGATGCGTTTGCCCAGTTCCGAGGGCACACACTCCAGCACCAGCAGATCGGCCCCCGCCTCGTCCAGCTGCACCGCGTCATTGAGAATCTCGCCGGCCTGATCATCGTCGCGACCCTGCACCCGGAAACCACCCAGTTTGTGCACCGATTGCGGGGTCAGCCCCAGGTGCGCACAGACCGGAATGCCGCGCTCAGTCAGCATCTTTACCGTGGGCGCGAGCCAGGCGCCGCCCTCGATTTTTACCATGTGGGCACCCGCCTGCATGATACGGGTGGCATTAGTGAGCGCCTGCTCCGGTGTGGCGTAGGTCATAAAGGGCAGGTCACCCATGATCAGGGACTTTTTGTTGCCCCGGGCGACAGCTTCCACATGGTAAATCATCTGCTCCATGGTGACGGGAATGGTGCTGTCGTAACCGAGTACGGTCATGCCCAGTGAGTCGCCGATCAGTACGGTCTCCACCCCTGTGCGCTGGGCCATAGCGGCCATGGGGGCGTCGTATAGAGCGACGCAGATAAATTTTTCTCCACTGGCTTTCATCTGACGCAGGGTCTGAACCGTTATCGGTTTGCTCAGCTCGCTGGTGGCGTAGGGCATGGTGGTAACTCGCAATTGGGGAAGGCAGGGCTTCCGATTACTGGCAACGGCTATTTGCCGGGATTGTAGTAGTGGCGTCCGCTTTTTACATTCAGCAGGTATTCCACCAGTTGCAGGTAATCCTGTTGCTGGTCGACGATATCGATGTCCGCACAGTTCACGATCAGCAGTGGCGCCTGGTCGTAGTAGTGGAAAAAGTTGGTGTACGCCTCATTGAGCGTGGCGAGGTACTCGTTGCTGATACTGCGCTCGGCGGCAATGCCGCGCTTGTGAATACGCTGCTGCAGAACTTCCAGCGGCGCCTGTAAATAGATAACCAGATCCGGCTTGGGTGCTTCCAGAGTCAGGTGCTGGTAAACCTTGCGGTAGAGCTGCAGTTCGTCACTGTCGAGGGTGACTTCGGCAAACAGGTGGTCTTTCTCGATAAGGAAGTCCGACACCCGCACCGGATTGAACATGTCGTCCTGGCGCAAAGCCTGAATCTGCTGCGATCGTTGCAGCAGGAAATGTAATTGGGTAGGGAGTGCGGCGCTTTTCGGATCGCGGTAAAAGCGCTCCAGGAACGGGTTGTCTTCGGGGAGCTCGAGCAGGGTGTCGTAATTGAAGGTGGCGGCGAGCTTTTTTGCCAGGGTAGTTTTGCCTACGCCGATATTGCCCTCCACGGCGATGAAGCGAGGTAGGGTTCTGCCATGCAGATCCAGTTCCTGGGCCAGGTTTCCAGCACTGTAGTCTTCGCTTTGTGCGGATTCTGTCGGGGCGAGGGTTGTCACCGGGTTACTCCTTTTTATTTCCGCGGCCGGCAGCAGCTCGTTGGGGCTGGCTATTTGTGTGTCAGGATTACAGCCGCTGCAACCGATTGGGTGGACACAGCCGCAGCAAGACTTGTAGCGACGTACCGTCCGGCAATTGCAGGTCCGGAGCCAGCTCTGCCAGGGGCTCCAGAACGAAGTTTCGTTCGCCCATCCGGGGGTGCGGCACCGTGAGGCGCGCGCTATCCAGCTGTTCGTTACCGAACAGCAATATATCCAGGTCCAGGGTACGTGCGCCCCAGCGCAAGGTTCGTTCGCGGCCATGCTCCGCTTCAATGGCCTGCAGGGCATCCAGCAGTGCTTCCGGGGCGAGCTCGGTGTCTACGCAGGCGACGGCATTTACATAGTCCGGTTGTTCGCCTGGGCCTATGGGGGCACTGCTATACAGGGACGAAGATGCTTCCAGCCGGGTGTGCGGAATGCGGGCAATGTCTTCGAGGGCGCTGTGCAGTTGTCCTGCGGGGTCTGCCAGGTTGCTACCCAGACCAATATAACAGCGAGTCACTTGGGAATTCCGCTCAATTTTGCGGGCGATCTGCGCCGCCGCTCTTGTTGCTGTTACTGCGGTTTTTACGCCCGCTGCGGCTGCGACGACCGCGACTCTTACTACCGCGGGGGCCGGCGTTGCGAGGCAGGTCCCGGATCATCTGCTGGCGCTGGTCTTCGTCGGCCTGCTGGAAATCGGTCCACCATTGACCCAGTCCGGCAGGGATCTCGCCACTTTCTTCCCGCAGCAGCAGAAAGTCGTAGGCAGCGCGAAACCGCGGCAGCTCCATCAGGCGCAAAGCGCGCTCTCCGCTGCGGCGGGGAAGGCGGGATTGCATATCCCAAATTTCGCGCATGGGCATAGTGAAGCGCTTGGGAATGGCGGTGTGGGCCAGCTGGTTGCTGGTGATTTTCTGCGCGGCCTGGGCCAGTGCCGGTACCGGCGGAATGCCCTTTTCGGTCAGGAATATCTGTTCTGCATTCACCGCAGGCCACAGCAGTGCGGCGTAGAGAAACGCCGGGGTAACACGCTGGTCGGCGCGAATACGTCTGTCGGTATTGCGCAGCGCCAGGCGGGTCATCGCCAGCGCTTGCGGGTTGTCCAACATCCGCGCGTTGTCCGGGAACAGGTGGGGCCAGAGCTCATATTCGCGCAATAGCTCGAAGGTGCGTTCGCCGTAGCCACTCATTAGCAATTTCAGCACCTCATCGAACAGGCGTGCCGGCGCTATATTGCGCAGCAGTGGCGCCAGTTCCGGGAGCGGTGCGGCGGTGCCGGGTTCGATGGCGAAGTCGAGCTTGGCGGCGAAGCGCACGGCACGCAGCATGCGCACCGGGTCTTCCTTGTAACGGGTGGTGGGGTCTCCGATCATCCGGATCAGGCGCTGTTCGATGTCCTGGATACCACCGGTGTAGTCGTGGATCTCGAAGCCATTAATGGTGTAGTAGAGGGCATTGACGGTGAAATCCCGGCGTACGGCATCGCTCTCCAGGTCTCCGTATACATTGTCCCGCAGCAGCATGCCGTGCTCGGACTGCTGTGCCTCGTGATCGTCACCGTCACTGTGGTGCCCGCGGAAGGTCGTCACTTCGATCACTTCGCGACCAATACGGGCGTGCAGGATGCGGAATCTGCGGCCAACAATGCGCGCGCCGCGAAACAGTTGTTTGGCCTGTTCCGGTGTGGCATCAGTGGCGACATCGAAGTCCTTCGGGTGGCCTCCCAGCAGCAGGTCGCGGACACTGCCGCCGACGATAAATGCCTCGAAACCGGCTTCCTGCAGGCGCTTCATTACCGTCAACGCGGCGCGGCTGATATCCCGGCGGGAGAGAGTGTGGTCGCTGCGGGGGACGACGACCCGAGTGGTTTCGGGGCGTTGGGGTTGTTTGCTCGAGGAAGCGCGCTTGCGCACTGGTTTACTCTGGCCGCGTTCGGCCTTGCTTGCGCGGGCTTTATCGGATTTGGGGGTGTCTTCGGTGGTTTTCGATTTACTGTGCCAGCGTTTGATGCTGCTGATCAGGGAATTGAACATACGCCTTACTGTGTTATCCGCGGCCCGTTCGTCGATGGGCGGCTGTACGGTTACTCCGGGAAATTGGCGCTGGTATGGCGCTGTTCCGGACTATTGTGGGCGGATTCTAACACACACAGCGCAATGCACAGCTGCCGGTCCCGCTTCCTGCGGGGCCCAGCAAACATGTGTGCATCATCAGACACGGAAAAGAAGGGAGTTATTGTTATTCGATGAAGGCAGCGGCTTCCTTGCGCTATCAATTTGCTTTTCAGCAAACCCTCTCCCAGGCACAATCAGTCAGTTTGTCACGTACTTGTCGTTATTTTTGTTGTCTTCTACAAAAAATTATTGTTTTTGTTATAGCGCTTTATTCTTATTGTTTATTTTTATTGTTGTTTGTTATTACTTTTTGTTTATTTTTATTGTTATTTCGAACCTTATTATTTTTATTGTTCGAATTTGCTCCGGAATCGATCACTTTGGCTTTTATTGTCGATCTTCCCATCATTATTCTTATTGTTTCACGCCCACTTATTGTCAGTTGTTATTAGGGCTTAAACAGTCATTTATTTTTATTCTTGGCTGTTATCGTTGTTTGAGCTAGTTAAAGCAGATAGCGTGCCAACTTTATAAAATCCTTATAAATCAATAAGTTAAGATTTTAAGGAACTTTTTTCCGCCACGAAAATACAGTTTTCCGTTACGCATGGTGAGGTGGTTGTTACTCGGGTGTGAGAGGGGGTAACACTTTCACTTGTTACCAATTTCCGTTCTCCGCTGTTCCCTCGGTAGCGGCAGGTAACAGGCGTAAAATTTAGCGACAATCCTCTGCATGGAAGGTGTTTTGGGCACAGTAAAAAGCCCGGGCAGTGGTTGCTGGCCGGGCTTTCTGTGTAACTGTGGTGGGCTTTGTGCGACGTGTTATCAGGCTTCGACGACACGCTTGGCCTTTTTACGCGGGATACCGAGTTTCTGTCGGCGCTCCCACAGGCATTTGCGGCTTACCCCCAGCTTCTTGGCCAGCTCGGTTTCGCTCATGGTTTCCTGATGCTCGAGTACAAAACGGGCGAAGTAGTCTTCCAGAGAGAGGTCCTCCCGGGGGTCTTCATGCAGGCTGGCTCGGGGACGGCGCTCCGGGTCCGCTTCGTCGATGGGTACCAGGTCCAGGTCAATGTCGAGGGTGTGGTGATCGATCTCGGCACTATCTTCAGTCAGGATCACCGCGCGCTGGATGGCGTTCTCCAGCTCGCGCACGTTACCGGGCCAAGTGTAGGTGGTAACAGCCTGGATAGCTTCCGGAGACAACTTCAAGGTTGGGCGGTTGATCTTGGCGCAGAACTTTTCCAGTAAGGCCTCGGCGATCGCAAGGACATCTTTACCACGCTCCCGCAGTGGCGGGAGGCTCATCTGTACCACGTTGATACGGTAGTAAAGGTCTTCCCGGAACTTGCGCTCCGCCGCCAGCTGGCGGAGGTTTCGGTGTGTTGCAGCGACCAGGCGCACGTTGACCTTGCGGGATTCAATGGCGCCGATAGGGCGGACCTCACCTTCCTGTAGCACCCTCAGCAACCGGGCCTGGGCTTCCAGGGGTAGCTCACCAATCTCGTCGAGGAACAGGGTGCCGCCGTCCGCGGCGGCGACCAGTCCTTCACGGGCGGTCTGGGCGCCGGTGAAGGCGCCTTTTTCGTGGCCGAACAGTTCGGCTTCGATCAGAGTTTCCGGAATCGCCGCGCAGTTGACGGATATCAGAGGTTTGCCGGTGCGCTGGCTTTCTTCGTGGATGGCGCGTGCCACCAATTCTTTACCGGTACCCGTTTCGCCGTGTACCAGTACCGTAGCGTCGGTGGGTGCCACTTTGTGGATGCGGGAGTAGAGGTCACGCATCACCGGGCTGTCGCCGATCATACCGGCGATGGCGCGGCCCCCGCTTTTGTTGGCTGCCGCTGCGGCACCGGCGGCCCGGTGCTGTTCCGCCTTGCCGATGACCCGGCGCACGGTGGCCAGCATTTCGTCGTGGTCGAAGGGTTTGGCGATGTAATCTGCGGCGCCCATACGCATGGAGTCCACCGCGGAGCGCAGGCTGGCATAACTGGTCATGATCAGTACAGGCACATCGCCCGCCAGTTTCAGCAGGTCGGTGCCCGGAGCGCCGGGCAAGCGCAGGTCTGAAATGATCAGATCCATGTCGGCCAGACGGTACTTGGTGGTCGCCTCGCGCACGGAGCCAGCTTCACTGACCTTGTAGCGATGCCTCTCCAGCAGCTTGCGAAGCGCAGTGCGGATAATGGCTTCATCTTCTACGATCAGGATGTGGCTCATACGTTACGCCTGGTTACAAAGTGTTCAGGGGGAGCTAAGTTTTACCTGTCAGGCGTTTCGATGCAACCCAATTCCCCGATTGCGCGCAAAAATTGCCCAACTTCCATGTTTGCGGGTAACGCTCGGGCAGTATTAACTGTTTATGGCCCGGAATTTGGCAGTGGAGATTCCAGTGGCAATTGCACAATAAAGCGTGCGCCGCGCCCCGTTTCTGGATGGGCCGGGCTGACCAGCTCCAGTTGCCCGCCGTGCTCTTCCACAATGCTGTACACCATGGCCAGGCCAAGGCCAGTGCCTTCGCCGGGTTCCTTGGTGGTAAAAAAGGGCTCAAGAATACGCTCGCGGTGCGCCGCTGAGATGCCGGGGCCGTTATCCGTGACTGCCACGCAGGCGAGACCGTTGCGGATATATCCTTCTGCCTGGATATGCCCCCCGTCGGGACTGGCGTCGCGGGCGTTGCTCAGCAGGTTGATAAATACCTGAATCAGACGCTGGTTGTCACCGAGCGCGTAGAGGTCCCCTGGAACCTGGTTGGCAAAGGTGACCTGGGTCTTGTCGCGCTGAAGTGACAGCAGCTGTATCGCTTCTTCTACACAGGCATGCAGGTCTACGGGTGCTTTTTCGGTGTCCTGGCTGCCGCTGTGGGAAAAACTCACCAGCGAGTGCACGATGCGACTGATGCGCTGGGTTTGGCTCAGAATCTGGTCTGCCGTATCCAGCACTTCCGGATTGTCGGATTCATAGTGGAGGTTTTGCGCCAGGCAGGCGATACCGGTAACCGGGTTGCCCACTTCGTGCGCCACGCCTGCCGCGAGCCGCCCAACGGAGGCCAGGCGCTCACTGTGCATCAATTCCTGTTCCAGAATCTGGGTTTCAGTGATGTCTTCCACCAACAGCATCTGACCGTCGCCGCGATTGTCTTTGCCGTTGTCCCGCACAAGGTCGCGGCCGTATTTCTTGCCGCTGCGCTGCTTGAGGCGGGTCTTGTGCAGGTTGAGCCAGTGGCTGTTGCCATCCATTTCCACCTGTTGCTTGAAGCGACTGCCGTCGGCGGAGTGGGCAAACTCGGTCAGCAGGCCGCGCCAGGGCTCTGGCAGGTATTCCAGTTTTGAGCCGATTACCTCACTGGCGCCAATGCCGGTGAGATCTGCCATGGCATAGTTCCACAGCAGCAATTCGCCATCGCGCCCCAGGGAGCAGGCGGCCATTGGCAGCTCTTCCAGCATCTGTCGGTGGTAGAGGCGCAGGTTGTTGAGTTCCGCCGCGAGCCCGGTCAGCTGGTTCTTGTAGCGACTGAGGCGGGTTTCGATCAGGTTGATATCTTTGTTGGCGGGCTGATCGCTGGTCACAAAGGGCAGGTGGCGGTCGACGATCTGGCCCGCCAGCACCCGTCCCAGCAGACCGGACAGGTTCGCTTCCAGTTTGTCCCTCAGTTGCCGCAGCGCGTAAGGCCTGCGTTCGTCTTCCGGCAGATTGAGCTGGCGCAGGGCGCGACTCACTTCCTGGCTGGCCGTCGCGGCGCCGAGACTTTCCGACAGGCGCAGGCGGAAATCTGCGGCAGATTGGGCGTCCAGTTCCAGGCGCAGGGCCTGGCTGATGGAGTCATCGCTACACAGGTCCGCAGCATAGCGTTCCAGGCTGGATGTCGAGGTGAAAATCGACAGGCATACAAACAGCAGTACATTCATCGACAGAGACAGGGTGGTGATCTGGGGCCAGATTTCCATGCCCAGTGGAATCTGGAAATCGCCGCCGGGCAGGGCGATGCCACTGTTGCCCACCATTGCCGGGAACAGCAGTCCTGCCGCCCAGATCAGCATGCCTGCCAGCAACCCGCCAATAAAGCCGCGCCGGTTGCCCCGGGGCCAGTGAATCACCGCAAAAATACCGGGCAGGAACTGAAGAGAGGCAATAAACGCGATGATGGCGAGATCCGACAGGGACAGCCGGTTGTTCAGCAGCAGGTAAAACGCGAAGCCGGCGAGAAACAGCGCGGTCACAAGAGCGCGGCGCAACCACAGCAATTGGCGGTACATATTGTCGTCGGATTGCCAGCGGGTACCGGGCAGCAGCCAGTGATTCATGACCATGGTAGAGAGCGCCAGGGTAATCATGATTAGCGCGCCGGTGGCCGCAGAAAGTCCGCCGATAAAGGCCAGCACGGTGAGTAGTGCCGAGCCGCTGGCTCTGGGTACTGCCAGGGTGAAGTATTGCACCGGCTCGGTAACATCCAGGGCAAAACCCGCCCACATGATCGGGAAGATTGGCAGCGCCATCAGCAGCAAAAACAATGGAAAGCCCCAGCTTGCTGTACGCAAGCCCTGGGCAGCCGGGCGCTCGGCAATGCTCAGGTAGAAAATGTGGGGCATGGCCACTGCGGTGGCGATAAACACCAGCAGCAGGGTGTGGGATGAGCCCTGCCGAATCGGTGAATACAGCAACTGTTGCATGTCACTGTTTTGCAACAGCCACTGGTCGAGCCCAGCCATCCCACCGAATACGCCATAAACGGAGTACAGGCCAACAGCCAGTAACGCCACCAGTTTGACCATGGATTCGAGAGCCATGGCGCTGGCAAGCCCTGCCTGTCGTTTACTGGTAGCACCGTAGGTGCTGGTGAACAGCGCCAGCAGCACACAGTAAAAGAACGCGATAAGGTCTTTACTGGTAACCCCGCTCTCCGGTAGTGCGAGCGCAGCGACGTTGTCGCGGGAAAGCAGTGCCAGCGTCTCCGCTACGGCCTGAATTTGCAACGCGATTAGTGGCAGTAATCCCAGCAGCATAAACAGGGTTGCCAAGGTGCCGGCCTCGCGGCTGTGGTAGCGAAATACCAGCAGGTCTGCAGGGGATGTGAGCTGGTAGCGCTGGGCAAGGCGGGCGAGGGGCTCGAGTGCGACCGGCGCAAACAGGAACATGGCACCGGTGCCCAGGTAATAGGCCAGCACACCGTAGCCGTGCTGCCATGCGAGATCGATGATCCCATAGTAGGTCCAGGCGCTCAGGGATACTCCGAGCGACAGTACATAAAAAAATGGATGGCGTACCCATTTGCTTGACAGCCAACCCTTGGAAGTGGCGAAGGCGACAAAAAACAGCGCCAGTATGTAGGCGACGCCGATCAGCGCAATATGGGCAATCTCAAAGGTCATCCGGACTGCGCCTCCGCTGAATAAAGATCGCCAGCAGGATCAGGACGAACCAGAGGATAAAAGGCCGGTACCAGGCGCCGGAGGGATTGATCATCCAGGTGAATACCGTGGGGCTGAATACATAGCCCACAAGCACCAGCAGGATTAACAGGGTACGGTTGCTCATCTAAGACCTGTCGGGTCGTCCTGCGGCAGAGGCAGAAAATAATTGAAACAAAAAACTGGCGCAAAATGGTAAAGCCGTGCCGGGGGGCAATTCAACCTGCGGGTTTCAATCCTCCAGCAGGCGGTTACGCATGTCTACCTGGTGTCGCTGCCAGCGGGCTATTGCCCAGGCCAACACCTGTCGCGGTGTTTCCAGTGCCAGTTCCAGCGGTGGCTTGAAACCGAGAAATTGCAGTGCCCTGATCAGGTTGCCGGAGGCCAGGGTGTCATCCAGTGGTGCGGCCTGATTTTGCTTGCTGAGTTTTTGGCCGCCTTCATTCATTACCAGTGGCAAATGGCCAAATTGCGGCGGCTCGGAGCCGAGTGCGCGAAACAGCCGTTGCTGCACTCCGGTACAGTCGAGCAGGTCTGCGCCGCGTACCACGTGGTTCACGCCCTGCGCGATATCGTCCACGACTACCGCCAGCTGGTAGGCAAACAGTCCGTCCTTGCGTTTCAGGATCGGGTCCTCAGTGATGGGGTGGGTCTGGAGCCCGTGCCACAGGTCGGAGAAGGATTCCTGTTCGCCCGCACAGCGAAACCGCTGGGCGAATTCTTTGTTTGCTGTGTGTGGGGTGCAGTTTTTCCGGCGGTGGCCGCCAGCTTTGCGAATCTGCTCCCGGGTGCACTGACAGGGGTAAATCAGCCCTTGTGCAGCGAGCCGTTCGAGCGCGTCCTGGTAATGCTGGTGTCGGTGGCTTTGCCAGATAACAGGCGCGTGGGAGTGAAGGCCGTGGGAGTCCAGTGTGTGTAGGATACGTTCGGCAGCCCCGGGCATTTCTCGCGGCGGGTCGAGGTCCTCCATGCGCACCAACCAGTGGCCGCCGTGCGTTTTGGCGTCCAGGTAGCTGCCGAGGGCGCAGACGAGGGAGCCGAAGTGCAGCGGTCCGGTAGGTGAGGGTGCAAAGCGGCCGATATATTTTCCGGACACAGGAGGGGCGAGGGAAGTCATCGGAAAGGGGGTAGTTTCCGGGCGGCCCCTGTATCAGGTCCGCCCGGAGATTCGTCGATCAGCCAGAAATCTGCTTTTCCTTGATCTCAGCAAGGGTTTTGCAGTCCACACACAGGGTTGCTGTGGGGCGGGCTTCCAGACGACGGATGCCGATTTCGACGCCGCAGGCTTCACAGAAACCGTAGTCGTCCTGATCGATTAATTCGATGGTCGCATCAATCTTCTTGATCAGCTTGCGTTCCCGGTCGCGGGTGCGCAGTTCCAGGCTGAACTCTTCTTCCTGGCTGGCGCGATCCGCCGGATCGGGGAAGTTCGCAGCTTCGTCCTTCATATGAGTTACGGTGCGATCCACCTCTGCCATCAGTTCGGCCTTCCAGGCCAGCAGCAGATTGCGGAAATGCTCCTGCTGCTTCTCATTCATGTACTCCTCGCCCTTCTGTTCCTGATAGGGCTCGAAGCCGTGCAGAGAATCGGATTTCGCAGCAGTATTGGGCATAGTCATTGCCTCTCTCGTAATACGGGCCCTGTGTTATCGGGGCACTACAACCAATTTCAAGCCTAGCAGTCTGCAGAGATTGGGCATTTTCCCTACAGGGCGGACCGGGTTCTCCCCTTCCGCTGCAGAGCAGCCCCACTCTGACAGGCCGCTTTCCGGCACAAAGCCTAAGCAACCGCAGGCTGTATCCTGTGGCCGCCGCGGCGGCCAAGGCGAGGAAACTATCAAATCTCTTTGATCTGCGCCACAAAATGTTGTCCCGCAACGGCGCTGGCGAGGATCCTCCGGCAAAGGATGACTGGATTGGTGTATTCTGGCGGCCGCTTTTTATACAGAATGGCGTTCAATCCATTCAGAACTGACTTTTACAGGACCTTTCGTGAAACTGGACCCGTCCCTGGCTCAGGGGAAACTTCTCCGTCGCTACAAGCGTTTTCTTGCGGATGTCGAGCTGATGTCTGGCGAAATTATAACCATCCACTGTCCCAATACCGGCTCAATGAAAAACTGCTGGGAAGAAAATACCCCCTGCTGGTTTTCCGATTCCGGCAATCCCAAGCGCAAATACCGCCACACTCTGGAAATCACCACTACCCCGGAAGGTGCCCTCGCCGGGGTGAATACCAGCCGCGCCAATCAGCTGGTGGAGGAGGCGATTACCACTGGAGTTGTGGTGGAGCTGCAGGGGTACGATAGCCTGCGGCGGGAGGTTAAATACGGCGAAGAAAACAGCCGGATCGACTTCCTGCTGAGTGGCGATGCCGGTGACTGCTATGTGGAAGTGAAGAATGTCACCCTCGCCGAGGGGGCTCGCGGTCTCTTCCCAGACGCGGTCAGTGCCCGCGGTACCAAGCATCTGCGGGAATTGCAGAAACTCGCGGAATCCGGTGTGCGCGCGGTGTTGTTGTACTGCGTGCAGCACTCGCAGATCGAGACGGTGGAAGCGGCCGCTGAAATAGATCCGGCTTATGCTGCGGCACTTGCCCAGGCTACCGCCGCAGGTATGGAAATAGTGGCATACCGGGCGGAACTGGGTGCCGGGGAAATTCGCTTGAGCGAACCTGTTCCCTTTGTAGGTTGATTCAATGACCGTTTGTCGTGCCCGCTGCCTTTATCAAGCTCGCTGGTAAACGTTTGACCGGTTGTAATCGTGTAGGTTGGGCAAAGGCGGCGAGCCCGATACAGGGCACGGCAATCAGTCTGCCAGAAGCACATAGAGTCCATCCTGAGCGTATTCCACCGGCACCGGCGTCAGCGCATCACCCGCGCAGGGCCCGGCGATGCATTCGCCGGTGCTGATCTCAAACAGTGCGCCGTGGGAGGCGCACTGGATCAGCGCTTTTTCCGAGTCCAGAAACTGATCCGGCTGCCATTCCAGATTGATACCCCGGTGCGGGCAGATATTTTTATACGCGAACACTTCGCCATCTTTCTTCACCGCAAACACATTGTCCGTGCCTGCGCTGTTATCCCCCAGGGAAAAGCCCTTGGAGTCGCCTTCGTTGAGGTCTTCATAGCCACAGAGAAAGTGTTTTTGCATGGTAAATTCAGTTTGTTTCAGGGGCGGCCAGAGTAACAGATGTGCGGAATTCTTCCCCGTCGCGCAGGTAATCCACGCCCACGCGATCACCGGGGCGGTGGTTTTCCAGCACATTCATCAGGTCGTCGTAATTGTTGATGGCCTGGCCATCAATGCCGACGATGACATCCCCTAGCTGCCAGCCCCCGCGGTCACTGCGGTAGACACCCCGCAATCCGGCCTGCTCCGCGGGAAGCCCCGGGGATGTGCGCAGTACCGCAACGCCCTTGAAGTCATAGCGGCTCGCCCACTGGTCCGGGGCAGACTCAATACCGAGAATCGGCCGCACCAGACGCCCGTGGGCGATCAGCTCTGGAACGATTTTTTTCACGGTGTCTACCGGAATGGCAAAACCGATACCCACGCTGGCGCCGCTGGGGCTGTAGATTGCCGTATTCACGCCAATCAGCCGCCCGCTGGAATCCAGCAGCGGGCCGCCTGAATTGCCGGGATTGATGGCCGCGTCCGTCTGTATCACATTGCGGATCGTGCGGTTACCAGCGGCGTCGATTTCCCGCCCCAGAGCGCTGACGACACCGGTGGTGAGCGTAGTGTCGAGGCCGAAGGGGTTACCGATTGCCAGTACCTTGCGGCCTACCGCAAGCCCCGCAGAGTTGCCGGGCAGTAGTGGTTTCAGCAGTGCGCGAGGGGCGTCGATTTTCAATACGGCGAGATCTTTCTCCGGCGCCGTGCCTACCAGCTGCGCCGGCCATTCGCTGCGGTCCTGCAGGGTAATGGTGATCTTGCGGGCTTCTTCGATGACATGGAAGTTTGTGACTACATGCCCCTGATCGTCCCAGATAAAACCGCTGCCAGCGCCTTTGGGTACGGTGTGCAAGCGCAGGGTCCAGCGATCGCGCACCAGGGTTTCATTGGTGACGTACACCACCGACGGGCTGGCGAAATTGAACACCTGCATGGTGTTCTGCTCATCGTCGGTAGCGAATTGTGGCGTGCGGGTTTCGGCACTGGCGCCGAGGGCGGCGAGGATAAAAATAACGCTGAGGAACGTTCGCAGGGTGTTGTTGGTTAGTGACATGGCAATGGACAGTTTCCTGATCGAAAGAGTCTTGTCTCGTTGGGAGTCGCCCGCATCGGCGGGCAGCTCCAAATTAAACAGATCAACGGGCAGAATTTTGCAGCGCCAGAATTCGGTCTTCCAGAGGCGGGTGGCTGGCCAGCAGAGCGGCCATACTGCCGCCATAGATACCGAACGCCTTCATGTTGGACGGCAGTGGCTCCTCGCGGCCGGCTTCTGACTCCGCCTTGATCCGTGCCAGAGCTGCGATCATGGCGTTGGGGCTGGCGAGGTGGGCGCCGGCGGCGTCAGCGCGATACTCGCGGCGGCGGCTGAACCAGGCTACTACCAACATCGCGAACACGCCAAACACCATGTCCATCACTATAGAGGTGATGTAATAGCCAATGCCGAGCCCCTGTTCGTTGCGCAGCAGTACCCGATCGACAAAAAAGCCTACCAGACGGGCGAAGAACATCACAAAGGTGTTCACTACACCCTGAATCAGCGCCAGGGTGACCATGTCGCCATTGGCTACGTGGCCGATCTCGTGGCCGATGACCGCGCGGGCTTCGTCGCGATTGAAGCGTTGCAGCAGACCGGCGCTGACGGCGACCAGAGCATTATTGCGATTCCAGCCGGTGGCGAAGGCGTTGGCCTGGGGCATAGGGAAAATGCCCACGTCCGGCATGCCGATACCGGCCTTTTGTGACAGTTCACGCACGGTTTCCACCAGCCAGCGCTCATCTGCGGTCTGCGGCCGGTCGATGATCTGGGTGCGGGTGGACATACGGGCGATGGTTTTGGACATCAGCAGCGAGATCAGGGCGCCGCCGATACCGAAAATCGCACACATCAACAGCAGTCCGGGCAGGTTCAGGTTGACACCGTTGGCATCGAGAATGCCCTGAATGCCCAGAAGGTTGAAAATAATGCCGACCAACAGCATCACCGCCAGGTTGGTCAGCAGAAAAAGCCCTATTCGCAACATCAGCCTTCTCCAGAAAGATGGAAGTTATTTGTCCATGAACTGTGTGGGCACCAGCTGCTGCTGGTGTTATCTGTAGGCTTAAATAGGGGCGGAATCTTCGCTTTACAAGTCCCGTAAATACGAATTCAGCGCCCGCCGACAGGCGGAGCGTAGCTGCCAACATTCTGTCAGCTCGCTGTGTCCGGGGCTCGGTCCGAGTAGTGGCGCGTGTACGCAGGAGGAGTATAGGGTCAGGCGCTGTCTTTGCGGGAGAGGCGTTGCTCGACTTCAGTTACCAGGCTGGCTTTCAGGTCCGGATCCAGGTCGTTCCAGTGAACATCCAGCAGCGCGCCCTGCAGGGCGTAGAGGAGAACCCGGGATACATTGATGCCACGGCGGCGAATACTGGCAAAAGCCTCTACGGGGCCCACGCGGTGGAGATCTTCGAGGGTGCGAATGCCAATGGAATGCAGGATATTTACGGAGGCGAGTCCCAGGTTTTTCAGTTGTAACAACTCTGATTGACTTGGGTGCATGAATTTCATCCCTGAACTAATGAGACTTGTTAGTAGCCGCCTGGTAGTCGTTGCCTGGTCGCTACAACAGTTATCACTTGTTGTCCTGGCTACCGGTTGCTATGCATCGCCAGAAACAGCTGTTCCACTCGCGGCAATCCCGGGGGAACTCGGGCAGAGTTTCAGACCGCCGGATTGATGTGAGCGGTGCGTGAATTGCCTGTGACTGTACTGGAAAATGGTGCACCATCCTGGGTCCACCTCAACGGGCGTCCAACATAGCACAAAAAAATAAAAGGCCAAACCGGCTCACCCCTGAAACGAGTGGTCAAACACCTGCGTACAAGGTGTCCGGTTCACCGCGCAGTGAGTCAAAGTGCCATCGGAACCGTTAACTCATCTGTCGCTGTGGGGGGATAGTTTCGTGCTACTTTGTTGCCCCTGCAGCAAAAGCCTAGTCTGCATTTGTGATTTTTGCAGTATGCCATTAATTTCACAGAAGTGATTTTCGTCGGTTCGAGGTTGAGAAATGCATTCCGTTTTGCGCAACACCGTTTTCGGTCTCAGTGATGCACACGTAATTCTGGAGCCTGTATCGGGGCAGTTGATGCACCCGGAAGCGCTGACCGCATTTCAGCTGTTGCGACGGGACGCCAGAGCAGCAGGCTTCGAACCGAAAGTGGTGTCCGGCTTCAGAAGCTTCGAGCGCCAGCAAATGATTTGGAATGCCAAAGCCTGTGGCCGGCGCCCGGTCTTTGACAGTACCGGTAACCCTTTGGATGTGACTGCTATGTCGCCACAGGATGTCGCTTTCGCTATATTGCGCTGGTCCGCACTGCCCGGTGGCTCGCGCCACCATTGGGGCACGGATTTCGATGTGATCGATGCCGCTGCCGTCAATCCGGAATACGAGGTTCAGTTGACCCCGGAAGAGGTAGATGACGAGGGCGTATTTGGTGCTTTTCACTGCTGGCTGGACGAGCGAATTGCGGCAGGCAGTAGCTACGGGCTTTTCCGCCCCTACGGGGAGGACCGCGGCGGGGTGGCGCCGGAGCGGTGGCACCTGAGCTATGCGCCGCGGGCCAGGGAGTTTCAGCAATTGCTGAGCGCAGACGAGCTGCGTGAACTGCTGCAGTTGTGTCAGCGGGAGGGTGAGCTGGCACTGGCGGATACCGTGTGCGGGCAGATGGATGAAATTTTTTCGCGCTTTATTGCGGTGCCGGAATCAGCCTACCCAATCAATATGGATCGGTTGTAGAAGGTGGCGAGAAACGCTTTGAATGGCCAGACAAAGGAACAAAAGTTATCAACGCCAGCGAACTGAAAAACCGTGATATCTGGTCGGCCATGCGCGAAGAAGCGGCAGTAGCGGCATCCTCGGAGCCGGTGCTGGCCAGTTATTTTCACAACACTGTTCTGCGTCATGCCACTCTGGATCGCGCGCTGGCCTACCAGCTTGCCTCCGTACTGGATCACCCGGCGCTGACCGCGACCGCTCTGCAGGAGGTCATCGCATCGGCACTGGCGGATGATCCGGGTATTTCCCGCTGTATGCAGGCAGATATTTGCGCCTGGTACGACCGTGATCCGGCCTGTGATCAGTACCTGACCCCCTTCCTGTACTTCAAGGGGTTTCATGCCCTGCAATCCCATCGCATCGCCCATTGGCTGTGGCGCAACGGGCGGCAAACCCTGGCGCTCTACTTCCAGAGCCGTGTGTCGGAGCAGTTTGCCGTGGATATTCATCCCGCCGCCAGCTTTGGCAGTGGCATCATGATTGATCACGCCACCGGGCTGGTCGTAGGTGAAACCTGTGTGGTGGAGGACGATGTTTCCATTTTGCATTCGGTAACCCTGGGCGGCAGTGGCAGTGGCGGCGGTGATCGCCATCCCAAAATTGGCCGTGGGGTGATGATCGGCGCAGGGGCCAAAGTACTTGGTCCGGTGAAGATAGGAGAGGGAGTAAAAATCGCCGCGGGCAGCCTGGTACTGGCTGAGGTGCCAGCGCACGCTACTGTGGCTGGTGTCCCGGCCCGTGTTGTGGCAGCCAAGACTGCTGCCGCACCGGCCTATACCATGGATCAGACACTGGATTCTGAAGACTGAATCCGGTTGAATAATGCGCATACAGAAAAACAGACCCGTTCCTGCCACTGTTGCAGCCACAAGGAGATGGAGTTACTTGCATGTCTGACGTTACATACAGCGTGATTTTCCGGGGGGATCTGGAGCCCGGATACACCACAGCCGATGTAAAAGCCAACTTTGCCCGTTTGTTCAAGGCCGGGCCTGAAACACTGGAAAAACTGTTCAGTGGCCGTCCGCTGGCACTCAAGAAAGGCCTGGGTAAAGCGCAGGCGGAGCAGTTGCAGGCAACGCTGGCCAAGTTCGGCGCTCAGTCGACAATGAAAGTGGAAGGCGAAGAAGGGCAGCCTTTGGCGGAAAAAGTCGCATCAGCGCCTGTAACTCCGCCGGCACCCCGTGCTGAAGCAGAGGGTAAGGTAAGGGAATCGGAGCTGACCCTGGCGCCGATGGAAGGCTACCTGGTCAAGGACAACGAACGGCAAAAGGTCGAGCCGGTACAGGTGCAAGTGAGCCATCTCAGCCTGCAACCGGAAGGTGGTAATCTGGTTCAGGAATCCGAGCGGGAAGTTGTGTCACCGGTTGACGTCCAGGTGCCGGACTGGAAGCTCAATAGCATAGCTACATTCAAGCTTCCGGACTGACACGCTATTTGCCCGCCGGATTTGTAAACCGTTGCCTCGCGGCAGTCACCAGGGGCCGGGTTAGACAGCCGATAGCGTGATCGTTAATCAGCCCCATTGCCTGCATAAACGCGTACACGGTGGTGGGGCCAACAAATTTCCAGCCCTTTTTTTTCAGGTCTTTTGAAATGGCAACGGAAATTTCTGAGGTGGATTGGGTTTGCGGTGCCGCCAGAGATTCCGCCTGCGGCTCGAAACCCCAGAAATAGGCCGCAAGTGATCCCTCCTGCTTGACCATTTCTCTGGCGCAGCGGGCGTTGTTGATTACTGCCTCGATCTTGCCCCGGTGGCGCACGATGCCTGCATCTCCCAGCAAGCGCTCCACATCTTCAGCCATGAAACGTGCGACTTTGTTGAAATCAAAATTCTTGAAGGCTTTACGGAAATTTTCCCGCTTTCCAAGAATGGTTCGCCAGCTCAGGCCAGACTGAAAACCCTCCAGGCACAGTTTCTCGAACAGCCTGCGGTCATCATCCACCGGAAACCCCCACTCGTTGTCGTGGTAGGCAATATATTCCTCAGTGGCTATGCACCAGCCGCAGCGGGGTTTGCCATCCGGGCCTGGTTCCGTGATTGCCATGGGTTCATCTCCTGAAGGGGGGGGGCGGCTGGCATCTTAGCAGGCACAAAAAAGCCGGCACAGGGCCGGCTTTTCTGGGAAGAAAATGGCTATCAGCCTTCTTCTTTCAGGTAACGCTCGCGGGAGGCCATAACCTCTTTGCGTGCAGCGTCGGCGTCGGCCCAGCCGTCTACCTTCACCCACTTGCCCGCTTCCAGGGCTTTGTAGTTTTCGAAGTAGTGTTCGATCTGTTTGATCAGCAGTTCCGGCAGGTCGCCGATTTCGTTGACGTGGTCGTACAGCTTGGTCAGCTTGGTGTGCGGTACCGCCAGCAGTTTGGCGTCTACACCGGATTCATCGGTCATGTTCAGAACGCCGATTACGCGGGAGCGGATTACGGAGCCAACCATAACCGGGTAGGGGGCTACTACCAAGACATCCAGGGGGTCGCCGTCTTCAGACAGGGTTTGGGGTACGTAACCGTAGTTGGCCGGGTAGAACATCGGGGTGGCTACGAAACGGTCTACGAATACCGCGTCTGCGTCCTTGTCGACTTCGTATTTGATCGGATCGTGGTTGGCCGGGATCTCGATGATTACGTTGATATCGTTGGGCAGGTCTTTGCCCGGGGAAACCTTGTCGAAGCTCATTGCTGTTCCTGACTGATGAATGGTGGGTTGAAATTCTGGAGGGCGGATTATATACCCTGAGCGGGCGCTAACATAGCCGCCAGCGAATTTGGTGAAAAACGCACCACTTCACCGGTTGCCGCCTCACCACTGGGGGGCCCTTTCTCGACTATGCTTTAGGCAAGATTCCGCCCGGCACTTGCGTGCGACGGGTTGGTCACAATAACGGAGCCCACACATGGACGAGTCCACCGAAGTGCCGCCGTCGTCGCCGGCGCCATTTTCTCCTTCTACGCCTGCATTGCCCTCAGCCGGTATTGCCATCAGTCCTCGCCAGGTAACGTCGGCAGCGGATGCCCGGCAAATCGTGGAAGCCCGCGGGCTCAGCCATGTGAAAGTGGGGTTGTTCGACAATGACGGCGTCATGCGCGGCAAATACATGAGCCGCGAGAAGTTTTTCTCCGCTCTCGACCACGGTTTTGCCTTTTGTGACGTGGTGCTGGGTTGGGACGTTCAGGATCAGCTGTACGACAACGCGCGCTATACCGGCTGGCATACCGGCTACCCGGATGCGCCGGTGCGCATTCTTCCGCAAAGCTGCCGGGAGCTGCCGTTTGAAGATGGCATGCTGCTGTTCCTGGCCGAGTTTTGCGGTGCTGCCGAAGAGGTCTGCCCACGGGCGTTGCTGCGACGGGTAATCGAGCGTTGTGAGCGGGCCGGCTTTGCCCCGTATGCGGCACTCGAGTATGAGTTCTTTCTGTTCGATGAAACCCCGGACTCCGCCCGCGCCAAAGGTTATCGGGATTTGAAGCCCTTCACCCCGGGGTGGTTTGGTTATTCGATGATCCGCAATTCGGTACATGCGGATATTTACCACGAGATTCTCGACCTGGCGCAGCGGATGGATTTCCCCATCGAAGGGCTACACACGGAAACCGGACCAGGGGTATTGGAAGCCGCGATTACCGTGGACCAGGCCGAGGCCGCGGCAGACAAGGCGGCCCTGTTCAAGACCTTTGTCAAAGTGCTCGCCCAGCGGCGGGGCCTGATGGCGACCTTTATGGCCAAGTGGTCGAACGAATATCCGGGCCAGAGCGGGCATATCCATTTGTCCCTGCGCAACAAGGCTGACAATAAATCCGCCTTTTACGCCGAAGATAAACCCCACGGTATGAGCGAGATCCAGCGTCATTTTCTGGCGGGACAGCAGCGGCTGATGCCAGAGTTGCTGAGTATGGTGGCGCCGACGGTGAACAGTTACCGGCGCATGATTCCGGGTTTCTGGGCGCCCACCGACGCGACCTGGGGGGTGGAAAATCGCACCGCTGCGCTGCGGGTAATTCCGGGCAGTGACAAGTCCCAGCGCCAGGAGTACCGCCTGGGCGCCGCCGATGCCAACCCCTATCTGGCTCTTGCCGTTGCACTGGGCTCAGGGATTTACGGAATCGAGCAGGGCTGGGAACCGGGCGCAATGGTCACTGGCAGCGCCTATGCCGGCGAACATCCGCCCGAACTGGCACTGCCGCGAACGCTGTGGGATGCGGCCCAGCGCCTGAAAAAATCTGAGGCGGCAAAGGACCTGTTTGGCGATGCCTTTGTCGAGCACTTTGCTGCAAGCCGCGAGTGGGAGGAGCGAGAGTTTCGCAAGCATATCGGCGACTGGGAATTGCAGCGTTATTTCGAAATCATCTGATCGCAAAAAAGTTCGAATACGGAAATTTATTGCTCCTCGTGTAATAAATATTGTTCCTAGGGCAGGCAGGCGCAGCGCTCCAGTGACACAGGCAGGATGCCACAAAAAATTATGCAAAAGCTTCAGTGTATTTCGCCGGTCGACGACCGTGTGTATGTCGAGCGCCCGCTGGCTACGGAATACGAAATCCAGAATGCCCTGAACAGTGCACAGGGTGCCCAGTTGAGTTGGAAACAGGTTCCTATTGGCGAGCGGGCAGCGCTGGTGCGTGCCGCGGTCAAACACCTGCAGCAGAAGAAGGCTGATCTCGCCCGGGAAATCTGCTGGCAGATGGGGAGGCCCATCGCGTTTGCCGGTGGAGAGATTGACGGCCTTGCCGAGCGCGCGCTGACTATGGCGGAACTGGCAGAGCTATCCGGTGGCCCGCTGAGTGATATTCCGCTGCCGGAAAAAGTGGGGTTCAAGCGGTTTATCCGCCGCGAGCCGCTGGGTACAGTATTTGTCATAGCGCCGTGGAATTACCCCTACCTCACGGCCATCAATGCGGTGGTGCCGGCGCTCCTGGCGGGCAACAGCGTATTGCTCAAGCATTCGACCCAGACCCCATTGTGCGCGGAGCGACTGACAGAAGCCTTCCGGGATGCCGGTTTGCCCGAGGGGGTTTTTCAGTATCTGCATCTGGATCACCGCGATGCAGAGCAGGTCATTATCAACGGCAGCGTGCAGCACATCGCTTTTACCGGGTCCGTCGCCGGCGGTGCGGCCATCGAAGCGGCAGCAGCGGGGCGCTTTGTCTCCCTCGGCCTGGAGCTGGGTGGCAAGGACCCGGCCTATGTGCGGGAAGATGCGGATCTGGAATATGCCGTGGCCTCCATCGTCGACGGTGCGTTTTTCAATTCTGGCCAGTCCTGTTGTGGTATCGAGCGGCTGTATGTGCACCACACCCTGTTCGATGAATTCGTGCAACGGGCAGTGGCCCTGATCCGCCAATACCGCCTGGGACCTCCGGACCACGAGGGTACAACCCTTGGCCCATTGGTGCGGGCCAGCGCCGCTGATTTTGTGCGCGACCAGATCGATGAAGCGGTGGCACAGGGTGCTCAACCTCATATTGATGGGGGCGAATTCGAACTGGACCGGCGCGGCAGCGCCTATATGGCCCCGCAGTTGCTCACCAACGTGAATCACAATATGCGTGTAATGAATGAAGAATCCTTCGGTCCGTTATTGGGCGCAATGTCGGTGGCGGACGACAAGGAAGCATTGGCACTGATGAACGACAGCGAATACGGACTCACTGCGGCAATCTACTCCGCTGACCCGGAGGCCGCACTGGCCCTGGGGGATAAATTGCAGACCGGCACAGTATTTTTAAACCGTTGTGATTATCTCGACCCGGCGCTGGCCTGGACCGGGATAAAAAAATCCGGTCGCGGCTGCACATTGTCCGGTGTTGGTTTCGAGCATCTGACCCGGCCAAAATCCTTTCATTTCAAACTCGTGCCCTGACCATGACGGACCAATCCTATTTCACTCACTGGAATTACCCCACGGCGATGCGCGTGGGAGCCGGCCGAATTTCCGAATTGCCGCAGCTGTGCCGGGAACTGGGGATGGCGACACCGCTGCTGGTGACAGATCCCGGTCTGGTATCGCTGCCGATGGTGCAGTCGATTGTCGAAGACTGCCTGGTGGCCGGTTTGCCGCTCGCAGTATTCAGCGAGATCAAGGGCAATCCCACCGGCGCGAATGTGCATGCCGGAGTCGCCGCGTTCAGGGTCCACGGTTGCGACGGGGTTATTGCACTGGGCGGTGGCTCCGCACTGGATGCGGGCAAGGCCATTGCACTGATGGTGGGGCAGACCCACCCCATCTGGGAGTTTGAAGATGTCGGCGACAACTACCTCAAAGTGAATACCCACGGAATGATGCCGGTTATTGCGATTCCCACCACCGCAGGTACCGGCTCGGAGGTGGGGCGCTCGTCAGTGATTACCGATGAACGTGCCAAATTGAAAAAAATTATTTTTCACCCACAGATGCTCCCGGAAATCGTATTGCTCGACCCGGAGCTTACCCTGGGGCTCCCCGCCCCAATCACTGCCGCCACCGGTATGGATGCGCTGTCGCACAACCTCGAGGCTTTCTGTGCGAAAAATTTTCATCCCATGGCGGAGGGAATTGCGCTTGAAGCTATGCGTCTGATCAATGTGTACCTGCCTCGCGCGGTGACGGACGGCTCGGACCTGGAGGCGCGTATGCAGATGCTGGTGGCTTCCAGCATGGGTGCCACTGCATTTCAACGCGGGCTTGGTGCGATGCACGCGCTGGCCCATCCGCTCGGCGCCCGTTACGACAAACACCACGGTCTGCTGAATGCGGTTCTGATGCCCTATGTACTGACCGCGAACCGGGCTGCTATCGAAGAGCCCATGAGTCGGCTATCGCGCTATCTGGCGTTGCCTGCCTCGGGCTTCAGCGGCGTATTGGAATGGGTGCTGTTGCTGCGCCGGGAGTTGGGTATTCCCCACTCACTGGCGGAAATTGGTATTGGCGAAGAGGATGCTGATCAGGTTGCGCAGATGGCTGCGGCAGATCCGTCTGCAACGAGTAACCCGCTACCGCTTTCTGCTGAAGACTACTGGTCAATTTTCCTGGCCGCCTGTCGTGGGACCCTGTGACTTGGAAGGTTTACGCGGAGCTCTCTGAAGTGACGCGGGCGCTGATACCGAGCGGGGGATCGAAGTTGCCGAAGTTTTCTGAAATTTGTTGGCGTTCGAGGCACTAATTTGTTTCAGTGACTTTTGACGGTATTCTGACAGTAAGGCCCGATTTCCCTTCCTGAACCGTAAAGGCGCATCCCTTAAGGCTTCTCCACCGTGACGGGATTATGATTGTGTAGTATTTCGTGCCATATTCGGTGGATCTGTTCTCCGTAACCGCCTGTTCCATTGGCCGCATGCGCCATTAATTTAATAACATAGCGTGTAATAGGGTCGAGAGCGACGGCCTGAAATTTGCAACGGACTTTTTATATTCTGCAGCCAAAGGGGGTGGGCATGGACCGTCGACTATATCATTTGGATTTTCTCAGGGCGTTCGCGCTGTTTGTTGGCGTGTTTTATCGTTCGGCTCACGCCGATGCAGGTGCGGGTGATTATGACTTTGTTCGGGATGCTTCCGGTGCATTTCGGATGGCCTGTTTTTTTCTGATATCAGGATACTTTTCAGTGGCCGTAATCGAGCGTAAGGGGACTTTGCCTTTTCTGAAAGGACGGTTGGTAATGCTGACAGTTCCCGCACTGGTATGCGTAATTCTGTTGGCTCCTTTTACGGCGGAATGGATGGCGACTTATTACAGTGAGGCGGATTCCAGCAAGGATTTCAAAATGTTCTGGATGTATCACGCCTGGTTCCTGTTTTCACTGTTGGCGTATACATTGGTCTTGAACTATACCGTGCATGTTTCGAAAGTGTCCGTTGCCTGGCTCTCGCGGTTCATGCCTGAAAATGCCGCTCGGATAGTCCTTTTTTCGACAGTTGTTTTTGTGTGTGCCCTCTCATACAAAGTTCTGTTGCCGAGCTTTATGTGGGAAATACCTTATATTCATGTGATCGGTTTGTTTGTTTTGATTTCTGTTCAGCACTTCCCATATTTTCTTTTGGGGGTGTTTATGTTCCTTTGGCAGGATGTCTATGAAAGGTTCAATAGTGGGTACATTCGCTGGGGGCTGGTGGCGCTGGTGTGTATTGGTGGGTCCGTGGCGCTGAGTCTGCTGACTGATTATTATCAGGGCCGCGGAGTCGAACTGCATTTTCTCGAGTTTTTTGCCACGATTTACGAGTATCTGCTGGCTATCCTGTTATCCATTTTCTTCTGCGCTTTCGGCGCGCGTTTCCTGGATAAAGATTTCTGGATTGTCAGGGCAATGGCCCAGTCAGCCTACACCGTATATGTTGTCCATTTTATTATCGTGGCTTTCCTGTTGTTTGCCCTGCAAAAGATCGGTATACCAATGGATGCTCGTATGCTGCTGTCTGCAGTCGGTGCCTGCTTGGGAGGGATGTTGTTCCATTTCGTCGTGGTGAAAAGGTTTAAAATCGCTTCACTGCTGTTTAATGGCAAGCTGAACTATGGTGCTGGAGCTGCTGGCAGTCCCGTAACTGCGGGTTCTACCAAGGTGTAAGGAATAGGGTGTTGCAACTGCGCACCCACCTTGGAGCTCCCCATAGCCTGGCCGACATTGGCATCGACGTTGCACCGGCAGAGAAATTCGGAGAAAAGTTTGCAGGGATGTTCGCAGAGAAGGCGGCAGTGGACCCATATGCAGGCGGCAATCTGGTCCTGTTTTTTTCGGGGGAATACCGCGAGCTGTTTGCTCGTGCCTGGAGTGGGGAAATCTGACCCGCGAATGCAACATTTCTTTCCCGTATTGTTCATTCAGCTGTAACGGCATTTTATTCATCCTGATGCACTCTGCTGAGTACGTTTTTTGCATCGTATTCTGATCAGGTTACAAGGAAGAAAATAATGCCAAATAAATCATGGGAGTCTCTGTCGCTTTTTTGTTTGTCCGCTTTATTCAGTGTCGCCAGCAACGCTCAGCTGGTGTTTTCTGAATATATCGAAGGCAGCGGTAACAATAAGGCACTGGAAATTTACAATGCGTCTAATGCCACGGTTGATCTCGATGGCTATTCCATTCAGGTTTTTTTCAATGGCGCCACATCCGCTGGCGCGAATATCACGTTGAGCGGCAATCTTGCAGCGGGAGGCATTTTTATCCTCGGCCACTCCAGCGCCGGTGATGAAATTCTCGCGGTGTCCGATCAACTTTACGGTGGCGGACTTTTCAATGGTGATGACGCTGTGGCTTTGGTTGGCCCAGCCGGTTTCGAAGATGTTATTGGCCAGATCGGCGTCGACCCCGGCAGTCTGTGGGGGGATAGTAGCCTGGGGACTCAGAATCAGACCCTGATACGCGATACCAGTATCGCCAGCGGGCGATCCGATGGCAGTAGTGTGTTTGATCCCGCAGTGGAGTGGACCAGTCTGGGTCTGGACGATTTCAGCAACCTGGGCGTGCACAATGGCAGTGTTGCGGGAGGAGATGACGACGACGGTGACGAAGGCGATACTCCGGGAACAGTGGCTGGCGTCTGTGGTGATCCGGCGACCCTGATCAGCAGTATTCAGGGCAGTGGCGGCGCCAGCCCCGAGGTGGGGAATTACCACCCGGTGGAAGCGATTGTGGTGGCGAGCTTTCAGAATCAAGACAGTGGTCTGGCCGGCTTTTTCCTGCAGGAGGAAGATACGGATCAGGACGGCAATGAGGCAACCTCCGAAGGCCTGTTCGTCTACGACAACGGTTTCGGTGTTGCGGTAGCCGTCGGCGATCATGTGCGAGTGGGCGGCGTGGTGAAGGAGTATTTCGACTTGACCGAGCTGGCCGATGTGGACTCGGTCAGCGTGTGCGGTACTGGAAACGCGGTGTCCCCGGCAGAGCTTGCACTGCCGTTCGCCAGCGCGGAAGCCCCTGAAAGTGTCGAGGGTATGCTGGTGCATTTTGGCGGCGTCCTGACCGTGAATGGCACCCAGAATCTGGGGCGTTACGGGGAAGTGGTTCTGGCCAATGGTCGCCGCTATGTCCCTACACATAGTAATGCGCCCGGTGCTGCGGCTCTGGCGCAGCAGGTACAGAACGGGTTGAATCAGTTATTACTAGATGACGCCTCTTCGATACAGAATCCGGAAATCATTCCCTATCCCGCGCCGGCACTCGCGGCCGATAGCAGCCTGCGCGTCGGAAACACGGTGGCAGATCTGCGCGGTGTGATCGGCTACGGCTTTGGTGCCTACCGTATTTATCCGGTGGTCACTCCGGAATTTGTGGATACCAATCCTCGTACATCAGCACCGGTATTGCCCGGCGCCGGCAGCCTGCGGGTTGCGAGTTTCAATGTGCTGAATTATTTCAATGGCGACGGGCTGGGCGGAGGTTTTCCCACCAGCCGCGGTGCCGATAGCGCAGAAGAGTTTGTCCGCCAGCGCCAGAAAATCATCGCGGCAATTCGCGCAAGCGGTGCCGATATCATCGGCCTGATGGAAATTGAAAACGACGGCTATGGAGAGGACAGCGCAATTGCGGATTTGGTGAGCGGACTGAATGCGGCGCAGGGCAGTAGCGTCTATGGCTATGTCGATCCGGGCCTTGCAACACTGGGGGGAGACCAGATCGCGGTGGGGCTGGTTTATCGCACGGATACAGTACAGCTGTCCGGTGATCCAACGGTTCTGGAAACCTATCCTTTTGACGAGGCCACCAGTCTCAACCGCCCGCCACTGAGGCAGGCATTCACCGAAATTGCCACGGGCGAGTCTTTGTCGGTAGTGGTCAACCACTTCAAGTCCAAGGGCAGCTGCCCCAACGACGGCAGCCTGAATGACGACCAGGACGATGGACAGGGCTGCTGGAACCAGGTCCGTACCCATGCGGCGAATGCCCTGGCGGCCTGGCTGAACGCTGACCCGGGTGCTAGTGGGCGGGTGCTGGTACTCGGAGACCTCAACAGTTATGCACAGGAAAACCCGATCACTACCCTGGCAGAGTTCGGTTTCACAGATTTACTGGCAAATTTCATGGGCGGCAACGCACACTCCTACGTATACAGCGGTGAATCCGGTTATCTGGATTACGCTCTTGCAAACACCGCGCTGCTACCCCTGGTGACCGGTGTCAGCGACTGGCATATCAACGCCGATGAACCACCGGTGCTCGATTACAACACCGAGTTCAAAAGTGAACAGCAGATACAGTCGCTCTATGGCGCGGGTCCCTATCGCGCATCGGATCATGATCCGATGATCGTCGAGCTGGACCTCACGGCAGGCAACCTGCCTCCGTTGGCGGGGTTTGTCAGTCGAGCGCGGGGGCCGTGGGTAATATTAAGGGATACCAGTAGCGACGAGGACGGTGAGCTGGTTTCCTGGCGTTGGGATTTCGGCGATGGCGTAGTCAGTAGCGAGCGCAACCCCCGACACCGTTACCGGAAGTTGGGCCGCTATAGCGTTACCCTGACGGTGACCGACAATCACGGCGCCGTTGCCGACATCACCCGGGAGGTGACAGTGGGACCCCCGAAACCAGCGCAGGCACGGCATCCGCGCTAAAAGCTAATATCGAAATTGCGGATGCCGTTGTATACGTTTATCGCGGCTATTATTACGGCTCTGAATTCGCATTGCGGATCAGAGCCTGATAGAAACCTGTCGCCTTCACCATATTGTCGATACTGATTCGCTCGTTGGTGCCGTGGAATCCATGCACGTCTTCGCGGGTGACCAGCATCGGGTTGAAGCGGTAGTTGTTATCGGCAACCTCCTCGTAGCGGCGGCTGTCGGTACCGGCGATGGTCAGTCCTGGAGCGGTAATCACCGGGCCGAACACTGCACGGCTGGTCTCTGCCAGCAGGTGGAAACCGGGAGCCTCATTACTGGATACCCGGGAGGCGGAAGTCCCGGTGCGCATCACCACGTCGATACGCTCGTCGTCGATGACCGTTTCCACATGCTGCAGCACATCATCGATGCTGTCCCGCGGGTGTAGGCGGAAGTTCACCGTGGCGGTGGCCGTGATGGGTAGCACGTTTTCCTTCACGCTGGCGGAGAGCATGGTCGGTGCGGTGGTGGTACGCAGCATGGCGGCGGTACTGCCCTGCTTTTCCATTACTGCTTCGATACCGCTGCCGAACAGCCACTGGTTGGCGAACATCAGGCGTTTTTCAAACGGCATATGGCGCGCGGTGGCATCGAACAACTTTTGGCTCAATCCCTCGAGGCCACCGGGCAGGGGATTCCGGTTCAGCCGCACCAGAGCTTGCGCGAGAATGTCCACCGCGGTTTCTGGCGGCGGCATGGAGGAGTGACCGCCCTGGCTCCGCGCCACCAGGTCTACGGTGAGATACCCTTTTTCTGCCACATTGATACTGGCAACCGGGGCATCCACACCGGGAATAAATCCGTGCAGCAGGAAGGAGCCTTCGTCCAGACTCCAGTCCAGCTGTACCCCTTCGCTTTGCAGCTTTTCCACCACCGCGGCGGTGCCGTGGTCGCCCCCGGTTTCCTCATCGCTGGTGAGGCTGATATAGACGGTGCGCTCGGGCTGGTAGCCCTGCTGGAGCAGGCCGGTGGCCGCTTCCATCAGGGCAATCGCTGCACTCTTGTCATCCAGTGCGCCGCGTCCCCAGATATGGGTGTCGTCCACGCTCCCCGCGTAGGGAGGATGTTGCCATTCGGCTTCCGTTCCCGGAATTACCGGCACCACATCGTAGTGCGCGGAGAGCAGAATCGCGGGCAATTGCGCATTTTTTCCCGGCCAGGTGAACAGCAGTGAAAATGCCTGCCCGTCCTGCTTGCCCAGCCTCTGCGGGGGCATCGCGCTGTGGACTTGCGGGTAGGTCGCCGCCAGCCAGTCGATAAAATTGTGGAATTCCCGCTGGGTTTCACTCTGCTCCAGTTGTGAGGAGATGGTGCGGAACTGGATCGCCTCGGACAGGTGCATGGCAATGGTGCTGGCGTCGAGGTCGAGGGGTTCTGGCTCGCTCTCTGCTACCGTCGGCGCGGTAAAACTGAGTGTGCGGATTACGATCACGGAGGCGAGTAGCAGCACCGCCAGACCGGCGCCGGCAAGGCATCGGTTAAGTATTTTGGTTTGCATGGTCAAAGTCTTGCATCGTTGTGTGACGGGCCCGGCGGTAGCGCCGCGCGGGCCCGAATGGACATTGCTTTTGGAATGGTGTCAAACGTGCGCGACGGAATACCTCAGAAACGGTATTCCAGTTCGATCCCGGCGGTGCGCTCCAGTCCATAAAAATGGCCCAGGGTGCCGAGGAAGTCACGGCTGGTGTCCACCAGATATTCCTCATCGGTGAGGTTGTGCACAAACAGCGCGGCATTCCAGGTGTCGGCCTGGCTTTCCAGTCCAACCCGCGCATTTACCAGATGGTAGGCGTCCACCTGGCCGAACTGCACGGTATCGCCGGTGGCCAGGGTACGCTCGGTTTCATTATCCGCACTGTTGTACATACTGCCGCGGTAAATGTAATCCAGGCGCAGCAACAGGTCGGCGTTGATACTGTCGATCGGCAGATAGTACTGGCCGCTCAGATTGAACGAGGTCTCCGGTGCGTTAGGCAGTTTGTTGCCGGACAAGTCACTGCCGTTGGCGTCCGCGTTGGGGTAGCTGGCAAATTCCGCATTCAGCAAGCCCAGAGAGGTATTGATGGTTAAGTTTTCGCTGGCAAGCCAGGTGACTTCCGCTTCCAGGCCGGAGGTTTCCACTTCTGCGGCATTGCGAATGGAAATGGATGTGGCGCCGTCACCCAGGTCCACAAACTGGTTTACCTGGTAGTTTTCGAACACCGAATGGAATAGCGCCAGATTGTAGCTGAGCTGGCGGGACAGCGCGGTGCCCTTGAGGCCTATCTCAAATGCGTCGACTGTTTCCTTGTCGAAGTCGATGCCCGCGGCGAGGTCACCGGCGGCGACAAAGTCGAGGTTGAATCCGCCGCTTTTGAAGCCGCCGCTGTATTTCGCGTAGGTGTTTACGTCTTCGCCCAGGGCGTAATTGATACTGACGGTCGGGGACACGTGGGTGTCGGTACGCTTGTCATTTACGGCACCGGTAGCGATCTGGAACAGGGGCGCGCCACGGCCGTCGATGGCCCAGTCCACGTCCTTCTGCTCTTCGGAATAGCGCAGGCCAAAGCCCAGCTTCCAGTCTTCGTTCAGCTGGTAGGAGCCGTTGACATAGGCCGCGATGCTGCTGGTGTCCACCACCCCGGTGGTGGACACCGGGCTGTCCGCATCGATCAGGCCGGGGAAGCCGTATTGTGCCTCCAGCAGGTTTTCAAATACTTCCGACGAGGTCACCAGGCGATAGCTGTCGGCCTCCTGCTGGTACAGGTAGAGGCCCGCCACATAGTTGAAGTCGTCCGCGCCCGGCGACACCAGCTGGAATTCCTGGGTCAGCTGGTCGTAGCTGTCGGTATAGTCGATTTCCACCAGTGGATAGGGAGAGTAGTCCGTGTCGTTGTTGTAGGTCATCTCCGTGGTGCGGGATGCGGTGATGGAGCGCAGGGTGAAGTCATTTGCCAGATTCCAATCCATGGTCAGCGCAGCGCCGCGGATCTCCCGCTCCTCAAACGGGTCCACATCCATCGCCACCTCGTATTTTTCCGGCGCGGCGGTGTCCGGCGCGCTGCCGAAGGTGTCGGTCACAGCTTCACCGGTAGAGGACAGGCGATCGCTCTGCATGCCGTCCACGGCCAGGATTGCATTGAAGGCGCCGCCGGCGTCGTACATCAGCTGGGCGCGGTAGGCGCTGCCGTCCTGTTCGTTAAGCAGGTGGTTGGTGGTGAGGTTTTTGATGTAGCCGTCGCGCTGCTGGCGGTTGACGGAAACCTTGCTGAACAGGCTGTCGGACAGTGGCGCGTTGATGGTGGCAGACAACTGGCGGGAGTTCATGCTGCCGTACTCGGCGCTGACACTGCCGGAGAATTCATCCGTGGGCTTCTGGGAGATCAGGTTGATGGCGCCGGCGACGGTATTTTTGCCGAACAGGGTGCCCTGGGGGCCGCGCAGCACTTCGATACGTTCCAGATCCACCAGGTCCTGGTTGATCGCCGGGGACTGCCCCAGATAGACACCATCCAGATAAACCCCCACGCGGGTATCGAAGCCGATATTGCGGCTGTTGGAGCCTACACCGCGCATGCTTACCGAAGTGGTGAAATCGGTGCCAGAGCTGATATGTAGGTTGGGTACGAACTGGGCAACTTCAGTCACCTGGCGAACACCGGTCTGCTTGATCGCTTCCGCCCCCACATTGGTGATGGCAATGGGGACCTCGGTGATGCGTTCGGCGCGCTTCTGCGCGGTGACCGTGACTTCTTCCAGTTCCGCGGCGAACGCGACGGGGGCCGCCTGGGCGGTAATCGCTGCCGTTACGGCGGCGGCCAGGGCGTGGGGCAGAGATAAGTTTCTGGCAGGGCGGCGGGCAGTCATGGGGTTCTCCTGACGAATTTATTGTTTTGGTGCCCGGGCATTGTTCTGTGCGGGGGCTCGCGAGGGTTATAGCGGATCTGTGCCAGTGCGGCGTCCGGCCTCGCAAAGTCGGAGAGATTCGTTTGCTGAAAAAATCCGAACTTGCGAATCCGGATTTATTTTTCATTTAAAATCAGATGGTTACGGATTTCTGTTGGCGGCTGCGGTAGCGGCTGGGAGACTCTCCAAGGCGCTTTTTGAACTGCGAAAAAAAGGTGGAATTGGAATTGAATCCGGCCTGCAGGCCGATATCGGTGACCGACAGATGGGTGTTCGACGGGTCGGTCAACAGCTGCGCGGCCTCTTCCACCCGGTACTGGTTGATAAAGTCGTAAAACGACTGGCCGGCAATGCCGTTGATGGTTTCCGACAGGTGGTGCGGCGGAACCTGCAGTAACTCTGCCAGCTGCGCGATCTTCAAGCCGGGTTCCAGGTAAGGCTTTCGCTGTTGCATGGTGACCTGCAGCTGCCGCCACAGGGCTTCTGCGGAACTCTCGCTCAGGTTGCGCACAGCGGACTTTCTGTTGGCTGGTATCGAATCAGCCGGGGGGGTCGCTACGCTGTTCCCCGACTCGGACTCTTCTTCTTCTTTTTCTTCTTCCTGTTCGACAGGGCGTTCCGCTGACAGCCGGATATTGCGCTGGCGCAGGCCGAACCCGCCGAGCAGTACACTGATGATCAGCGGTAACAGCGCCTGCAGCAGTCCGGGGGTCAATTCCCGGGTGGGGGCCTGCCAGCTGTAGATCTCCAGGAGGATACAGACTGCGGTGATTACCAGACAGGTATGGCTCAGCACCCACAGCCAGCTCAGGTTCACGGGCTCGATAGTGGAATAGCTCTCCATCACCCGGCGCTGGTAGGGCCGCAACAGGCGCAGTACCCAGATGGAGTAGGCGATTGACGAAATCATCGCCGCTGCCCGGTGTATAAAGCGCGCGCGGATGGTCTCGCTGGTGGTGCACACCGCTTCGCCGATACAGGGTGCGTTCAGCAGGCCGTCGCTCGCCAACTGCAGTTGCCACAGCAGTGCCGAGGCCAGAGCCGGCAGCAGGTGCCACAGGTGCTGTCGTTGCCAGCGGAACTCCGGTTCCGTCAACAGACGGCAATAGAAGTACAGCAGAGGGCCGAAAAGCAGTTGCAGGGCAAACAGGGCAAAGAAGGCTGCCGACGGCGACGCCACTTCGGTGTGCGGTACATACGCCAGCGCCAACAGGCTGCTGGTCGCCAGCAGCGCGCCGAGGCAGCGGTTTGCGCGGCGGTTGCCCCAGGGGGCCATGAACAGCGGCAGAGCCAGAGTGAAACCGGTGGTGCCGCCGAACAGAATAACGAGGCTGGAGAAGTGAAGGGTGATCTCTTGGGTCAGGAACATGGGCGGGGATACTTCTGATGACCTGGCTAAAAGAGGTGCTAGCTTACTCAAAAGCCGCAAGCAGGTCAGTGATTTCTGCGCTCAGAGCCGTTCCCCCCATGGATAGGTTGGCGGATTCGGGGGCGGATTTGGAGGCCTGCACCGCATACCAGAGTGCCGACAGATAGCGGTACATCCGTTGCCAGTGGGCCAGCTTGTGCCGGTCGGCCTCCTCGACAGGGCGCTGCAGGTAAGCCGCAAGCAGACCCTGCTGCTGTTGCTGATTCAGCCGATACCCCTGTGCCACCGTCGCCAGGTCAAAAAACGGCTCGCCGAGCGCGGCGTACTCCCAGTCGATGGCGCGGAGCTGGCCGGCGTTATCCACAATGAGGTTTTCCGGCAACAGGTCGTTATGACACAGTCGATAGGTTTGCGGGTTGCTGGTGCGCCGGAGTAGTGACTCCATCCGCGCATGCAGTTTCGACAGTGCCGGGAAGAACCGGGCGGACCTGTCGATGGACTGCCAGTAGCGGTTCGCCTTGTCTGCGATATCCAGTCGGGCGGAAATTGGCGGCAACTGATGAATCTGCCGCAGCAACTGCGCGACTTGGGCAAGGGCCTCGGACTGGTTCAGATCCATCGGTACACCGTCGACAAAGCGGGTCAGCAGGTAACGGTGATCCGGGTCGATATATACCAGCGGTGCGCACAGGTGGCGGGCACTGGCAAGACGCAGGGCGTCCGCCTCTGCGGCTCGGTCGAGATCCAGTGCGCGGGAGTTGCCCGCGTTGATACGCAGCACCAGCTTGTCACCACCGGCCTGCAGCAGAAAACTGCGGTTGGTCAGCCCGCCGCTGAGCGGGCGAATCAGTTGCGGCTGGCTGTCGCTCCATCGCCGCCATTCGTCGGCGAGAAGTTTTTCCACTTCCGCACTCATGCGGCGACCGCTTGCCCGGGTTCAACCTGCTGTTGCCGGTACAGGGCGTACCACTGGAAAAAGCCGATCACCACCAGAATCACGTAGAGCACAAACAGCAGTGCCGTCAGGTACAGCTCGCGGTCGATGTACAGATAAATTGCGGCGCCATCGATCACTATCCAGTAAAGCCAGTTTTCCAGCACCTTGCGGGTGACCATATAGGTGGTCACCACCGCGCCCCAGGTGGTGAAGGAATCCAGATAGGGCAGCGCGGCACTGGTGTAGTTATCCAGCACATATCCGAATATCAGGGTAAGTACACCGACAGCGACAAAGGCGCAGAGGTGAGCGGCACCGGACCAGCGGTGGATGTGCAGTGTTTCGCCATCACCTTTTCGACTACGCCACTGCCACCAGCCGTACACCGCGATCAGCAGATAGAAAATCTGCAATGCCGACTCCATCACCAGGCTCACATCCCAGAACAGGAACAGGTAAATAGCGGTGCTGGCGAAGGCCGCGTACCAGCACAGGATATTTTCCCGCATCGCCAGCAGCAGGTAGGCCAGCGCCAGCACCACGGCGGCCACTTCCCACAGGGTCATGGCCGCATACGCGTTGGCGAGTGCTTCGCGAATTTCCGGACTAAGCATCGGCAGCGGGACTCAGATCGCCATCGATAAACTTGCACACGAATATCGCGCGCCCAAACTGCTCGTGGCTTTTGCGCATCTCCGCTTTCAGTGTGTCCATCACCAGGTCGTAGTCACCGAAAACCTGGGTGCTCATGGTGTTGGTGATGACCTGCAGTTGCGGGTGCGTGTTCAGGCGCTGGATAAATTCCTTGATCGCCGGAATGTACTCGTCTTTTAACGGGTACATGCTGATTTCGACGGAGAGCTTCATAGGGAACTCCTGATTAAAAGGTATAGCTGGCGGAGACTCCGGCAATTCTAGGCTCGCCCAGCTGGTAGTACGCCTCCGGCGCATAGCCGTTGGCGGGATTGTTACCGAACTGGTTGCTGAAATAGAACCCGCGGGTGTAGACCACCTCGTTGGTGAGGTTTCTGCCCCACAGGGAAACATCCCAGCGGTCACCGCGGTAGGTCAGGCGCGCGTTGACCAGCTCGTAGGCGGTGGACTTTTCGTTGTGGCTGTTGGAAAAGTAGAAGTCGTCCTTGCCTTCCAGTTCCATGCGCGCCGTCAGGTTGTCCGTCAGTGCGTATTCGGCACCGGTGAAGTACTGGAAATTGGGCGCGTGGGCCAGGTCGCGGCCGCTGAGGTCAACCGGTGACGTTTCGCCGGTGTTGTCATCGCGGCCATCGACATGGGTGCTGCTGACAAAGTCTTCGAATTCGGCATTCAGCCAGCCGAAGGTGGCGAACAGTTGCAGCGCGTCGCTGGCCTGGAAGTTAATTTCCGCTTCGATACCGGTGCTGTGACCGCCGGCGGCATTCGCCAGATAATCGTCGAAGGAAAAGTCCTCCGGATCGAAAATGGACTGCTTGGCCTGCACGTCGCTGCGGTCCTGATAAAACGCGGCGACCTGAGCCTGCAGGCGGCTGTCCAGCCAGTTACCTTTTAACCCGAGTTCGTAGTTCAGCATGCTTTCGGTATTGAACAGGAAGGTGTCACTGCCAATGTCTGGGTTACTTTCCGAGGCGGAAATAATATGACCGTTAACGCCGCCCGCCTTGTAGCCGCGCGAAAGAGTGCCGTACAGCATGATGTTGTCGCTTGCGCTGAACTGCAGGGTGATGTTGCCGCCCCATAGGTCTTCGCTGGTATCGCTGGTAACGGCGAGCGAGTCGCTGTAATCCGCGTGGCGTTGCTCCAGACGCAGGCCGGTAATCAGTTCAAAACGCGTGCCAAGGGCGGTATTCAGCTGCCCATAAATGGCCGCATTGTCAGTATCGAACTGGCTGGCAAAGCTGGCATTGCGCTCCAGTGTTTCTTCCTCGGTGCGCAGATAAACCCCGGCCACCCAGCCGGTGCTGCCGCCGAACAGCCGGCTCTCTTCGGTGGAGACCAGTCGCAGGTCCACACTCAGGTTGTCACGGTCGCGCAGGTAATTATCGGTAGAGCTGTATTCCCAGGGGTGGAAGCCCACGTAGGTCCAGTCTTCGTCGTAACCGTATTCGGTGTCGGAGCTGGCGGCGCTCACTACGGATTTGAGGGTAAACAGGTTGTTGCCAGTCCAGAGTCCGCTCACCGCGCCCGCGATGGTTTCCTGGCGGTCCCAGCCCGGCTGGTCGGACAGGGTGTTGCGGGAGTTGTCCAGGGTGAAGGCGTCGTAACCGTTGTCCGCGTCCAGATAGTACAGGGTGAAGTCCAGCTGCAGGTCGTCGCTCGCCTGATAGCGGAGTTTGCCGCGGGCCACGGTCTCGTCGATATTGTTGGTGTCCTTACGGCCGAGATAGCGGTTGTGCACATAGCCGTCGGACTGCTGCTTCTGCACCGCGAAGCGGTAGCCCAGTTGCTCGGACAGCGGGCCGCTGGTAACGGCGGACAGGGTGTGGGAGCCGTACTGGGCGGCCTCCGCGGCTACTCGCGCATAGTTCTCCGTGGTGGGCGCATTACTGGTCATGCTGATCAGCCCCGCCAGCGCATTGGCGCCGTACACCGTGCCCTGGGGGCCGCGCAGGATCTCCACCTGTGCCATATCCAGGGTGCTGGCGGCAAGACCGAGGCCGGTGAAGTCGATGCCATCGACAATCAGCCCCACGGAGGGATTCACCGGGTCGATAAACTGGCTGCGCTCGCCGATACCGCGGATCTGCACAAAGCGGCCGCGGGAGGCGCCGCTGGAGAAGTTCACATTCGGCGCCAGATTCAGCAGCTGCTCGAGATTGGTCGCACCGCGGGCTTCGATGGCCACGCTGTCCAGCACGCTTACACTGGTGGGGGTGTCGAGTTGCGCTTGCTCGCGCAGCTGGCTGGTGACCACCACTTCTTCCAGTGCAGCGGGCTCCGCCATGGCGATGGACGCGCCGGCCGTGGCGATGAGGCCGATACAGCGGGCGAGGGTGTTTATTCTGGGGTGTGACTTCATGGCTCTCTCTCTTCATCCGATAGGAAAGAGACCCGGTGTGCGACGTGAAAAGGGGGGAGTGTGAGAACCCACACTGGGTACCTATTCCTACGCCGGTATTAACCGGATCAGGTTCAAGGGTTCGCTGTGCAACAGCATCTCAGGCGTACGCCACCCCTTAGGTTTGCGGGCGCGATGGTAGCAGAAGCTCACAGTGGCGAGAACCTCTGGGACCTGCGCAGTTCCCGCGAATGGGCTATCGCGCTACCTTTGTCATCGCGAGCCTGTTTTGGGCTGTTATTTTTACTTTGTTTGAGCGCCGGCCAGGAAGTTTGTGATCCGGCTTGCGAGCTCGGCAACCGTTTCCCTGAGGATGTTTATGCGAAACTTTTCCCTGCTCGACCTTTCACTGATTACGGATCGGGGCGACGCGCGCCAGGCGTTGATGGACTCCCTGGATCTGGCCCGGCATGCCGAGACCTGGGGATACCACCGTTTCTGGATGGCGGAACATCACAACATGATCGGCGTGGCCAGTGCCGCCACGTCCGTGGCACTGGGGTATATCGCCGCCGGTACGGAAAAAATCCGGGTTGCGGCCGGTGGGGTGATGCTTCCGAACCACGCGCCGCTGGTGATTGCCGAGCAGTTCGGCACACTGGCGGCGCTATATCCGGACCGGGTCGACCTCGGGCTGGGACGCGCTCCGGGTACCGACGGCGCCACCATGACCGCCCTGCGGCGGGATCCGCTGCACGCGGCGGACCATTTTGCGGATGATGTGCAGGAGCTACTGCATTACTTCGCCCCGGAAAAACCCGGGCAGCGGGTGCGCGCGGTGCCGGGGGTGGGTTCAAAGGTGCCGGTGTGGCTGCTCGGTTCCAGTCTCTACAGTGCCCAGCTGGCGGCGGCGCTGGGGTTGCCGTTTGCCTTCGCTTCCCATTTTGCACCGGCGATGTTGGATCAGGCCCTGTATCTTTATCGTCAGAAATTCCAGCCCTCGGCATTTCTCGAGGCACCCTATGCGGCGGCAGCCATCAACGTATTCGCGGCGGATTCAGACGAACAAGCGCGGCGATTGATGACTTCCATTGAACAGCAGTTTGTGGCGCTGCGTCGCGGTACGCCGGGAAAGCTGCAACCGCCGCTGGATGATCCGGAGTCTGTGGCATCGCCATCGGAGCGTTTGCAAGTGGCGCAGGCACTGGCGGAAACCGCCGTGGGCACGCCGGCATCGGTGGCGGCGTGGATCGACCGCTTTCTGGCTCGTACCAGAGTGGAGGAATTGATCGTGACCGGGCCAATCTACGATCACGCCGCGCGACTGCACTCCTTCGAGCTGGCGGCAGCGGTGCTGCGGGAGCGTTTGGGTGGTTGAGCGCAGTCACTGGCTGCAGTTTCTCGCTCACTGCCTGTTCTTCCTGGCGGCCTGGACGCTGTTTATCAAGTACCTGTTTCCGATCGGCTTCGCCCTGGCTACCGGCGAACCGTGGAACAGCCATGTTTACTGGGATCTGTGGCCGCTGGCCCATGTGTGGTTGGGCTGGGCACTGCTGGCGCAGCCGGGGTATACCCGCAGGCTGGCGATTGTCATGTCGGTGATCGAGATCGCCATTATCGTCAGTAAATTTGTCGTGTTCCTCGGGGACCCGGAATGGACCCTGTGGCGGGGCAACTGGTTCGTCAACAAGGTGTTCGTGCTGGTGTGTTTTATCTTGATACTGGTGACCGCGCTGGTGAAACCGGGCCTGTTCAGGTCCACGGACTGAAACAGGGATTCACTCATGCAAGATCAACCTACCCGCAGGAAGTTTCTCAAACTGCTTAAGGCCGGAGTCATCACCGCCTGGGGGTTACCGTTGCTTTCGGCCCTGCCGGTGTCGGCGCAACAGGGGAGCTTGCAAAAGGGCGACTTGCTCACCAAGCCGATTCCCGCCAGCGACGAGCCGCTGCCGGTGATCGGCATGGGCACCTGGCGCACCTTCAATGTGGGGAATGACCCGCAGCTGCTGGAGGCGCGCACCCAGGTGGTGAGAGCATTTTTTGCCCACGGTGGAGGCCTGATCGATTCATCGCCCATGTACGGATCGGCGCCGGATACGCTCGGCTATGCGCTGAAGCAGCTGGGCACACCGAAATCCCTGTTTTCCGCGGAAAAAGTCTGGAGTCCTGCCGGTGGCACGGCCCGCGAGCAGATCGCCGGTCTCGCGGAGCGCTGGGGACTGTCGAAGTTTGACCTGGTGCAGGTACACAACCTGGAGGACTGGCGCGAACATCTGCCGGTACTGCGGGAGTTGAAGGCCGCCGGTAGCATTCGCTATCTGGGAATTACCACCTCCCACGGCCGGCGCCATGACGCGTTCGAGCAAATCCTGGCCAGCGAGACGCTGGATTTTGCCCAGCTCACCTACAACATCACCCACCGGGAGGTGGAGGCGCGACTGTTGCCACTGGCGCGGGAAAAAGGCGTTGCGGTGATCGCCAACCGCCCCTACGACGGCGGCAACCTGATCAAAGGGCTCAAGCGCAGAGAGGCGGTGCCGGAGTGGGCGCAAAAGGAACTCGCCTGCCGGACCTGGGCAGACTATCTGCTGAAATTTATCGTCAGCCATCCGGCGCTGAACTGTGCCATCCCGGCCACTTCGCAAGTGGCGCATATGAACGAAAATATGCAGGCCGGCACCGGTCCGCTACCGGACGCTGCGGGGCGACAGCGCATGGCTGCGTATATCCAGTCTTTGTGAGGGACGTACTGTGAGCGATTGGGCCAGCTACCAGATTCAGGACTTCATTCCTTTTACCGCCGATGTGTATTTTCGACTGCTCGCGCAGCTGGGGGAAAGTTTCTGGCCGCTGCAACTGTTGACCCTCAGTACCGGCGTTACTGCACTGGTGATGGCACTGACGGGCCACTACCGGGTTGCCCTGGCTCTGCTTGCACCGCTCTGGGTACTGGTGGGTTTGGCTTTTTTCGGTGAACGCTACACCAGGCTCAACTGGGCGGGGGGGTATTTCTGTTGGGCCTGGCTGCTACAGGGCGCGCTGTTGGCGTTGCTGGCGGCCAGCGGCCGTGGGCTGGCGCGGCCCCGCTCCCTGCTGGACCCCGCTACCCAGTCCGGGCTGCTGATTAGCTTGTGCGGATTGGTCGGTTTTCCCCTGTTGGCACCAGTGATTGGTCACAGCTGGCGTCAGGCGGAGGTCTTCGGTCTGCATCCTGATCCCACTGCGGCGGTTACTGTCGGTGTTCTGCTGCTGGCGGTGCGGGGCCCTTTGCTCTGGGTAGTGGCCGTGATACCGGTGCTGTGGCTGGTGGTTTCCGGTGTTACGCTCAAGGTGCTTGATTCCCCCTGGTTCCCGCTGTTATTTGTACTGGCGGTGGCCGCATTTGCGGGCCTGATCTCAGGCTTTCGCGCTTCTTCCAGCCGCTGACCCATCAAACCTGCCTGACCGGTTTTTATTAATCGGCCAAACACATATAATCCGCGGACTGAAAATCCACCGCATCGGTCGTGATTTGTTCGGATAGTGAACGGGCCGGTGCCGACACATATTCCAGCGCTGCCCGCGAGGGCCAAGGGGAGAGAGCCATGAAAATTGCATTGATGAATGAATTCAGCCAGGCGTCCAAAAATGCCGTCGTGCTGAAGGAGCTGCAGGACGTTGCCGGCGAACTCGGGCATACCGTTTACAACACCGGTATGAGCGATGACAACGATCACCGCCTCACCTATATCCACCTGGGTATCATGGGCAGCCTGCTGCTGAACGCCAAGGCCGTAGACTTCGTGGTTAGTGGCTGTGGCACCGGTCAGGGCGCATTGATGTCCCTGAATGCCTACCCGGGCGTCGCCTGTGGTTACTGCATTGATCCGGCAGACGCCTATCTGTTTGCCCAGATCAACAACGGCAACGCACTGTCCATTCCTTTCGCCAAGGGCTTCGGCTGGGGCGCGGAGCTGAACATCCGTTATATGTTCGAGAAAGCGTTCACTGGTGTGAAAGGTCAGGGTTATCCGCCAGAGCGCAAGGAGTCCCAGGTGGCCAACGCCGGCATCCTGAACCACATCAAGGAAGCCACTGCGAAGAATTATCTGGACGGCCTCAAGGCGATCGATCCGGAACTGGTGAAAACCGCTGTGGGTGGTGAGCGCTTCCAGGCCTGTTTCTTTGAAAACAGCCAGGATCAGGCTCTGACCGACTTCGTGCGCGCCGCACTGGATTCCTGAGCTGCTATTTACGCCGCCTGGCAGGAATGAAAGCCACTTCGGACCCAGGTCCTGAGTGGCTTTTTTTTGTCCAGGGTTTGCCCCGGGATTGAGGCTGAGCGTTACCGATCAGCCCCGGGGTGGTGGGCCGGTGGGTTTGTCAGTCTCAGACAGGATAAGGCGATTGTTCAGCTGTTTTATGGGGGGAGCCTGGTCCGCCAGAACGGGCAGCAACTGGCGTGCGGCGAACGCCGTCAGGTGGTCGTCGTCGCGGTACAGCAGCTGGCTGTTGATGGCGATGCGGCAGTTATCGTCGCACATCAGCCGCCGCGGATTGACGGTGTGGGCGCCGTGGCGCTCGGCGATCAACTCGATGATTTCATCCGCCTGTCGTTGTCGGGCCTCGACCCGGCTTGCCGCCGGTCCCTCGCTGACGGCAGTTTCGGTAAACGCTGCTTTGGCAAGGTCCGCGGGGACCGAGTGGCCGATTTCTGGCACCCCTTTTATCAATACAACCTCTCGCCCGGTTGCGCGGATGGCGGCAACGGTCTGGTCCAGTCGGTGCGCCACAAGTGCGGCCCGGTGAGTGTCCGTCGCCTGGGCGGCCCATGCCGGTATCGGAGCGGTAAAGCTTTTTACCGATGCCAGCTGCATACCCTCGCCACCTTCCGGGCGGGTTTTCTCGACCGCCAGGGCCCAGCGTGCAGCCAGTACCACAACCGGCAAATCTTCCCGCGACTGCAGTAATGCCAGCACCTGATCGTTGAACTGGTCACAGCGGTGGGACGCGGACTTGTCCTGCCGGCGCAGGCCCAACAGTGGGGGGCAGCCAGACTTGAGTGCCGCCATTCCGGTGTACTTATGGGTTTCCAGCAGGTGATCAAATCCAGGTAGCCAGGCTGCGGCATGGGAATCGCCCCACAGGAACAGGCTGCTGGACTGTTGGCTTCCGTCCGGAAAACTACCGATGCTGCACAGCTCTGTCGCCGGTGTTCTCTTCATGCAGCGTTCCTGACGGTCGATACCGGTAAAGGCCTGCTGGTAGACCGCAAGATGGGCCTCGGGCAGGCGGCCAGGAAAGCCGTCGAAGGCCTTGATCGCACTACCGGTGGCAAGAAATAGTATCGCGCCAAATGCCGAAAGTCGTACCAGTACCAGCTTCGATACCCGGGCATTGCTCCCACCGCGAAACGGCTGTTCGATAAATTTCCAGCTGATCCAGGCGAGCACCAGGGAAATGGCTACGGCAATCAGCGCACCGGCAGTCGCAAGGTGGCTGCTGCCCTGCAGCAGGCGCGCGCCAACCAGCACCGGCCAGTGCCATAGATAAAGAGAGTAGGAAATCAGCCCGATACCCACGGGTATCCGGCTGCCGAGTAACTGCGATACCCGGTTGTTCGATACGCTGCCGGACCAGATCAGCGCAATGGCGCCGGTCACCGGCAGCAGCGCCGCGGCGCCGGGGAATGGCGTCTGCGGACCGTACAATATGACCCCGAAAATAATCATCAGCAGACCGGTAACGCTGATGCATTCTGCCACCGCACGCCGGCGCACCCCGGGCAGCACACCCATGGCGAGTAGCGCGCCGGCACCCAGTTCCCACACTCGCGCGGGGGTCAGGAAATAGGCGGCGGTGGGATCCGCCCGGGTTTGCCAGATTGAAAACAGGAGAGATACTCCGGTCACCATGGCGACGCCGCTAACCGTGGATGTCTTTGACCGGCGGGCGAGAAGCCACAGCAGCAGCGGAAATACCAGATAGAACTGTTCTTCCACCGACAGTGACCAGGTGTGCAGCAGGGGCTCCCACTCGGCGTCGGTACCGAAATAATCCTCGGTGCTGCGGGCAAACCAGGCGTTGGAGAGAAACAGGATGGTGGCCATGACCGAGCGGCCGAGAGCCCCCAGGGCTTCCGGCGGCATCAATAACCAACCCATGACGACACAGGCCAGCATCATCGCGAACAGGGCGGGGAGAATACGACGTGCGCGGCGCTCGTAGAACCGGGCCACAGAAAAATCGTCGGCGGAGATTTCCCGCAGCAGGATTCCGGTGATCAGAAAACCGGAAATAACAAAAAAAACATCGACCCCGATAAAACCACCGGAAAAGCCCGGAAAACCGGCGTGACCCAGTACTACTGGCATTACCGCCAGAGCCCGCAGGCCGTCGATATCAGGGCGGTAACCCTCTCTCCCGCGAACTTCTACTACCTTCAACTCGGACAACCTGCCAACTCAACGCCGAAAATACGAAAACCAACCGGCCTCTGCAGGCACGGACTGAATGGCGCGAGATTATAACAGCGCAAAGACAGAATGACGTGCGTCAGTTCGAGGATTGAATGGTGGGGGAAGGGGCGGGGGGTAAGACCGCCCGGGTAGTGGTAACCCGGGCGGCGGTACGAAAGTTAAACGCTGAAGGCTTCTTTCAATTTCTTTTCCACCAGCACTTTTTTCAGGCGTGCGTACTGAGGAATGCCATTCTTGTAAGGCGGATAGTCTTCGCCCTGGATCAGCGGTTCGAGATATTCGCGACCGGCCTGGGTGATGCCGAAACCGTCTTCGGAAATAAACTCTTCTGGCATGAATTTCTCGACATTGGCCACTTCGGAAAGCGGGGCTTCGCCGATGCTCCAGCTGTAGTCGGCGGTCGTTTTACCGATGCGCTCGATGGTGGGCATGATGGCGTTTTTGCCTGCCACCGCGGCTTCCACCGCAGCCTTGCCCACGGCGTACGCCTGCTCCACGTCGGTGGCGGAAGCGATGTGGCGGGCGGCGCGTTGCAGGTAGTCGGCCAGGGCCCAGTGGTATTTCATGCCCAGTTCGTCCTTGACCATTTTGGCCAGGGTCGGCGCTACACCGCCCAGCTGTTTGTGGCCGAAGGCGTCGACACTGCCGGCGTCGGCAAGGAAGGTGCCGTCTTCATATTGGGCACCCTCGGAGGCGACGATCACACAGTAGCCCTCGGTATCGACGGTTTCCTGCACTTTTTTCAGGAACTTCTCTTTGTCGAACGCCACTTCCGGCAGCAGGATGATGTGGGGCGCGTCGCCTTCCTGTTCCTGGGCGAGGGCGCCGGCGGCGGCAATCCAGCCCGCGTGGCGGCCCATGACCTCAAGGATGAATACCTTGGTCGAGGTGGCGCACATGGAGGCTACGTCCAGCGCCGCTTCCTTGGTGGAGACCGCGACGTATTTGGCCACAGAACCGAAGCCGGGACAGTTGTCGGTGAAGGGCAGGTCGTTATCCACGGTTTTCGGGATGTGGATGGCCTGGATGGGATAGCCCATTTTTTCCGACAGCTGGGAAATCTTGAGACAGGTATCGGCAGAGTCGCCGCCGCCGTTATAGAAGAAGTAGCCGATGTCGTGGGCCTTGAACACTTCGATCAGACGCTCGTACTCGGCGCGGTTCTGCTCCAGGCTTTTCAGCTTGTAGCGGCAGGAACCGAAGGCGCCGGAGGGGGTGTGGCGCAGGGCGGCGATGGTTTCGTCGCTCTCCCGGCTGACATCGATCAACTCCTCCTTGAGGGCGCCGACAATGCCGTTGAGGCCAGCGTAGACAGTGCCGATTTTGTCCGGGTGCTGGCGGGCGGTTTCAATAAGCCCGCACGCGGAGGCGTTAATGACGGCGGTGACGCCGCCGGATTGCGCGTAAAAAGCGTTTTTCTTCGACATGTCTATCCTATGGCTGCAAGTTTCTCGTCTTAGGCCACGCTTGCGCGTGTTGCCGGTGGGCGGCTTCTGGTGGCTGCCTCACGCGGCGCGAAGTCTAATGTATTCATATGGCAATTGCATGGAATTGCGGGCATTTGGCACTTACTACTGTAAATGGCCGTGATAAGCTGGCGCGCCCCCAAAAATGGGGCTTGCGATAGCAATCCCGATTGCTGCAACTATCGAAAGCAAAAACCGCGCCGCTGCGGCTTTTGCGCTGAGAAACGCGGGAAATGGCGGGAATGATTGCGTGAATAGGCGGTCTCATCCGGCACCTGTTTCCACCTGAGAGAGCAAAGAACTGGCATGCATATTCATATTTTAGGGATCTGTGGCACATTTATGGGCAGCCTGGCCCAGCTGGCGGTGGCGGAAGGCCACAAGGTGACCGGTTCCGATGCCAATGTGTACCCGCCCATGAGCACCCAGCTGGAGCGCGCAGGGATCACCCTGACCGAGGGATACGATCCGGCCCAGCTGGAGCCGGCGCCGGATCTGGTGATCATCGGCAACGCCCTGTCCCGTGGAAACCCCGCAGTGGAAGCGGTACTTGAAAAGGGCCTGTCCTATACCTCCGGTGCCCAGTGGTTGTGCGACCACTTTCTCGGCGGGCGCTGGGTGCTGGCGGTTTCCGGTACCCATGGAAAAACCACTACGGCGAGCATGCTGGCGTGGATCCTGGAATACGCGGGGATGGAGCCGGGGTTTCTGATTGGTGGCGTGCCGAACAATTTTGATGTCTCCGCCCGCTTGGGCAACACCCCCTTCTTCGTGGTGGAGGCCGACGAGTACGACACGGCGTTCTTCGACAAGCGCTCCAAGTTCGTCCACTATCGCCCGCGCACCCTGATTATCAACAATCTGGAGTTTGATCACGCAGACATCTTCGACGATCTTGCGGCGATCCAGAAGCAATTCCACCATCTTGTGCGCACGGTCCCCGGTAGCGGACTGATTGTCGCGGCTCGCGAGGATGCGGTGACCCAGGTGCTGGAAAAGGGCTGCTGGAGCCAGGTACAGCGTTGCGATCTGGAGCAGGGTGACGGGGTGCGTCTCGGCGACTGGTGTGCGGTGAATGTGGCGGCAGATGGCAGCAGTTTTGACGTGCTGCTGGAGGGCGGCAATGTTGCCCGTGTCCAGTGGCAACAGACTGGTCAGCACAGCGTGAGAAACGGTCTTGCCGCCATGGCCGCGGCGCGTCATGTAGGGGTGGAGCCCGCAACCGCGGCGGAAGCGCTGGCGGCGTTCGCTGGGGTCAAGCGGCGCATGGAATGTCTGGGAGAGGTGCAGGGCATCCGTCTGTACGATGATTTTGCCCACCACCCCACCGCGATTGAAACCACCCTGAACGGCCTGCGCGCCAAGGTCGGCAGCGACAAGGTTATCGCCCTGATTGAACCGCGTTCCAATACCATGCGTATGGGACGTCATCAGGGGCAACTGGCGCGGGCCTGCAGTGGGGCGGATCTGGTGCTCTGGTATCAACCAGAGGGGATGAACTGGTCTCTGGATGAGGTGGTTCACCATTCAACTGTGCCGGCGAAGGTTCTCCACAGTATCGACGCTGCGGTAGAATCCGTCCTCGAACTGTCGGCCCCCGGAAGTCACGTGATCGTGATGAGCAACGGTGGCTTCGGTGGTGTACACCAGCGCCTGCTACAGGCCCTGGAGCAGAAATACGGCAAATAGCCCCGTTGTCGGGGCGAATACGGATACCTCCTTGGCTGAGCCGAACTTCCCCAAGACCATCACTCTGGCCATTACCGGTGCGTCCGGCGCCCAGTACGGCCTGCGCCTGTTGCAGTGCCTGCTGGCGGCGCAGGTACGGGTGTGGCTGCTATTGTCCGAAGCGGCGCGGGTGGTGATCAACACCGAAACCGGGATGGAATTGCCGGAGGACGATGCCGGCACCGAGTCCTTCCTGCGCGAGCACTACGGTGCGCAAGCGGGGCAGCTGACCCTGTTTGGCAAGCGCGACTGGTTTTCGCCGGTGGCGTCCGGCACCGGCGCCGCCAGCAGCCTGGTGATCTGTCCGGCCAGTGGCGGTACCCTGTCCGCCATCGCCTGTGGCGCCTCCAACAATCTGATTGAACGGGCGGCGGATGTTGCACTCAAAGAGCGACGCCAGATGATTCTGGTGCCGCGAGAGGCTCCTTATTCCGAGATCCACCTGGAAAACATGCTCAAGCTCACGCGCATGGGCGCGGTGATACTGCCGGCGAGCCCGGGCTTTTACCAGAACCCCACTTCCGTGGAAGATCTGGTGGACTTTGTAGTGGCGCGGATCCTGAGCCAGCTGGATATCGAACAGAACCTGCTGCCCCCATGGGGGCAGCGCTGAATACGAGCGCAGATTCTTACTCTATGGATAATTCAGTCACCATCCACTACTGCGTCCAGTGCAACTGGATGCTGCGCGCCACCTGGATGGCCCAGGAGCTTCTTTATACGTTCGCCGACGACCTGGAGCAGGTAGCTCTGAAACCGGGCAGTGGCGGGGTGTTTGAAATCAGAGTGGGGGACCAGCTGATCTGGGAGCGCAAGCGGGATGGCGGTTTCCCCGGCCCCAAAGAGCTGAAGCAAAAAGTGCGTGATCTGCTGTTCCCGGAACGGGATCTGGGGCACGTAGACAGATAGCCCGGCCGGTACGGACAATTTAATTTCATTATGGGGCGCGATCCGTTTGCGCCATCTTCATCGGAAAATAAGCGAACTCATTATGCTGTTGGGCTTGAAGACCTGGTACGAAAAACTGGTGCTCGGACATCCGAAAACCGTCCTGGCACTGGTGGCACTGCTGACCATTGCTGCTGCCGCGGGCTTGCCGCGGTTTAAACTGGACGCGTCGGCGGACTCCCTGACCCTGGAAACCGACGATTCGCTGGATTTTTATCGCGAGATTTCCGAGCGTTACAATTCCGGCGATTTTCTGGTGGTGACCTATCGCTACAACCAGGGTGACCTGCTTAGCGATGAATCCCTGGCAACCCTGCGCCGGTTGCAGGATGAGCTGGCGATGGTGGACGGTGTCTCCGGGGTGCAATCCATCCTGAATGTCCCACTGCTGTACAGTCCGAAACTTTCCATCAGCGATGTTGCTGATGGTATCCGCACCCTGTCATCACCGGGGGTGGACAAAGAGCTGGTGCGCCAGGAATTTCTCACAAGCCCTATCTATAAAGAGCTGATCCTGAGTCCCGATGGCGAGACTACAGCGATGATGCTCAATCTTGAGCTGGATAAAAAGGGTTTGGATCTGGTGCGCGAGCGGGACGCGCTGCGCCGCGAGCGCAATAGCAATGGCCTGAGCCCGCAAGACGCCCAGCGCCTGGAAACGGTGACTGCCGAGTACCTGCAGCATCGCACTAACCAGGAAGACGCCGCGCGCCTGCGGGTACAGGAAGTACGGGGCATTCTTGCGCACTACGATGACCGTGCGGAGCTGTTTCTCGGCGGCCTGACCATGGTCACGTCCGACATGATCGCGTTTATCCAGAGCGACCTGATGGTGTTTGGGGCGGGTATTCTGCTGTTTATCATCATCACCCTGCTGCTGATCTTCCGCCAGCCGCGCTGGGTGCTGTTGCCACTGATCACCTGTGTCACTACCGCAGTGATGATGCTGGGGCTACTGAGCTGGCTGGACTGGCGCATGACGGTGATCTCCGCCAATTTCGTGGCACTGCTGCTGATCATCACGCTGGCAATCACCATTCATCTGGCGGTGCGCTACCGGGAGTATTTCGCCGAGCATCCGGAATGGGATCGATTCCAGCTGGCGTCCGCCACCGTAACCTTTATGGCCAAGCCCTGTCTGTACACCGGGCTTACCACCATGGTCGCGTTTATTTCGCTGGTGGTAAGCGGTATTCGCCCGGTGATCGACTTCGGCTGGATGATGACCATGGGGGTCACCCTGGCTCTGATTCTGTCGTTCCTGATTTTGCCCGCCAGTCTGATGGTGCTGAAAAAACGCGATGGCGGCCAGGGCGACGACAACTCCCATGCGTTTACCCAGGTTTTTTCCCGCTTCGCGGAGAACCACAAGGGCATCGTGCTGGGAGTGGCGATCATTGCGGCAATTGTCAGCGCTGTGGGTATTACCCGCCTGAAAGTTGAAAACCGTTTTATTGATTACTTCGACGATTCCACCGAAATCTATCGGGGCATGCTGGTGATCGACCAGCGCCTGGGCGGCACGATTAACCTGGATATCGTGCTGAATAAACCGCAGGACACCGCGACGGAATTTGCCGGGGAGGAGGATCCTTTTGGGGCCGACTTCGGTGGCCCGTCAGCAGATCAGGCCGGCGATGATTCCGGTGAGCTGCAAGGGGAATACGACAGCGAGAGCGTCGGAGAAGACGTTGCCGACCCCTTTGCCGCGGAAGACCCGTTCGCGACCGATGACCCGTTTGCCGGCGGTGGCGAAAGCCAGGAAGCGGATGCCTATTGGTTCACCGTGGCCGGACTGAACCAGATCGAGCAGTTGCACGATTTTCTCGAGGCGCAGCCGGAGATCGGCAAGGTGCAGTCCCTGGCTACCCTGTACAAGGTGGCGCAGGACCTGAACGATGGCGGTCTGAATGATTTCGAACTGGCCATCGCCCGCCAAAGCCTGCCGGAAGAGATCAATCAGGTACTGGTGCATCCCTACTGGTCCCCGGAGCAGCATCAGGCCCGTATTACCATGCGGGTGATGGAAACGGATCCCGATCTGCGTCGGGATGAACTGATCCAGCGCATTTACGCATACGCGGAAAACGAGATGGGGCTGGCACCGGAAAACGTTCGCCAGACCGGGATGCTGGTGCTTTACAACAATATGTTGCAGAGCCTGTTCAAGTCCCAGATCCTGACATTGGGCGCGGTGTTTGCGGGTATTCTGTTAATGTTCCTGGTGCTGTTCCGCTCTCTGTCGCTGGCGGTGATTGCGCTGGTGCCGAATATGCTGGCGGCCTGTGTGGTGCTGGGTGGTATGGGGCTGGCGAATATTCCCCTGGATATGATGACCATCACTATTGCGGCCATTACCGTTGGAATCGGGGTGGATCATGCCATCCACTATCTCTACCGTTTCCGCGAGGAATTTGCCAAGGACGGTGATTACATCGCCACCATGCACCGCAGTCACGCGACTATCGGGCGTGCGATGTTCTATACCGCCATCACCATCATTGCCGGATTCTCGATTCTTGCGTTGTCCAAGTTTGTGCCTTCCATTTATTTTGGTCTGCTGACGGCGCTGGCCATGTCAGCGGCTCTGCTGGGTTCGCTGACCCTGCTGCCATTGCTGCTGGTGCTGGCCAAGCCACTGCCGAAACCTGCGGAGGTGGCCCTGCCGGAAAAGAAGCCGGTAGCAGAGGTTGAGGTCTGTACCAGTTGATCGCAGAGGTCGGTCGTCACTTCCTCTCAGACTTCTGACCGTTGCACGGCAGCGGTTGGACAGATCGGGCCCGCGGATTGAATCCCCGGGCCCGATTTGTTTTCAGCAAACTTCGCTTGCCGCTAATCTTATGGGGTAGCTGAGAGTAACTGGCCGGCGGGTGGAAGGTGGCTGCGAAAATACCAAAGAGCCGGGTTGTCATCCTGATTCCCGGCATCTTCGACCGGGGTTTTTCGATGCTCCGGATGCACCGAGCCCTGGAACAGGCGGGATTTTCAGCGCACACGATCAGACTGAAGACCAACAGCGGCTGGTACGGGATGGAGCCGATGGCGGTGCAGCTGGGTGACCTGGTTGAAGCGGTCACACCGAAAGGGGCGACCTGCGCACTGGTGGGATTCAGTATGGGGGGGATCGTGGCGCGCTACTATTTGCAGCGGTTAAATGGCGCGGCCAACGTGCACAAGTTTATTGCCCTCTCCAGTCCCCATTTTGGTAGCTTGTGGGCGCATCTGCTGCCCTATAAAGGCGGGCGACAGCTGCGGATCGGCAGCGAATTTCTGCACAACCTGAATCGGGACGCCGCTATGCTGGAAGGCGTTGCGCCGGTATCCATCTGGACACCCTACGATGCCACCATTGTGCCCCACACCAGCTCCCGCCTGCCTTTGGGCGAAACCTACCAGGTACCTGTGAGCCTCCACCGCTGGGTGCCTCAGAATCCTGAGGTCATCAGGATTGTGGTTGCTGAGCTGGTGGAGGTGTTCGGGAGTGGTGGAGGCAGAACCGGCAGTCAGTTTTCCTGCATGAAAAAATCGCGCAAATAGCGGAACAGTTTGCGCTGGTTTGTCGGTGCTTTCTTAGTGGCGATCTCTTTGTTGGACTCGCGAATCAGGTTGCGCAATTGCTGGTGGTCTGCCCCCGGATAGGCATCGAAAAATTCGCTTTGCGCTTCTTTGCCCTGTTCTATTAGACGGCCGCGCCACTCTTCCGCCATGCGGTCAAAACGCAGGTGCAGGTGGTCCTGTTCCTTGTGTTTCTGCAACACCGCTTCAATCGCTTCCACATCCGCCTTGCGCATCAGCTTGCCAATGTACTGCAGCTGGCGACGTTTGGCCTCGCGGGATTTGATCCGGTGCATGGTGGCGATGGCTTCGGCGAGGTCCGGATCCATCGGCACTTCCGCCAGTTTGGACGCGCTGAGTTCGGTCAGCTGCTTGCCGAGGTCCTGCAGATCATGCATTTCCTGTTTGACCCGGGTTTTGCTCTTGGGCAGATCGTCATCAAAATCGTCAAAAGATTCGAAATCGTCGGAGTGTTGCATTTACTGTCTCTGAAAATGAATGGCTGGTCTGGCCCGCGTCAGGCAAAAATCCAGGTCGCGAGGCCGAGAAATGACATAAAACCCACCACGTCGGTGACCGTGGTCAGGGCCACGCCCCCGGCCAGGGCCGGGTCAATGCGCAGGGCCCGCAGGGCTACCGGCAGTATCGCGCCGGCGAGAGCGGCGGTGATCAGGTTGATCACCATGGCAGCAATGATAATCAGGGCGATGCGGGTATCCCCAAACCATAGTGCCGCAATCCCTCCCATTACCGTGGACCACAGAATGGCGTTGAGGGCGCCGGAGCCCAGTTCCCGGGACAGCAGCCAGCTCAGGTTGCTGCGTCCAATCTGCCCCAGAGCCATGCCGCGGATCACGACGGTCAGCGTCTGGCTGCCGGCAACGCCTCCCATACTGGCAACAATCGGCATCAACACGGCCAGCGCCACTACCTTATCGATAGTGCCCTGGAACAGGTTGATGACCCAGGAGGCCAGTAGTGCGGTGAGCAGGTTGATCCCCAGCCAGATCGCGCGCCGCGGGGCCGTGCGAATGATCGGGGCGAAGGTGTCTTCCTCCTCATCCAGACCGGCGAGGCTCATCAGCGAGTGGTCTGCGTCTTCACGGATTACGTCCACCACATCGTCGATGGTGATACGCCCGAGCAGACGCCGGTCCTCGTCGACCACCGGTGCGGTAATCCAGTCGTACTTGGCAAACAGCTGCGCGACCTCATTGTCCGGCAGGTCTGCGGGAATCGGCTCCACGTCGGTGACCATCACTTCCCGCACGGTGACCGAGGGATCGGTAGTGAGCAGCTTGGTCAGTGGCAGCAGGCCGATAAACCTGTCCTGCCGGTTGACCACGAACAGATTGTCGGTGGATTCGGGCAGTTGCTCATGGCGGCGCAGGTAGCGCAGTACCACGTCCAGGGTCAGGTTTGGGCGCACGGATACGATGTCCGTATCCATCAGGCCGCCAGCAGTTTCCTCGCCGTAGGCGAGTACCCCTTCCACGCGCTGGCGGTCGCTCTCACTCATGGCCGAGAGTACTTCCGCCATTACCCGCTCTGGCAGTTGCTGGAGAATGTCGGCCACGTCGTCCGCGTCCAGTCCCTCCATGATGGCCACCATTTCTTCGGTGTCCATGGTGGAGAGGATCTGGGCTTTTACATCGTCGGCGAGTTCCTGCAGAACTTCACCTTCGACCTCGCGGTCGATCAGTTTCCACAGAACCTGGCGGATGCGCGGCGGTGAGCTCTCCAGCAGTTGCGCGATACTTTGCGGCGACAGGGAAGCCAGCATCCGCTGTACCTCGCGCCCGGTACCGCTATCCAGCGCCGCGTACAGCTCACTGAGCTGGTTTTGCGCGCGGAACGAGATGTCGGCATTGACGGGATTGGGCACGGAGATTCCTGCTGACTGCTGATGGGGCGGAAAGTGCCGGCATTATAGCGGGCGGCTGCGGGGAGGGATATTGCCGCCGTACAGTTGGGGATGTTGGATGCGAAGGTGCCGGTACCGCCAGGAGACTCATCGGTGGAGTGTCATTCACCCTCGCCAAATCGATCATTGATCAACGCACAAATCGCCTCGTGCGCGGAGTCTTCATCGCGTCCGCAGATCTCCAGTTCCAGTTCCACCCCTTTGCCGGCGGCCAGGAGCATCAGTGCCATCACGCTCTTGCCGTCCACCGCCTTGCCTTCGCAGTAGACTTTGACCTCGGAAGAAAAGCGGGCACTGGTCTGGGCGAATTTGCTGGCGGCGCGGGCGTGGAGGCCCAGTTTATTGATGATGGTGATGCGGCTTTTCTGCATGGTGCTGTTCTTGGGTCTAGCGTGCGAGAGGCAGGTTTATTTCTGCTGCTCGCGGTGACGTATCTGAATGTTTTTAAACTCGCTGGCAAATTTTTTCGCCAGTTGCTCAACCATGTAGACCGAGCGATGGCGGCCGCCGGTGCAGCCGATGGCGACACAGGTGTAGCTGCGGTTGCTCTGCTGGTAGCAGGGCAGCCAGCGCTCCAGAAATACCGTGATATCCCGCTGCATGTCTTCGGTTTCCTGGTGTGAGCGCAGGAATTCGGCCACTTCCGGGTCCAGCCCGGTCTTGTTGCGCAGTTCTGCCACCCAGTAGGGGTTGGGCAGACAGCGCAGGTCGAACACCAGGTCTGCGTCCACCGGAACCCCGTGTTTGAAACCGAAGGACTGGAACAGGATTGCCATCCCCGGGGAGTCTTTGCCGACTACCCGGGTTTTGATCTGGTCGCGCAGCTGGTGCAGGCTGAGACTGCTGGTGTCGATGACCAGGTCGGCCATGGCGGCGAGAGGAGCGAGCAGTTCTTTTTCGTGATTGAGCGCTTCCAGCAGGTGGGTGCGGCTGTCGCTCAGGGGGTGTTTGCGGCGGGTTTCACTGAAGCGCTGAACCAGAATGGGAGAGCGGGCGTCCAGATAGATAACGTCGCAATCCACACCGCTTTCCCGCAGGTCGCCGATTACCCGCGGGGCCTGACGTACATCGTGCCAAAGGTTGCGGGCGTCGATGCCGAGTGCGAGCTGGAGATTTTCTTGCGGCGGCTGCTCGGTGACCCGGCGTACCAGCTCGGGTAGCAGGCTTGCGGGGAGGTTGTCGATACAGTTGAAGCCAACGTCTTCCAGCAGTTGCAGGGCGGAACTCTTTCCGGACCCCGAGCGGCCGCTGATGATGACCAATCGCATTGCACAACGCTCCTTGCTGTTTGAACGGCGGATAGACCGGGTGCCGGCGGAGCAGGAGCCGCCGGATGGGCAGCAGGCATTATGCCGCGGCGGCGCTGTTTATGGCCAGTGCGTAGAGTTCGTCGCTGGTGGTCGCCTCGCGCAGCTTTTCCCGTACCCGGCTGTCACTGAACAGGGCGGCGATTTCCGCCAGGGTGTCGAGGTGTTCCTGATCCGCGCCTTCCGGTACCAGCAGCGCAAACAGCAGGTCTACGGGTTGGCGGTCGATCGCGTCAAAGTCTACTGCGGGAGAGGTGGTGCAGAGGACGCCGATTGGGCGCTCACAGCCGGGCAGGCGACAGTGGGGGATAGCGACACCCTCACCGATGCCGGTGGAGCCCAGGCGCTCCCGGGCTACCAGCTGGTTGAACACAGTGTCCGAATCCAGTTCTGGGTATTGTTCAGAAATCGCCTGGGCGATGTTGAGTAACAGCTTTTTCTTGCTGCTCCCCGCCAGGTGGCAAAGGCTCAGGCGGGGAGAGAGTAGTGCGTCCAATGTCATATCTTGCTGGTGGTCCAACGCTAGCGGTCTAGCGGTGACTGCGTAACTTTTCTTTGTGTTTAAGCAGTTGCCGGTCGAGTTTGTCGGTCAACGCATCAATCGCCGCATACATATCGTCCGCTTCCGAGTCTGCATACACATCCTTGCCATTCACGTGAATCCGCGCTTCGGCTTTCTGGATCAGTTTGCTGACGGAAAGAATGACCTCAGTATTGGTGATCAGGTCGTGGTGGCGGGAGAGTTTGTCCAGTTTGGTCAGGCAGTAATCGCGAATCGCCGGAGTCACTTCTACGTGGTGGCCACTGATGTTGGTCGGCATGGATTTCTCCTCATCGGGTTCAGCACAAACTGGCTGCACCCCCGCACAGGGCGGCACCCTACTAGGAAGTGCGCCAGAATGGAAGGATACACTCAATGTCTGGCTATTGGTTGTCCAGAAAGTGTACGAAGAGAGGTTACTGCGCCCATATTTTGACTGTTACAGTCAGACCAGTCGCTTGCGCTCGCTAGACGAAGGGATTCCCATGGACTCGCGATATTTGGCTACGGTGCGCCGGGCTACCTTGATGCCCTGGGCGTCTAGCTCCTGGGTAATCTTGTTATCGGATAGTGGCTTGCGCGGCTGCTCGCCGTCAATGAGCTTGCGGATCAGGGCGCGGATGGCGGTGGACGAGGCATCCTCGCCAGAATCGGTGCTCACGTGGCTGGAGAAGAAGTACTTGAGCTCGAAAACCCCGCGGGGAGTGAGCATGTACTTCTGGGTGGTTACCCGGGAAATGGTGGATTCGTGCATGCCGATAGTTTCGGCAATATTGGCCAGCACCATCGGCTTCATGGCTTCCGGACCCTGTTCGAAAAAGCCCTGTTGTTTCTCGACGATACAGGTTGCCACCTTGAGCAGGGTTTCGTGCCGGCTCTGCAGGCTTTTCAGGAACCAGCGCGCCTCCTGCAGGTTATCGCGCAGGTAGTTGTTTTCGGTGGAGTTGTCTGCGCGCTTTATCAGGGAGGCATAGGCGTCATTGATGCGCAGTTTGGGGGTGGTTTCCGGGTTCAGCTCCACTACCCAGCGCTGTTGCTTGCGGCTCACGATCACGTCTGGAACCACGTACTGGGGCTCTTCGCCACCAAAGGCTTCGCCGGGGTAGGGGGTGAGAGTCTGAATCAGGCGCATGACTTCGCCCAATTGTGCTTCGCTGAGACGGGTGCGCCGGCTCAGCTGACGGAAGTCCCGCTTGCCCAGCAGGTCCAGGTGCTGGCCGACTACGATCAGCGCCTGTGGCAGCCAGGGGGTCTGCTCAGGCAGTTGCCGCAGCTGTAACATCAGGCTCTCGCGCAGATCGCGGGCGCCACAGCCCACCGGTTCAAACTGCTGGATGGTTTTCAGTACCGCCTGCACTTCGTCGACATCCACGCCAATTGCGACGGCTATCTCTTCCAGCTCCGCAACCAGAAAACCGTTAGGGGCGATAGCGTCAACCAGGGCTTCGCCAATGTGCTTGTCTTCGGCAGTCAGCGGCGTCAGGTTGAGTTGCCAGAGGAGGCTGTCCTGCAGGCTTTCTGATGCGGCATTGCGTTGCTCGAGGGCGTAGTCTTCGCCCTCGTTGCCCTGGTAGCTGTTGTTGGTATAGATGTCGTCCCAGCGGGTGTCGACCGGCAGGTCGTCAGGGATGTCACTATTCCAGTCGCTGTCAGCGCTGGCGTCATTTTTTGTGTCAGCTGCGCCGTCGCTGTCTTCGCGCTGGGCTCCCTCCTGAGAGGGGGTGTTCTGTTCCTGATGAGATTCGCCGGCGTGCTCGTCAAAATCCGCTTCGAGTAACGGGTTGCTGTCCAGTGCGGACTGGATTTCCTGCTGCAGGTCCAGGGTCGACAGTTGCAGCAGGCGGATAGCCTGTTGCAGCTGCGGCGTCATCGTCAGCTGAGTGCCGAGTTTTAACTGGAGTGACTGCTTCATAGGAGTAGTGCCGGCAGAAAATTCTGGCGTGAATCCGCCGCGACAAATTCTGGGTTTGAAGCGGCGGCGTAAAGCTCATTTGCTGCAGACTACCGCGGAGGCATACGGAACACAAGCGGCACGTTAAGCAATAAGCGTGCCGAAAAATTGGTGAGCAGAGAGGAATGTTGGGGGTCGTTGTGCGGAATTGTGACAGACATCTGTATAGGAGCGGGGAAGTGTGGATGCAACTACTCGGATCCGCTCAGATAGTGAAGTCGTGTCCCAGATAGACGTCTTTTACCTGTTTGTTTTCGGCGACGTCTGTGGGGGCTCCTGCGGCGATGATATGGCCCTCGCTGACGATATAAGCAATTTCACAGATGTCCAGGGTCTCGCGCACATGGTGATCGGTGATCAGCACACCGATTCCGCGATCCCGCAGATGGCGGATGATCTGCTTGATATCGTTGACGGAAATGGGGTCCACCCCGGCAAAGGGTTCATCCAGCAATACAAATGCCGGGTTGGTGGCCAGTGCGCGGGCAATTTCCACTCGTCGGCGTTCACCGCCGGAAAGTGCCATGCCCAGGCTCTCGCGGATATGCGTGATGTGGAATTCTTCCAGCAGGGCTTCCAGCTGCTGCTTGCGCTGATTGCGGTCCAGGTCCTTGCGGGTTTCCAGAATGGACAGGATGTTGTCCTGTACCGACAGGCGGCGGAATACCGACGCCTCCTGGGGCAGGTAACCGATTCCCTTGCGGGCGCGGCCGTGCATGGACAGTCCGGTAATGTCTTCGTGGTCGATCAGTACCTGTCCGGCATCCGCCTGCACCAGTCCGGCGATCATGTAAAAGCAGGTGGTTTTTCCAGCCCCGTTGGGGCCCAGCAATCCGACGACCTGGCCACTGGAGACGCTGACGGATACATCGTGTACAACTTTGCGCTTTTTGTACTGCTTGGCGAGGTGTAACGCTTTGAGCGTCGGCATAGTCAAATCCGATATCTTGGCAGTATCGCTGCCTGGTTATTCTCAATCTTGATGTGGGGCGGAGTTACTGGTTGTTCTCTGCCGGCTTGGCTTCCGGTTTCCAGATCATTTCCACGCGCTTCTTCTCTGATTGGCCCTGGGCCTGCATCTGTTCGCTGTTGAGATCGTAATCGATACGCTCGGCGGAAAGGGTGTTACCGTCGCGGTCCACGAAGGCCTCGCCGGTTAGTTGCAGGGCATCATTGGTTACCTGAAATTCGATGCGTTTGGCGCGGGCTTTGACCGGGTTGGTGCTTTCTTCAACCTGCTGCTGAAAGTGTGCCGGCGTGCCGGTGGCGATAACCTTGTTGATCTCGCCTTTGACGCTGCCGTGCACCTCTACGCGGTCGGCACGGATCTGCAGTGAGCCCTGGGTGATAACGACATTGCCGCTGTAAACGGAGAGGTTTTTGCTGCGGTTGGCTTCCAGTTTGTCGGCGGAAACCTTCACTGGCTGTTCGCGATCATTCGGCAGGGCCTGCGCATTACCCGCTGCCAGCAGGGCTGTGTACAGGGTCGCGGCGCCAAGAGTGCGGAGCAGGGTCGGGGAGACGAATGCGCGAGGCAAATCAATGAGTTTCATAGCTGCTTTCCACATCAGACAGAATTTCTACCTTGTCTTGTTTGAGATCGGCGCGCAGTCCCTTGCCGGTGGTGCGGTTGGGACCATCCGTAATGGTAACAACTTTGTCGGTCTCGGCGAATTCTTCCCGGGGTTTGATCACGATTCGCGGGGTGTGCAGGGTGATGCCGGGTTGAGGCAGCTCTTCCACTGTGACGTTCCCGGAGAGTACCACTTTCTGGCCGTTGTCGTAGGCGACCCCGGTCTGGGATTCCGTACGCCATTTGGAGTCTTCGCCCTGGTAGAACATCATGCGCGGTTCGGTGAGGTCTGCTCGATCCCGGCGGGCAAACTGGAAAAAGGTGATGCGTTCGGCGTCAACTTCGTAGGCCAGGTCGCCTTCGATATTGTAGTGGCGCGTGCGGGCGTCACGGATGATCAGGTCCGCGGCCTTGTTGTGGTCCTGCTGGGTTGGACGTTTCCCCAGCAGCTCTGTGGATGGGCTTTCTGTAAACCAGAGCCAGAGAGAAATCAGGGTGACCACAATAACCAGTGGTAGCCAGGTGCGCATGCTCGATCCGTGTGTCAGTTGATAGGTTGAGGGAAAACCGCACAGCCGGCGGTTTAGTCTGCCCTCTGGCCGTTAGGTTCCAAAACTCCGTTATTCCGCCGGCTGTTCGCGGTGCTCACTTGGCCAGATAGGGTGCCAGGGCTGCATTAAACGTGCCCTGGGCCTGCATGATGCGATCGCAGACTTCCCTTACTGCACCCTCGCCACCGCGGCGCCCGGTTACAAACAAGGCTCGCTCAAGCACGGGCGGTGCCGCGTCAGGTACTGCAATCGGACAGCCGACCCGAGTCATCAGTTGCAGATCAGGATAGTCGTCACCCATATAGGCGATGTTTTCCAGGTCGTATGGCTCGTTACTAAACAGTTCCAGAAACGCGCTGTATTTGTCTTCGCGTCCCTGGATCAGGCGGGTTATTCCTAGGTCGTGTGCACGTTTTTCCACCAGAGAGCTGCGGCGACCGGTGATGATTGCAACGGCTACACCGGAACTTTGCAACATCTTGATACCGTGACCGTCCAGAGTGTGGAATGTTTTCAGTTCATTGCCGTGGTTGTCGAAATACAGGCGCCCGTCCGTGAGGACGCCGTCTACATCGAGAATCAGGTGGCGCACGCGGGCCAGCTTGCGCTGGATGTCTTCGTGGGAGGTCAAGAGCGGTTCCTTCTATTTATATCTCAGGTGCAGGCGTTCAGATTACACCGGCACGGAGTATGTCGTGCATATGCAGCAAGCCAACCGGATGGTGCTTCGCGTCTTCCACCACCAGTGCGGTGATTTTGTTGTCTTCCATAATTCGCAGCGCCTCGGCAGCGAGGGTGTGGGCGCTGACGGTTTTCGGACGACGGCTCATCACCTGCTCCATGGTGGCGCTATCCAGTTCTACCTTGTGGTCGATAACCCGGCGCAGGTCACCATCGGTAAATACCCCCAGCAGCTGCCCCTGACTGTCCACCACGGTGGTCATACCGAAACCTTTGCTGGTCATTTCCAGCAGTGCCTTGGAGAGTGGGGTTTCCGGGGTTACCTGGGGCAGCTCCTCCCCAGCGTGCATCACGTCTTCGACTTTCAGTAATAGCTGGCGTCCGAGGGCCCCGCCCGGGTGGGAAAACGCGAAGTCCTCGGCGGTGAAGCCTCGTGCCTCCAGCAGCGCCACGGCGAGAGCGTCGCCCATTACAAGGGTAACCGTGGTGGAGGAAGTTGGAGCCAGGTTGAGAGGGCAGGCCTCGGTGTCCACGGCGATATCCAGATTGACGTCGGCGGACTGCGCCAGCGGGGAGTCTGCCTTGCCGGTCATGCTGATGAGGGGGATTCCCAGGCGCTTGAGCAGTGGCAGCAAGGTCAGGACTTCATTGGAGGCGCCGGAATTGGAGATGGCAATCACAATATCCTGGCGGGTGATCATACCGAAATCGCCGTGACTGGCCTCGCCCGGGTGCACAAAAAAGCTCGGCGTGCCGGTGCTTGCGAGGGTCGCGGCGATCTTGCGGCCGATATGCCCGGATTTCCCCATGCCGGAAACAATCACGCGGCCCTGGCAGGCCAGTATCAGTTCGCAGGCCCGATGGAAACTGTCGTCGATACGCGCTTCCAGGGCGGCCACCGCTGCGGTTTCCATGGAAACGGTGCGGCGCCCGGCCCGGATGATCAGATCATTTGCCATTCTCTCACTCGCGTGGGTATGTTTTGTTAGTACTTGGTTTATTTTAGAGAAGTCTGCCTCCCTCTTCCCGCCGCGGCATTTGCCCTAACGCGCCCTTGGCAGCCTCTGTAGCTGCGCCTGAAATGGCGGCGTCTGGAATAAGTCTGACGTGCTAACCTTTTAGCAATGGCTAGGGGGCGTCAGGCGCGAGGATGAAGTGGCGTGCGGCTGGGGGAAAGTGATCCAGTGCCGCTTGTCCGAGGCGTCGCCATGGTATAGTTTGCCGCCGCTGTTGTCAGCCACGGCGTAGAACTGAGCTGATTTCCGGTCTCTTTGGACCCGCGGGCGTAATTTTTTCGGCGTTGCCGCGACACTTTTTTGCGTTGTGCCTATCCAAGGGACCAATAGCCAATGGGAGATATTTTGTGAGAGCACTCACTTTGAATACCATGGTCGGCGTTATCCAACCCGGCTTTAACGGAATCGCGCGCAAGGTAAGCGCACTGTTTTCCATCATAATGCTCTGTTTGCTGGCACCTGCAGTTGCAGCGGCCCAGAACCCTTACACCTTGATCGAAGGCGTTTCCGGCGACCTTCTCGGGGTGATTCGCAGTGAGGGGCAACATCTCAACTCGAACCCGCAGCGCTATTACTCCGCGGTGGACCGGGTATTGGAGCCTGTTGTGGATTTCGATTTTATTGCGCGTGGTGTAATGGGGAATTACGCCAGCCAGGCAACCCCGGCGCAACGGGCGAAATTCACCAGCGCGTTTCGCCGCGACCTGGTTGCTACCTTCGCCCGTGGCGTTGCCACTTTTGGCAGCATGGATGTGAAAGTCGTAAATCCCGGTTCTGCCCCAAGCGGTAACCGGGTCAATGTCCTGCAGGAAGTGCGCAGCAGTGAGGGGCTGACCAAGGTGTCTTATACCCTGGTGCGCAATCGAAGTGGTCAATGGAAACTGATCAATGTGATTCTGAACGGGGTAAACCTCGGCAAGACGTTCCGCGGTCAGTTTTCCCAGTCCATGCAGGCAAATGGTGGTGATATCGACAAGGTGATTGCCAGCTGGTCGGCCGCGGATAAGGTGGCTGACGAAGCGCGTTGATGCGAACGATGATTGATGACGTGGCGCAGCTGCCGGTGGTGTAGCTGCGCCTCCTTGTGTATTCCAGTACACTTGCGCGCTATTTTAACTCCGACTGTACATCCCTCCTATGCAACCAGATCAAATCAAGGCTCTGATTGAGAGCCAAATCCCCGATAGCCAGGTAGAGGTCGCTTTTGAAGGCAGCCACCTACAGCTAACCGTAATCAGTGAAGCTTTCAGTGGTCTCAGTCGCCTCAAAAAACAGCAGCTGGTTTATGGCGCACTGTCCGAAAAAATTGCCGATGGCACCCTGCACGCGGTGCAGATGAAAACCCTGACACCTGAAGAAGCAGGCCAGTAAACGCTGATCCTCAGCGAATTTACGCCGCAATGGGAAACCAGACCGAATGGATAAACTGATTATCGAAGGGGGCAGCCCCATCTCCGGAACCTTGAAAATTTCCGGAGCGAAGAACTCTGCGCTGCCGATTCTGGCCGCCACATTACTGGCGGACGGGCCGGTGCAGATTCACAATCTGCCGCACCTCAACGATATCACGACCATGATTACCCTTTTGCGGTGCATGGGAACCGAGATCACCATTGATGAAAAGCTGGGTGTGGAAATCGATCCGCGCTCGGTGAACGAGCTCACCGCACCCTATGAGTTGGTGAAGACCATGCGCGCGTCCATCCTGGTGCTGGGGCCGTTGCTGGCTCGCCACGGCGTGGCCAATGTCTCGTTTCCCGGTGGCTGTGCCATCGGCAGCCGCCCGGTGGATATCCACCTGAAAGGGCTGGAGGCCATGGGCGCTGAGATCACCATTGACGAAGGCTTTATTCGCGCGCGCAGTAAAGGTCGCCTCAAGGGCGCCAATATCGTGATGGAAAAAGTGACGGTCGGCGGCACCGAAAACCTGCTGATGGCGGCGGCGCTGGCTGAAGGTACTACGGTATTGCACAACGCCGCGCGGGAACCGGAGATTGTCGACCTGGCCGAATTCCTGATGGCCATGGGGGCCCAGATAGAAGGGGCGGGTACTGATACCATTCGTGTGCACGGCGTATCGCGCCTGCTGCCGTGTGAGTTCACCGTGATGCCCGATCGCATTGAGACCGGCACTTTCCTGGCGGCTGCCGCTGCGGCTCGAGGCAAGGTGCGTTTAACCCACACCCGCGCGGATATCCTCGACGCGGTACTGGCCAAGTTCGAAGAGGCCGGTGCCTATATCAGTGCCGGCGCTGACTGGATTGAGCTGGATATGAAGGGCAATCGCCCCAAGGCAGTCAGTTTTCGCACTGCGCCCTATCCAGCATTCCCCACGGATATGCAATCCCAGTTCACCACGATGAATGCGGTGGCGGAAGGCAAGGGAACGGTGGTGGAAACCATTTTCGAAAACCGCCTGATCCAGGTACACGAGCTGAATCGGATGGGAGCGAATATCGTTCTCGAAGGGAATACCGCCATCGTCACCGGCGTGGAAAAACTCAAGGGCGCACCGGTGATGGCGTCGGATCTACGCGCCTCTGCAGGGCTGGTAATTGCTGGCATGGTGGCAGAAGGCACCACCATCGTGGATCGCATTTACCATATTGACCGTGGTTACGAATGTATCGAAGAAAAACTGCAGCAGCTGGGTGCCAATATCCGTCGCGTTCCCGGCTGAGTGCCGAATCGATATAATTGCCTTGGTGCGTTATTAGCGCGTTAGTTGCCGAGGGACTTTCATCGCCATGCTTGGGGGTATGTAGAGCGTGGCGGTCTTTCGCCCGGTCAGTGCCGGGCCTTTCAGATCATCATAATCATTATGCAAATCACCATAGCCCTGACCAAGGGGCGTATTCTCAAGGAGACGCTGCCGCTGCTGGCTGCGGCCGGCCTGGAGCCACTTGAGGATATTGCCCAGAGCCGCAAGCTTATTTTTCCGACCAACCAGGACAATGTACGTCTACTGATTCTGCGCGGTTCCGATGTGCCCACCTACGTACAGCACGGTGCGGCGGATATGGGTGTTGCGGGTAAAGACAATCTGCTCGAGAACGACGACTCCAATCTCTACGAGCCCCTGGACCTGAATATTGCCCGCTGCCGCCTGATGACCGCCGGTATTAAAGGGGCGGCTTTGCCTAAAGGGCGGATCAAGGTGGCCACCAAGTTTGTGCAGTCCGCGAAGCGCTACTACGCAGCGCAGGGGCGCCAGGCGGATATCATCAAACTCTACGGCGCCATGGAGTTGGCGCCGCTGATGGATCTGGCCGATGAGATTGTCGATATCGTGGATACCGGTAATACCCTCAGGGCCAACGGTCTGGAGGCGCGCGAGCATATTGCCGATATCAGCAGCCGCCTGATTGTGAACAAGGCGTCGATGAAAATGAAGTACGACCCCATTAATGCGCTAATTGAGCAACTGGCGTCGGCAGTAAAAGCGCGTAAATCCGGTTGAGGCCGTTATGACTGAATTCTCTATTCGCCGCTTGGATGCCGGCAACGACGAATTTTCCAGCCAGCTGGATCAGCTGCTGGCGTGGGAATCAGTTGCCGATCAGCAGGTGGAAGCTGCGGTGACGGAAATTTTGTCTGCGGTGAGGGCGCGGGGTGATGCCGCCGTCATCGAGTACACCAATCGCTTTGATCGCCGCCAGCTGCAAAGTGCAGCCGGTTTTTGTCTCGACAAGCCCGCGCTGCAGGCAGCTCTGGGGCGGATTCCCGCCGCGAGCCGTGCAGCTCTGGAGGTGGCGGCGCAGCGGGTGCGGGATTATCACAAGCACCAGTTGCAGTCGTCCTGGCAATACCGGGAAAGCGACGGTACCGTTCTCGGACAGCAGATTACCCCGATGGAAAAGGTGGGTATCTATGTGCCCGGCGGTAAAGCCAGCTATCCCTCGTCGGTGTTGATGAATGCTATTCCGGCCCGGGTAGCCGGTGTCGATGAGGTTTTGATGGTGGTGCCGTCACCGGATGACCATCTCAGCGATCTGGTGCTCGCCGCGGCGGCCATCGCCGATGTGGACAAAGTGTTTACCATTGGTGGCGCCCAGGCTGTGGCGGCACTGGCTTATGGTACGGAAACGGTGTCCAGAGTCGACAAGATCGTGGGTCCAGGCAATATATTTGTGGCATCCGCCAAGCGCGCGGTGTTTGGACAAGTGGCGATCGATATGATTGCTGGCCCATCGGAAATTCTGGTGATCTGTGACGGTAAAACCGATCCGGACTGGATAGCCATGGACCTGCTGTCCCAGGCCGAGCATGATGAGCAGGCGCAGTCCATTCTGCTGAGTCCGGACGCTGAATTTCTGGATGCGGTCGCAGATTCGTTGCAAAAGCAGTTGCGAGAATTGCCTCGCGAAGCCATCGCCAGTCGTTCTCTTGCTGATCGCGGCGCATTGGTTCTGGTGCGGGATATTCAGCAGGCCATTGAGGTGTCTAACCGGGTTGCCCCGGAGCACCTGGAAGTTTCTGTGGATGAGCCCGAGCAGTATCTGCCGCTGATCCGTAACGCGGGTGCGATTTTTCTCGGGCGACATACCGCCGAAGCGCTTGGTGATTACTGCGCGGGTCCAAATCATGTGCTGCCCACCAGTGGTACGGCTCGATTTTCGTCACCGCTGGGGGTCTACGATTTCCAGAAGCGCAGTTCCATAATTTATTGCTCGCCACAGGGGGCGGAAACGCTCGGGCGGGTGGCGGCGACGCTGGCAAGGGGGGAGGGGCTGGATGCCCATGCCCGCTCGGCGGAATACCGGGTGGTTTCCGATTGAGGTAAACCTGAAGTACCCGCGCTGAATCGCTCAAGTTTCAGCGGCGGGTATACTCGTGCAATATTATTCTTGGCGAGATTTCTCTTTGCCAGATTTCCTTGCACTGCCGATCTGGGGTTCGGGATCTGTTTTATCCCTGATTCCAGCATCGGCTGTCCCGCCTGTATTCGTTATCCCGTGGCTGTGATCTCCGGTCCGGCCAGGCTTTCGCTAACGCCTGCTACCGGACTTTGGTGATTCCGATACCGTCGCCTGGGTCTGCTGTATGGTGCCGTTGCGCACATAGGTGATAGTGACAACGTCGCCAGGTTTCAGCACGGCCATAGCGGCGACTCCATGCTTGCCATCATTGATGGGGTCGGAATTGATATGGGTAATCACATCACCCGGCTTCAATCCTGCCTGCTGGGCGGGGCCCTGATTGTAAACGGTGGTGATGATTACACCGTTGGTCGATGCCAGATTAAAGGAGCGGGCCAGTCGCGGAGATAGCGCCTGAGCTTCTATCCCCAGCCACCCCGGAACCACGCGTCCGAACTCGATAATATCCTGCATGATCTTGAGTGCAATGTTGGCGGGGATAGCGAAGCTGATGCCGCCGGCGGAGCCGCTCTGGTCCAGAACCGAGGTGTTGATTCCCAGCAGCTGGCCCTGGGCATCCACCAGGGCACCCCCGGAGTTGCCCGGATTTACCGCGGCATCGGTCTGAAGGAAGTTCTGCAGCAGGCTGCCGATGCCGGCACTGCTGACGTCGCGACCGGTGGCACTGACGATGCCCTGAGTTACTGTCTGGCCGACGCCGAAGGGGTTGCCGATCGCCAGTACTACATCGCCGACCTGGGCCCTGTCCGGCTCTCCCACGGTAATGGCTGTCAGGTTGGGAAGGTCGATCTTGAGTACCGCCAGGTCAAAATCGGGTTCAGAACCGATGAGCTCAGCCTGTGCTGCGCGTCCGTCGCGGAGCTGCACCGCTATTTCATTTGCGTCGGATATAACGTGGTAATTCGTCAGTATGTAGCCGGCGCTGTCGACAATGACCCCCGAGCCCAGGTTGGAATGCATGCGCTCGCGCTGAAGCTGGGACAGGTTATCGAACAGATGCCGGAACAGCGGGTGGGTTGCCAGCGGGTGTTGTCGGACGGCCCGCTTACTGAACACATTGACTACCGCCGGAGCTGCCAGGTTGACCGCGCGGGCATAGGAAGCTGGACCATGAAAGTCCGGAATACCGACCGTTTTGTCGCTCTGGCCGCGTAAATGCGGGAACATTAGTAGCAGCCCGATCGCTACGGCCAGGCCGATGATGGCCGGAATGGCCCAGTCTTGCAGAAAGCGTTGTAGAGACACCAGTAGCTCCTTGGTTTGCGGGGCATTATACGTGTTTTATGTGTCTATAGGTCCTCGTATCCCCATCCGTCCGGATGTCGATTTTGGTGCCGTGTTAAAAGCCTACTTGGTCGCTGTCGCGGAATCCGTATAATGTGTTGCTCAAAATTTTGCTACGTTGCCCAATAATCTCAGGAGTATCTATGTCCCTGGTTCGTCCACACGGCAGTGCCGAATTGCAGCCCCGTTTCGTATCCGACGGTGAGCGCCATCGCCAGCTGGTACAGGAGGCAGAGTCCCTGCCGTCCATCGTTGTGAGCTCCGCTGCGGCGGCCAATGCCGTCATGTTGGGTGCCGGGTACTTTAACCCGCTAAAAGGCTACATGAACCTGGCGGACACCCTGAGCGTGGCGGAGTCCATGCACACTGTCGACGGCCTGTTCTGGCCGGTACCCGTCGTCAACATGGTAGAGGATGCCTCTGCGATCGCCGGCGCCAAGCGCGTTGCGCTGCGCGACCCGAACATCGAGGGTAACCCTGTATTGGCGGTGATGGACGTGGAAGCCATCGAAACCGTGACCGACGAGCAGGTCAACACTATTGCCGAGCTGGTATTTGGCACCCTCGACGGCGCTCACCCGGGTGTGGCCACCTTTAACGCGGCCGGCCGCCAGCTTATTTCCGGTTCCATTGAGGTGCTGAATTACAGCTACTTCCAGACCGACTTCCCGGAGACTTTCCGCACAGCGGTGGAAATCCGCAATGAATTCGCGGAGCATGGCTGGAGCAAGGTTGTTGCTTTCCAGACTCGCAACCCGATGCATCGTGCTCACGAAGAACTGTGCAAAATGGCACTGGAAGCGGTAGAGGCCGACGGCGTCCTGATCCACATGTTGCTGGGTAAGCTAAAGCCGGGTGATATCCCTGCCAATGTCCGCGATGCGGCTATCCGCAAAATGGTGGAAGAGTACTTCCCGAAAAACACCGTGATGGTGACTGGTTACGGGTTTGACATGCTGTACGCTGGTCCCCGTGAAGCCGTGCTGCACGCGGTGTTCCGTCAAAACTGTGGCTGTAGCCACCTGATTGTCGGTCGCGACCACGCGGGTGTGGGTGACTACTATGGCGCCTTTGATGCGCAGACTATCTTCGACGAAAAGGTTCCGGAAGGGGCGCTGGAGATCGAGATTTTCCGTGCTGACCACACTGCTTACTCGAAAAAGCTGAATCGGGTGGTGATGATGCGGGACGTGCCGGATCACAGTAAAGAAGACTTTATCCTGCTTTCCGGCACCAAGGTGCGCGAGATGCTGGGTAACGGCGTTGCGCCGCCCCCGGAATTCTCTCGCCCGGAAGTGGCCCAGATTCTGATGGATTACTATCAGAGCCTGTAAGGCGGAGTCTCGGACACAAAAAAAGGCGGGGAGATCCCCGCCTTTTTTGTGTCCGTACGCTTGTGAGTGGCCGTTGGCGTGTCAGCGATTAGCGGCTTCGGCCGGGGCAGGAGCTGCTGCCTGGATTTCTTTTTCCAGTCCGAAATCCTCCGACAGGGTACCTTTTGCGCCCGGTTCTTTAGGGGCCCAGTCTCTGGGGGGGAGTACGCTGAGGTTTTCGGCGCTTTCATTGAGGTTGCCACTCCCGGCTTCCAGCATCTGCCGCCCGATATCCTGGCTGGAAAGGCGCATCGCGCTGTTGGCGAGATATTCGTGAACCTCTTTATAGCTCTGGGTCAGGTTGTGAACCAGTTGAGAAGTTTGGTCGAAGTGCTCGTTTACCTGCAGCTGGAAGTCTTCCAGTTGCGCATTGGCTTCCCTCAGGCGCAGTTCAAGCTCCTGGCTGCGGTCGCTGTTCTGGCGGCTGCGAGTGGCTACAAAGGCCAGAATGGCTCCCAGGGCAAGGCCGATAACACCGACCAGAATCAAAACCGAAGTTGAGTGCACGTAACTTTCTCCTCAAATGAAATATGGCGCCGGCCATCCGTGACGAAGCCCTTATTATACGCCAATACGGCCGGGGCGTTGCGCTGTGGTTTGTGTCAAGTTGTGGCGGATTTGGTAAAGTGCGCGCCAACTGGCTATCAGCGGCAGTGCCGGTCGCCAGAGCACAGCTCTCTATATATAGAATGGTCCTGAATTGATGGTCATGGAACAGCGCCAGTCGGCATCTTCCCGTCTTTCCCCCCTGCAGCGCTATGAGCGCGATTTGCAGCGTCCGGATTTTGTTGTCGATCCTGCCCAGCAGGCGGCTGTGGCCGAGCTGCAGGATTTGTACGAGCGGCTGTTGGCCGAGCCTGGACGGCGTGGCTGGTTGCGGGGTCTGCGTCGGACCCGGCAGAAGGGGCGCGCGCCGGAAATGGGGTTGTACTTCTGGGGTGGCGTGGGGCGTGGCAAAACCTATCTGATGGATGCCTTTTTCGAGGCGCTTCCCTTTGAGCGCAAGCTGCGCACTCACTTTCATCGCTTTATGCGCGATGTGCACCGTCAACTGAAAGTACTTGCGGGAGAGAAGAACCCCCTGGAAAAAGTCGCGGACCGCATTGCTGAGCGGGCGCGCGTGTTGTGCTTTGACGAATTCTTCGTTTCCGATATTACCGATGCGATGATTCTGGCCAATCTGCTGGGGGCCCTGTTTGAGCGCGGGGTCACCTTGGTGGCGACGTCCAATATCGTGCCTGAGGGCCTGTACAGAGACGGTTTGCAGCGGGCGCGCTTCCTGCCGGCCATTGATCTGTTGCTGACCCATACCAAAGTCATCAATGTGGACAATGGTGTGGACTACCGATTGCGGGCTCTGGAGATGGCGGAGCTCTATCATTGTCCTCTGGATGCGGAAGCGGATGCGAGTCTCGCGCGCTCTTTCCGCAGCCTGATTGTTGAGGGGTGTGAGGTGCGGGAAGGGGTTGCTCTGGATATTGAGGGGCGCCCCATCGTTGCCGCCCAGCTGGCGGATGACGTGGCCTGGTTTGAGTTTAACGAGCTGTGTGATGGCCCGCGCTCGCAGAATGACTACATCGAGCTGGCGCGAGAATTCCATACGGTGATTCTGGCGAATGTCCCGCGTCTGGATGAGCGTGCAGAAAGTCAGGCTCGGAGGTTTATCAATTTGGTTGATGAATTTTATGACCGATGCGTCAAGCTGGTGATATCGGCGGCAGAGCCTGTGGAATCGATCTACGCGGGGCGCCATCTGCGCTTTGAGTTTGCCCGCACTATCAGCCGCCTGCAGGAGATGCAGTCAACGGAGTACCTGGCGCGTCCCCACCGCCCGGAATGATGCTGGCGGGCGGGGCCAGCTGGTCAGATGTTGGTCAATTTTCCGCTTGAAAAGCCTGGGGTGCTTATGTAGTATTCGCGCTCTTTTCGTGGGACGGCCCCCATTTCGGAGGCCATATACAGGTGTTTTATAACATGAAGACTTACAGTGCCAAGCCGGAAGCGGTAACTCGCGACTGGTACATTGTTGACGCTGCGGACAAGACTCTCGGCCGTATTTCCGCCGAGATTGCTCACCGCCTGCGCGGCAAGCACAAGCCTGAATATACGCCCCACGTGGACACCGGTGATTACATCGTTGTGATCAATGCCGAGAAGGTTCGCGTGACCGGCAATAAGGCTAAAGCCAAAATCTACCACAGCCACTCCGGTTACCCCGGTGGTCTGAAATCCATCAGCTTTGAGAAGCTGATCGACAAGGCGCCTGAGCGCACTATCCAGAGTGCTGTTAAAGGCATGCTCCCGAAAGGCCCTCTGGGTCGCGCCATGTTCAAGAAGTTGAAGGTGTACAAAGGTAGCGAACATCCTCACGCGGCCCAGCAGCCGATTGAACTGTCGATCTAAACGGAAGCATTCTCATGGCAACTACTCAATATTACGGAACCGGCCGCCGCAAGACCTCCACTGCTCGTGTATTCATCCAGCAGGGAGAGGGCAAAATCAGCGTTAACGGTCGCACTCTGGACGAATACTTCGGTCGTGAAGTGGCTCGCATGATCGTGCGTCAGCCGCTGGAAATGGTCGACATGGTCGAAAAATTCGACATCAACGTCACTGTGAAGGGTGGCGGTTCCTTCGGCCAGGCGGGTGCTATCCGTCACGGCTTGACCCGCGCTCTGATGCAATACGACGAGTCCCTGCGTCAGCCGCTGCGTGCAGCTGGCTACGTAACTCGCGATGCGCGTGCCGTTGAGCGGAAGAAAGTCGGTCTGCGCAAAGCGCGTAAGAAGCCGCAGTTCTCCAAGCGTTAAGCAGAATTTTCAGTTTTTCTTGCCCGGCAACTGCCGGGCTTTTTTTTGTCTGCCGGAGTCCCTGCGCTGATTTGTGTTGAGTGGAAGTGGACGAAATGTCACCAGTTTGCGGCGGAATTGCCGACGTTCACTACGGGTTTCGCCTTGTATCGATTTGGCATTTTCTTTAACATTGCGCGAATTTCTATCCGCCCGCACCTGGGGTTTGGCTACTTTGTTCTAAAGCCAAGCGGGCGGACCAGTTGTAGGGGAGTTTCTGTCTTAAGTCTCTGATTTGCGGTGGTGAATGCATTGCTGCTGCGCGGTTGCTCTGTTCTATCTGGTATCGATTCGCCAGGGCTGCAGCTGCCATCAGCGGTATATCCTCCTTCACCGCCGTACACGGTCGTGTAGACTTTTTTCAGAAGATCTCCGGTAATTTTGGGTTTGGGCCAGTCAGTCCCGGTTAATCCTGGGGCGCTGTGATGGGAGAAATACGTCATGAGTGATGACGGTGTAAATGTGGGGCGTCGTCGATTCCTGACTGCCGCTACCTCCGTAGTGGGTGGTGCCGGCGCAGTGGGGATCGCTGTACCATTCGTCGCCTCCTGGAATCCGAGTGCCAAGGCGAAAGCCGCCGGCGCGCCAGTCAAATACAACATCAGCAAGCTGGAACCGGGCCAGATGGTCACCGTAGAGTGGCGGGGCAAGCCGGTTTATGTAGTGCGCCGCACTCAGGAGTCGCTGGACAACCTGACCAAGGTGGATCCATTGCTGCGCGACCCCAAGTCTGCCGAGTCCAAACAGCCTGGTTATGTAGACCCTGAAAATCGCGCCATCAAACCTCAGACGCTGGTTTTGGTCGGCCTCTGTACCCATCTGGGTTGCGCCCCAATGTACCGCCCGGAAGTCGGCGCTGCAGACCTCGGTGGCAGTGAATGGATGGGTGGTTTTTTCTGCCCCTGTCACGGTTCCAAGTACGATTTGGCCGGCCGGGTGTACAAAGGTGTACCTGCACCGACCAACCTGGATGTGCCTCCATACTCCTACGAGGGTGATGACGTAATCGTAATTGGTGTGGATCAGGAGGGCGCCGCATGAACTGGTTAACCGCTTTGGGTGATTGGGTCGACCAGCGCCTGCCGATTTATCGCGCGTGGGATACCCACATGGGCAAGTACTACGCGCCCAAAAACTTCAATCTGTGGTACTTCTTCGGTGTGCTCTCCATGCTGGTTCTGGTGAATCAGCTGCTGACCGGTATCTGGTTGGTTATGAGCTTCAATCCGTCTGCCGAAAACGCCTTCGCTTCCGTTGAATACATCATGCGTGATGTGGATATGGGGTGGATTATCCGCTATCTGCACTCCACTGGAGCCTCCGCGTTTTTCGTGGTGGTCTATCTGCACATGTTCCGTGGTCTGATGTACGGCTCTTACAAGCCGCCGCGCGAGCTGGTGTGGATTTTCGGCATGTGTATTTATCTGGTGCTGATGGCGGAAGCCTTTATGGGTTACGTACTGCCCTGGGGCCAGATGTCCTACTGGGGTGCACAGGTAATCGTGTCCCTGTTTGGTGCAATCCCTGGTATCGGTGAAGACCTGGTGCAGTGGATCCGTGGTGACTACCTGATTTCCGGTATTACCCTCACACGCTTTTTCTCGCTGCATGTAATTGCCCTGCCGCTGGTACTGGTACTGCTGGTCGTGCTGCACATCCTGGCGCTGCACGAAGTGGGTTCGAATAACCCCGACGGTATCGAGATCAAGAAAAACAAGGATGCAAACGGTGTGCCTCTGGACGGCGTTCCCTTCCATCCTTACTACACCGTGCACGATCTGGTGGGCGTAGCGGTATTCCTGTTCGCCTTCTGTGTAGTGGTGTTCTTTTTCCCGGAAATGGGCGGTTTCTTCCTCGAACATGCCAACTTCGAAGAAGCTAACCCGCTGAAGACGCCTGAACACATTGCTCCGGTGTGGTACTTCACCCCGTTCTACGCGGTGCTGCGCGCAGTGACCATGGATATTGGCCCGCTGACCGCGAAGTTCCTTGGCCTTGTGGCCATGGGTGCGGCTATTGCGATCCTGTTCGTACTGCCCTGGCTCGACAAGAGCCCGGTGAAGTCCATCCGCTACAAGGGTGTGCTGCCGAAGGTGCTGCTACTGGTATTCGCGGCGGTGTTTATCATCCTGGGCTACCTGGGTGTGAAATCCCCGACTCCGGGCCGTAACTTCCTGGCGCAGGTGGCGACCCTGTTCTACTTTGCTTTCTTCGTCACCATGCCGATCTGGACCAGTCCGAACACCCGCAAGGGCCTGGCTTCGTGGATTGTCAGTGGCATCTTCGGCTTCCTGTTCCTGTGGATGGCCGTGGTGAACTGGAGTGCGAGCCTGTTCGTGGGACTGCTGGCGCTGGTATTCGCAGTATTCTTTGCTGCGCTGCCGTGGCTGACCAACCGCGATGTGGTGCACCCGGAACCTGCCCGTGTGACCAGTCCATCTGGCAGCAAGTCGTTCATTCTGCTGTTCGGCGGCATCATCGCCGTGGTGCTGATGGCTTTTGTTCCCATCAAGGCTGTGGGTGCAGAGAGTTCTGTCGAGCTGGATCACATTAATATTGATCTGAATGACAAGTCCTCTCTCCAGCGCGGTGCCAAGTACTTCGTGAACTACTGCATGGGGTGTCACAGTGCCAACTTTTCCCGCTGGGAGCGCGTTGGCACTGACCTGGATATTCCCAACGAGTTGATGATGGAGAACCTGGTGTTGGGTGACGACAAGGTCGGCGACCTGATGCAGATTTCTATGCGGCCGGATGACTCCAAAGTCTGGTTTGGTGCCACACCTCCAGATCTGACACTGGTGGCCCGCGCTCGCTCCCCGGAGTGGTTGTACACTTATCTGCGCAGCTTTTATAAGGATGAGGCGCGCCCCACTGGTGTAAACAATAAAGTGTTCCCCAATGTGGGTATGCCCCACGTCCTGATGGAGCTACAGGGGTTGCCGGAGTGCGCCCCGGGACCTAAGCGCGATCACGGTAAAGTGGTACGTGATGAAATGGGTAACCCGATTATGGATGCTGGCTGTGGTAGTCTGCAGGTAAACAAGGTGAAGGGCTCCATGACCGACGTGGAGTATGATCAGGCGGTCTATGACCTGGTGAACTTCATGGAGTACATTGCCGAACCGATGGCGGAAACCCGCAAGCGTATCGGTTTTTATGTGCTGGCGTTCATTCTGGTGTTCTTTATCTTCGCCTGGCTGCTGAATCGCGAGTACTGGAAAGACGTACACCACTAAGCGATAGCCTGATAATTTTCCCGGGTGGTGGGCCGCCGGTATTCCGGTATCAGCCCAACCACCCGTTTTCCGTTTTTGAATGATGGTCGCGCGGAAGCCGGCCAGTAGACTGAGGTAGTTCCAAAATGGGTGTGCCGACCAACAAGCGCTCCTCCATGACCTTCTTTTCCGATGGTCGTTGTCATTTCAGCCACCGGGTACGCATCGTTCTTGCGGAAAAAGGTGTTTCCGTTGACATCATTGATGTTGATCCTGACGACAAACCGGCTGAGCTGGCGGATCTCAATCCCTACAACTCCCTGCCGACGCTGGTCGATCGCGAGCTGGTATTGTTTGAAACCAAAGTGATGATGGAGTATCTGGACGAGCGTTTCCCGCATCCGCCGCTGCTCCCGGTTTACCCGGTTGCCCGTGCCCAGAGCCGTCAGATCATGTACCGTATCGAGCGTGACTGGTGTCCGCTGGTAGACAAGATTCTTGCCGGCGGCAAGGACGTAGCCGCCGCGCGCAAAGAGTTGCGTGACAGTCTGGTGGGGATTGCCCCCATGTTTACCGACCTGCCGTACTTCTTTAACGAGGAGTTTTCTCTGGTGGATTGCTGTATGGCCCCGCTGCTGTGGCGTCTGGAACAGCTGGAAGTTGCGCTGCCGAAAACCAAGCAGGCCAAACCTTTGCAGGATTACATGGACCGCCTGTTCGCCCGTGAAGCCTTCCAGCAGAGCCTGACCGAATACGAGCGCGAAATGCGCTCCTGAGGTGCTGATTGAATAAGCCGCCGATGACATCCAACCGCCCGTACCTTTTGCGGGCGTTTTATGAGTGGATTACCGACAATAAATGCACGCCGTACCTGTTGGTTGATACCCACCTGAACGGGGTGCTGGTGCCTCAGCAGCATGTTAATGAAGATGGCCAGATTGTTCTGAATGTCTCCGAGACTGCGGTTATGGGGCTGACCATGGACAATTATGCAATTCGCTTCAATGCGCGTTTCGGCGGTGTCCCCACCGACATCCAGGTGCCTGTGGGCGCGGTGGTTGGTATCTATGCCCGTGAGAATGGACAGGGTATGGTCTTTGAGCCGGAAGAAACGCCGGAACCACCGGAACCGACACCTCCGACTACCCTGAAGAAGCCTTCCAAGAAGCCCTCCTTGCGGGTGGTCAAGTAAGTATTCAGTGGTTGTGCTCCGGACTCCCATTTGTGGGAGTCCATTCTCCTCTCTCTGCTTTTCGCACCCCCTTTTGACGTGCTGGCGTAAAAATTGACGCCTTATTCCTGTTCTCAGTTGGTGATTCGCTTTCTCTCTTCCGATACTGCAAACAAGTTCTGTGCAGGAGAGGGATTTCCGTGAAGTTACTGAGTCATACCATTGGTATTTTTACCAACCCGGATAAAGAATGGCGGGCTATTCGTTCAGACAAGCACTCTTTCTTACAGGTCTTTCTGAGCCACGTGCCCATTCTGGCGCTGATTCCCTGTATTGCCGGCTATGTCGGCGTTACCCTGGTGGGCTTTGAGCTGGGTGGCCATGTGGCCAAGCTCACTCCCGCAAGTGCCCTGGCTCTGGCTGTGACAACCTATATTGCGATCCTGATCGGTATCTACCTGGTGGGTGAGTTCATCAATTGGATGGCCCGTGCTTACGGTGTTGAGGGCGATGAGCCCACCCTGCACTACGAGGGTACGGCACTTGCGGTTTTCCTGACCACCCCGGTGCTACTTGCCGGTATCGTGATGCTCTATCCGCAACTGTGGCTGGTTGTCGCAGTTATGGGGCTTGCCGGCGCTTATGCGGTGTACCTGCTTTACGAGGGCATTCCGATTTTGATGAACATGAGCAAGGAGCGCGCGTTTTTGTACGCGAGCGCGGTGCTGACCGTTGGTCTGGTGATGATGGTGAGTGTGATGGTTTGTTCGGTAATTGTCTGGACGATGGGGATCGGTCCCGTGTACCAATGATCTGGTGTAAATAAGCCGGCTTGATTGCCGGCTTTTTTATTTGTTGGCTTCTTTCTCCTCTCTCCTCTCTCCTCTCTCCACTCCCGACTATCCAGGCGTGTAGCCGTAGATTATTCAGGAGCTGACGGCTTCCGGGGCCAATTCACTGTTCCGGGAATGGCTGGGCAAGGTCGCGGGGATGGGCGGCATGGGGCAGTCCAGGCAATCGGCGATGGCGCGTAGCAGTTCTATTTCCCGCGCCTCTATCACGCCGTCGTGAGCCAGGGTTGTCGCCAGGGATTTCAGCAGCGCCGGCTTTTTCAGCGGTGGGGTCTCACGCGCTATGGCCAGCGCCTTGTCGAGTCTCTGCAGGTTGATATCTGCTCCTGCAGGCAACGGCACTGGCGAAAGCCCCAGGGCGCTCAGGCCAGCTTCGTAGGCGCGTTTGGCGCTAAGGTAGTCGGTAGTTCCGGCATGGGCCATGGCGGCCAGCAGGAAACGGTAAGCATCGGGTAGCATGCCTTTTACACTTCCGATTCCCTTGCGCTGGCGATCGGGATCCTGTTCCAGGGCGTGAATCAGGACTCGGTAAAGTGCCCATTCCCAGATTTCCAGCTCGCCGTCGGCGCGGATCAATTTGATCAGATTGCGTTTGAAAACCTGATATTGTTGCGGCGCCAGAGCCTTCAGCGCGGGGACGCACAGATCTAACAGTGGCAAGCGCATCCAGGCGGGCAGCTGGTCCAGGGACGGGTGTAGATTGCGGAACTCCTTCCACACCGCCGGGTGCGCGAACTTTTCCAGCAGCGCCAGCTGTTGTTGCCGGTGCTGTGCGAGATCCGCCGGGTGAATCAGCAGTGCGTATACAACTGCGCGCGCGGAGAAGGGATCGTGAGCGGCAGCTTTCAGGTCCGCAGGCACCCTGGAAAGCAGTGTGTGGCCGTAATCAAACTGAGCCGTGCTAGGCGCGGCAATGTTGTTGTCTACGGAGGCAAGCACTCTGTTGAGCTGTACCTGATATTCAGCGTCCTGCGGCGTTGTCGCAGCTGTATCGGAGGAGGTCGATCGGTCCCTGTCCGGTGTGTGGTATTCGGCTTGGTGAATACCTGTTATCTGTTCCTGTGGTAGAGCTGCCCGGGTTGCCGCCGGTCCATCCTGCGTATCTGGACTTAGGGCACCTTGCGCAAGCGCGCCGTTCCAGCTGGGGTCCAGACGAAGGATACGCTGGTTCAATGGCGGGTGGGTTGCAAAAAAACCGAGAAATGAACGCTTGAGGCTACTGGCAAAATACATGTGGCTGAATTCACTGGCGTTGGCCGCGGCCAGTCGCGAGCCACTGTTGTAACCCCCAATTTTTTTCAGCGCGCCCGCGATGCCGTGATTGTTGCGGGTGAACTGCACCGCCGACGCATCCGCAAGGTATTCCCGCTGCCGGCTTACTGCAGATTTGATCAGGTTGCCGAAGAAGGTCCCGGTGTAACCGATCACTACCAGACCTGCCCCCACGCCCAGCAGTGCCGCGCGTCCGCGACTATTGCGCCCGCTTCCCCAGTAGCTTCCCCGCAGCAACCAGCTGCCCAGCAGGCCGATGATCAAAATTCCATGCAGGAGGCCAACGATGCGGATATTGAGGCGCATATCGCCGTTGAAAATATGACTGAACTCATGTGCCACCACCCCCTGCAGTTCTTCGCGGTTGAGTTGCTCGATAGCTCCGCGGGTGAGCCCGATCACCGCATCGGTTGGTCGATAGCCCGCGGCGAAGGCATTGATGGCGTTGTCTTCAATGATATACACCTCCGGCACCGGGGTACCCGCGGCCAGTGCCATTTCCTCCACCACGTTCAGGGCGCGCTGTTCATACAGGTCCCGCGCGGCGACATTGATCTTTTTGCCCCCCAGGGACTCCGCTACCGCGCGCCCTCCGTCAGAAAGCTGGCGCAGCCGGTAAGCGCTGGCGAGGGCCACAATGGCGCTAATGGTCAGTGCGATACCGCCGAGGGTTTGCCAGCCGAGCGCAGCTACCATGGCTGCGGGATCGAAGGACTGCAGTTCTGAGTGATTGAAAACGGCTGCAACAAACAGTGTGGTGATGGCAATCAGCCCCACGACTGCGGCTGCAAATAGTGCGGTCAGCACAAGGCTGTTGCGGCGCGCCTGATCCTGGTGTTGGAAAAAGTTCATGGGCGTATCAGAACTCTACCCGGGGTGCAGCCTGGAAGGCTTGAGAGTCGGCAAACTCCAGCAGTTTGCCGTTTTCCCGGTGACCGAAGAAGCCGGCAAAAAACACCGGGGGGAAGCTCTGGCGGAAAATGTTGTAAGTGGTCACGCCATCATTGAACGCCTGGCGGGCAAAGGCCACCTTGTTTTCGGTACTGGTCAGCTCTTCCATTACCTGTTGGATGGTCTGGTTGGCCTTGAGGTCTGGGTAGGCCTCCATCACCACGTTGAGGCGCCCGAGTGCGCTTGCCAGCGCACCTTCGGCGTTGCCCAGGTTGGCGATGGCGGTGGCGGAGCCGGGGTTGTCTGAGGCGGCCTTGAGTCCCGCGAGAGCGGAGTTACGTGCGCTGATCACGGCTTCCAGAGTTTCACGTTCGTGCTTGAGATAGCTTTTGGCGGATTCCACAAGGTTGGGGATCAGGTCGTAGCGGCGCTTCAGTTGCACCTCGATCTGCGAGAACGCGTTTTCATAGCGGTTTTTCAGTGACACCAGCTTGTTGTATATGCCGATCACATAGAGAGCCAGTGCGGCCAGAACTACCAGCCAGACAATGGTGGAAATTTCCATGGATTCACCTTTATAAATGGTCTGCTTGTTGTACTTGTGTTGTTTATGGTCAGTGAAAATGGCGCTCTGCGGTTTTCCCGCGGATTGCGCCAGATACTACCATGGTCCATACAACGAAAGGCGGATGGCGAGACTCCCGGGTCTGTGGGGTATAATCCACCGCACAATAATCAATTAGCGCAATACTGGTCAGCCAATTGAGGCAATTACGGTAAAATTTGGAGTAAATTTGGCATGAGCGAGCAAGCGACAGACCAAGTGGTCATTGTTGGAGTTTCCCGGACACCTATGGGGGCAATGCAGGGCGCGTTGTCCGGCCTCGGTGCACCGGAGCTGGGGGCGGTGGCCATTCGGGGTGCGCTCGCCGATGCAGGTGTTGCCGCAGCGGATGTCGATGAGGTACTGATGGGTTGTGTCCTGCCTGCCGGCGTCGGTCAGGCACCGGCGCGCCAGGCCGCGTTGGGTGCGGGAATTCCGGAGGCGACTCCCACCACCACCGTCAACAAGGTGTGCGGTTCCGGTATGAAAACCGTGATGATGGCCCGGGATGCGCTGCTGGCCGGTGATGCCAAAGTGATTGTTGCCGGTGGCATGGAGAGTATGAGCAATGCTCCCTACCTGCTGCCCAAGGCTCGTAGCGGCATGCGTCTGGGGCACGGTGAAGTACAGGACCACATGTTTACCGACGGCCTGGAAAACGCCTACGACGGTCAGCTGATGGGTAATTTTGCTGAGTGTACTGCCGACAAGTATCAGTTCAGCCGCGAGGAGCAGGACGCATTTGCTCTGGAATCCCTGGCGCGGGCTAACGCAGCCATCGAATCTGGCGCTTTTACTCGGGAAATTTCCCCGGTGACAGTTTCCTCCCGCAAGGGCGATCTGGTGGTCTCCGTGGATGAAGGTCCCGGTAGCGCGCGCCCGGATAAAATCCCCCAGTTGCGTCCTGCCTTCCGCAAAGACGGTACGGTGACCGCGGCCAATGCCAGCTCCATCTCCGACGGCGCCGCCGCCCTGGTGCTGATGCGTGAAAGCGAAGCCAAGGCCCGGGGCCTGAAGGTGCTGGCAGTACTGAAGGGGCAGAGCCAGTTCGCGCACCAGCCTGAGTGGTTTACCACTGCCCCGGTCAATGCCATGAAGAAATTGCTGGAAAAAACCGGCTGGGACACCAGCGATGTGGATCTGTTCGAGATCAACGAAGCCTTCGCGGTCGTTACCATGGCCGCGATGCGGGAACTGGACTTGCCGCACGACAAGGTCAACGTCAATGGCGGCGCCTGTGCGCTGGGTCATCCGCTGGGAGCCAGTGGTGCCCGGGTTATCGTTACACTGCTCGCGGCGCTGGAAAATCGCGATCTGAAAAAAGGTGTGGCGAGCCTGTGTATCGGGGGTGGCGAGGCGACGGCGGTGGCCATCGAGCGTCCCTGAGGAACATTTCAGAACAATAAAAAACGGAGGCTAAGGCCTCCGTTTTTTATTGTTCTGAAAGAAAGATGGGGGAATCAGTCGATATACTCCACCGCTTTCACTACTTTCTGTACGCCGCCCACGGCCCGTGCCGCTTCCGCCGCATTCTCCGCTTCCTGGCGGGTTAGCAGCCCCATCAGGTAGACAACACCGTTTTCGGTAATCACCTTGATACGGCCGCTGTCGATTTCCTTGTCCGTCAACAGCACGCTCTTTACCTTGGTGGTCAGCCAGGTGTCGCTGGTACGTGCCAGCATGGAAGTGGTGCCGCGCACCTGGATTTCGTTGTACACCTGGCGCACGGAATGCACCTGCTGTGCAGTGCGGCCGGCCAGGGTGCGTAATTCTGTATTCGGCACCTGACCGGTCAGCAGGACGACGCCATTGAACGTGGTTACGTCGATATTGGCCGCCTTCAGGTCGGGGTGGGCCTTGCCGATATTCACCTTGGTGACGGTTTCAAGCTGCTGGTCATCGATATAGGTGCCGAAACTGCGCTCGCCGGGATCCGGCTGGATTGGACCATCGTGGGTGGCGTCCAGCACAGTGGCGCAACCGCCGAGGATGAAAAAAATACCGGCGACAACGGCTACCTTCAGGCGCTGGGGTATTGCGCTGTGACCAGCATGGTTATTCAAAGTGGATTGCATGGATTACTCCTCGTATCCGCCAAACAGGCTGCTGTCGATCAGGTCGCAAAGACAGAACAGGGTTAACAGATGTACCTGGTGTATTTCAGAGGCCACCTCCGAAGGCACCCGCAGTTCGATGTCGTGTACATCCAATAGTGCAGTGCAGTCCCCGTCGCTCTCGCCGCCGGTCAATGCCAGCACGCCCATGTCGCGGTCGTGGGCTGCGCGGACGGCCTGAACAAGATTGGAGTCTTTACCGTCGGTACTGATAATCACCAGCAGATCCCCCGGCTGTCCCAGTGCCCGGATTTGCCGCGCATAGGATTCCGCTCTGCCGTGATTGCGGGCTACGGTGCCGGTGGTTATGCCGTCTCCGTTCAGTGCCAGTGCCGGAAGTCCCGGGCGCTCGCGTTCGAAGCCGCCCATCAACTGCGCGGAAAAGCTTTGTGCCAGGGCGCCGCTCAGGCCATTGCCACAGATCAGCAGCTTATTTTCTGCCAGCAACGTATGCACGATCATTTCGCTGGCTTCGGCAATCAGGGGCGCCAAAAGTTCACCGGCATTCATGGTTGCTTCGATGCTGCGGTGAAACAGGGTTACAACTCTCTGTTCCATTGAATCTGTGATTTCCATTCTAGGGCCTCAGGTTGCGGCCACCGGGTGAGCCTATTGCCCGAAGGCATTTTGAATCCAGTCTATTTTCAGGTCTTCCGCACGGCCGCCCAGCTCAATGCTGATCACGTCAAATCGGCAGGGACAGTCGAGCCTGCGATATTGCAGGTAGCCGTTGGCAGTGGCAATCAGCTTGCGTTGTTTGCGAAAGTCCACCGAGGCTACCGCGCCGCCAAACATGCGATTGCGCCGGTAGCGTACCTCAACAAACACCAGGGTGTTACCGTCGCGGGCGATCAGGTCGAGTTCCCCGAAGCGACCGCGAAAATTTCGCTCGACAATTCGCAGCCCGGCGGCAATCAGGTGTTGCTCTGCCAGGCCTTCCATTTTTGTGCCAATCGCTGTGGTATCCATGAAGATCCTTTTCGATGGATGTATTGTTTTTGCCGGTTATTCGACCCGAGCGCTGGTGTTTGCCGCCTGCGGCAGGCTGGGCTCCGTCGTAGTGATTGGCACTGGGGCACCATCGTCGATTTTCGCCCAGATCTGCTCGCGCACAATGCGTCCGTCGGCAGTCAGGCGGAGTGCGCCGGTGAGACCATAGACCTGCTGCTCCGGGAATTGGCGCAGGATTGGCAGACGTGGGTAGAGGCGGAAGGCATCGGCACCCAGTGCATACAGGCGCGCAAACGCCGGCGCCGGAGCGGCTTGCTTGATGATGTTGCGCTTGGTCTGGTTGTCATCCTCAAACAGCCAGGGCAGTGCGGTAAAGCGTACGCCGTTGATATCTCGGTCCCGCTGGCGATCGATCGTGCCGGCGAAAATCTGCGATGTGGAATACACCGGCAGTTCGCCCGCGTAGAAGTAGGACAGCATGGGTTTGATCTGGCGCGCCTGTTGGGGCTGCGCGAGTACAAACAGCATATCCACGTCGCCCCGTCGGCGCGGAGTGAACTTCAGCGGTGCCGCGAGTTTGCCGCGCAACTCGCGCTCCCGGTTTTTACTTTCCTGTATCAACAATACGTCGCTGATCAACTGGGAAAAGTTGCTGGAATCGCGATAGTTGCGACTGATGCTCACGCTGCCACCGAGGCGGTTCCACTCTTCAGTGAAGGCCTCCAGGCCGCGCTGCCCCCAGCTGGATTCCGGAGCCAGAATCATCGCCTGGCGATGGCCCTGGCGGTAGGCCTGGCTGGCCACCTGGCGGGCTTCATCTTCGATCGCGAGGCCGAACTGGACCAGGTCGTCGGTGAGGCGGCCTTCGTCGCCGTAGTTCAGGGCGAGAGTGGGCACTGGCAGTTTTTCCGTTGCCAGCAGATTGGCCACCTTGCTTTTGTCCAGCGGGCCGACGACAGCCTGGGCGCCATTGTCGATGGCGGTCTGGTAGAGCGCCTCGAACGGCTGGCTGCTGCCGGTGTCGTAGACCTGGATTTGCGGTGTCGGTGCGCCGGCATCCAGTGCGCTGTAGTACGCGGCCATAAACCCATCGCGAATGGCGCGTCCCGCTGAACCCAGTGGGCCGGACAATGGCAGCAGGAGGGCCACATTCTGTGCCCGCTGGCTCGCCAGTTGCTCCAGTAGTTGCAGTGCCTGGGGCGGGTGCGAAACTGCCGTGTGACGGGGCCACTGCTGGCGCCAGCGGCTGAGGGCGGTGAGCTGGGTGCTGATGTCCGTCTGGGTGTCGCGCCCCAGCAGAGCCAGCTGGTACCAGGCGCGCATCTGCGAATTCAGGTTTTCCTCAGCCCGCAGGCGCAGCTCTTTGGATGGCAGTTGAGTTAGCAGCTGCCACAGGCCATCGTTATTGGTGTAGGTTTCCGCATCGCTGAGGGGCAGGGCGGCGATGCGCTGGCGTTCGGCGATGCCGCTGTCGATATCCCCCATCAGGCTCCACAGGTCTGCACGCAGGTTGCGCAGGGGCAGCACGGTTTCCGCGGGAACCTGATACCAGGCCTGCTCCAGGCGCGGCGCGCTGACCAGATCAAGGGCGGCAAAGAAATCGTCGTCGGCGGCGAGGGCGCTGCCATATACCTGGGCGTAGCGAGCGTATTCCGCGTCCGTCAGCTGCTGGCTGTCGATGGTGCTTGCGGCTTGTCTGGCCGTCGCGTTATCGCCAAGAGTGTATAGAATGGCGGCCGCCTGCAGTTGCGCCCGGTCTTTTTCCGGGGAGGACAGCTGTTGAGCACTGTTGAGCAGACGGATGGCGCTCTGGCGATCGGCGGTGGCCGGATTGCTGGCGTCGGACGGAAGCAGGCTGCCGGGCTGAGTTGCCGGCGTCTGGCAACCGGCCAGGGTCAGGGCCAGGGTGCCCGCAGCCAGGCTGCTGATAACGAAGGGGATGCGCCGGTACAGGGCGGACATATTCTTCTCCCACAAAACTTATTCTGGAGTGAACTATGGGGCTGGATAAAGCAGTGCTTTATATCGTCGCGACGCCCATTGGCAATTTGGCGGATATGGTACCGCGAGCCGTCGAAGTTCTACAATGCGCGGATCTCGTGGCGGCGGAAGACACTCGTCACAGTCAGAGACTTTTTTCCCATTTTTCCATCGATACACCCCTTGTGGCCTACCATGACCACTCGGACGACCAGCGCACGGACAAGATTCTCGAGCGCCTGTCGCAGGGACAGACGGTGGCGCTTATCTCGGATGCCGGTACTCCGCTGATTTCCGACCCCGGCTACCGCCTGGTGCGGGAGGCCCGCGCACGCGGTTTTACCGTGGTCCCCATCCCCGGGCCCTGTGCCTTTGTCGCCGCCCTGTCCGCAGCAGGCCTACCCAGTGACCGCTTCACCTTCGAAGGTTTTCTGCCCGCCAAGCCGCTGGCTCGGGAAAAGGCCCTGCAGGCGCTTTCGCGAGAAACCCGCACCATGGTGTTCTACGAGGCGCCACATCGGGTACTGGACACGCTGGAAGCGATGCGCCAGTGCTTTGGTGACACCCGCGAGGTGGTGATTGCGCGGGAGCTTAGCAAGGCATTTGAAACGATTCATCTGCTGCCTCTGGCTGATATGGTGGAGTGGGTGCGGGCGGACAGTAATCAGCAACGGGGGGAGATTGTGTTGCTGGTAAGGGGTGCTGAAGAGGTTAAGTCTGCGGAGCTGGATGCGGAATCCGAGCGGGTGATGAAGTTGCTGTTGGCGGAGTTGCCGCCCAAGCGCGCGGCAGCGATCGCGGCAGAAATTACCGGGGTAAACAAGAAACTGCTGTACAACTGGTCGCTGGAACAAAAGTAGCTGTGGGTGCGACGTCGTGCTTGCATCTGCCGTCAGTGGTCATTAACCTTCGCGCCGAGTCAGCCAGGCAATCGCTGTTGCAGTGCCTTCGGGTAGTGTGATGGAGGAAAGTCCGGGCTCCATAGGGTGGGACGCCAGGTAACGCCTGGGGGGCGCGAGCCTACGGAAAGTGCAGCAGAGAGTAGACCGCCGATGGCTTCCTGAATTTCGGTTTGGGAGGCACAGGTAAGGGTGAAAGGGTGCGGTAAGAGCGCACCGCGCGACTGGTAACAGTTCGTGGCACGGTAAACCCCGTTCGGAGCAAGACCAAATAGGCCCTCTATAGGTGTGACCCGCACTGAGGGCGGGTAGGTCGCTTGAGGTGTGTGGTGACGCACATCCCAGATGAATGATTGTCCTCGACAGAACCCGGCTTATCGGCTGGCTCACTTTTCGACCGCGGCGCTTGCGCCGCCGGTTGATTCCCTCCTGATTCCGCAGCTTACTTCTGCAGCAGCAGTCCACATTCCCGATGCTCCTCACCCTTGGTGGGGTCGAAGTACACATCGTTATCCGGCAGGTCGTTCTCGTACACGTACTCTTCCACATCAATTTCCTTGAGGTGGAACATGGGTGCTACGCGAATGGTGCCGTGGTTGCCCTTGGTAAAAATGTCGAGTCCCTGGCGGTGGGCGTTCTGGTCGTGGCGGATGCCATTCAGCCATACATCGGGCTTGAGTTCCTGCATGGCGCGATTGAACGGCTCCAGCTTTACCGTGCGCGAGAAGAAGTCGTGCTCCGGCGTGTCCAGCGGCGGAATGCCGCCGTATACCGCGTTGAAGTGGGCGGCAGACATCTTCGGCGAGAAAGTGTGCAGGTTCAGCTCCAGCAGCTTGATGACCTTCTCAATATGGCGATAGGTTTCCGGGGTGTTATAGCCGTGATCTACCCAGATTACGGGTATGTCGGGTTTGGCCCGTGTTACCAGATGCAGAAAAGCGATCGCCAGGGGGCGGAAGTTGGTGAACACCACAGGATTTTCCGCATGTTCGATGGTGAACTGCATGATTTCACTGGGCTTGCTTTCCTTGAAACGCTGGTTGAGCGCGTCCAGGTCGGCACCGTGATGGAAGGTGCGGGTGGTCGCGTTCTGCTTGCTCAGTCCTGCTGAAAAGCCCATGGCTGGATTCCTGCTGATCTTGTGGGTGTTGTAAAGCTACAGTGAGTTGATAGCCATTAAAAATAATAAAAGCTGATTTTTATATGCCTTCAGGTTCTAAGTTGAATGCTGACGGCTGTTCTTCTGCCGGAATCCCGGTGCGTGTTGTCGGCCTACTTCGCGTCCGCGAGTTTGGTGCTTATTTGTAATTCATGTAAGCGGGTACTCACATTGGCGCTTTCCTTTCCCTGTCAGCGAGCTTCCGCACAAACTTAAAGTAACTTGTCAGCATGACAGAGTAAGTGCTTGCTTTGCTGTGCGTTTGCTCGCCCGCCTTGTCGCTCAAGATGTGAACACTTCGCCTGTAGCCCGCGAATTTACTGGGTTTTTTCTCTTTGGATGCTGTGGATTTCCTTGACTTTACCCGGGTCAGATTTATAGTGTCGCAGGTGGAGAAAAGTGGAAATTTGTGGGATGTAGTGGGTCAAATGTGGTTGTGAGTGGTTGATCACGCACATGAGTGGCAAAAAGCGCAGATTTTCACCTTCCTGAAAACAGAACAACGCCAACACGGGCCACAGAAACACATCCATGTATCTGGGTAGTCACGCAATCAATATGGACGCCAAAGGGCGTCTGGCCATTCCAGCGCGGGTCAGGGACTCGCTGCTGGAAGATTGCGATGGGCGCCTGGTAGTGACTGCTCACACGGAAGAGCGCTGCCTACTTGTTTATCCAGAAGCCCAATGGCGTGAAATTCTTCCTAAAATTGAAGCATTGCCGAGCTTTAACCGGGTGGCCCGGAGAGCGCAGCGTCTGTTGATTGGGTACGCCTGTGAACTGCAGGTAGATGCCAATGGACGGGTGCTGATTCCCCCGACCCTGCGAGAGTACGCGGGGCTTGAGAAGAAGTTGATGCTGGTCGGCCAGGGCAAGAAGCTGGAGCTCTGGAGCGAAGAACGCTGGATGAACTGGCTGGACGACAGTGAGGGCGAGGACGAGATGCCTGAAGAAATGGTCTCTCTCTCTCTGTAAATGTAATCGATAACGCAGGAGTAAAAGGGTGTCCCAAGATCTGCATCGCAGTGTGTTGTTACGCGAGGCTGTGGATGCCCTGGTGGTGGATCCGGACGGCTTTTATATCGATGGCACGTTCGGCCGCGGCGGCCACAGCGCTCAGGTGTTGGAACGGCTGGGTGCATCGGGCCGACTGCTGGCGGTGGATAAGGATCCACAGGCCATTGAGTACGCCAATAGTCGCTTTGCCGGTGAGTCGCGTTTTGAGATATGGCACGGTTCTTTTGCCGACATAGACCAGGCCGCGGCTAAGGTGGCCGGCCAGGTGACCGGCATTCTGCTGGACCTGGGGGTCTCCTCGCCGCAGCTGGATCAGCCGGAGCGGGGGTTCAGTTTTATGCAGGACGGTCCGCTGGATATGCGTATGGATACCAGCCGAGGTATCAGTGCGGCGGAGTGGGTGAACAGTGAATCCGAAAGTGAACTGGCGCGGGTGTTCAAAGAGTACGGCGAAGAGCGGTTTGCCCGCCGCATGGCCGGAGCCATTGTGCGCCGGCGGCAGGAAAAGCCTTTCGAGCGCACTCTGGATCTGGCGGAGGTGGTCAAGGCGGCCAATCCCGCGTGGGAGAAGGGCAAGCATCCGGCAACCCGAGTGTTTCAGGCCATCCGCATCCATGTAAATGGCGAGCTTGAGGATCTGCGACAAGCGCTGGAAAAGTCGCTAGCACTGCTGAAGCCCGGGGGGCGTCTGGTGGTCATCAGCTTCCACTCGCTGGAAGATCGCATGGTTAAGCGGTTTATCCGCGAGCAGGAGAAAGGGCCTCAGCTGCCCCGCGGCTTGCCAGTGATGGACAGCCAGATTCACCGCACACTGCGTTCAGTGGGGAAGGCGGTCAAGGCTGAGGCGCAGGAGATTGGAGAAAACGTGCGTTCGCGCAGCGCAGTGATGCGCGTTGCGGAAAGGCTGTGAGCGGATGAGCGGATGAGCGGAAATAAAGGATTGTTGCTCGTTGTCTGGTCGCTGTTGATGGTGTCGGCATTGGGTGTTGTGCATACCACCCAGCAGAGCCGCGAACTCACCGCCCAGCTCGAGCAGGCTCAGCGACACCGAGATGAGTTGCGCTATGAGCAGGAGCGGTTATTGCTGGAGCGCGGCGCCTGGTCTGCCTATAGCCGTATCGAGCAGGTGGCAAAAGATAAATTGAAGATGCGGGCGCCGACACCGGCAGAGCGCGTACTGGTGCCGGGCCGCTAGGACGGCAGTATCAATCGGACATTGGGTAGGGTGCCAGGCAAGGGCATTCGGATAACAAGGTAAAGCGCGGGATCGCGCTGGGGACAGCTCCGTCATGGGTGCAGTGAAAAAACAGCAACAACAGCCGGGAATTGCCCGCTGGCGCTTTGCGCTGGTGGCCGGTTTGCTGTGTCTGCTCGCCGTGGCGCTGGTGGTCCATCTGGCCGGGCTGCAGGTGCTGCCTGAGCAGGATAAAGGCTATCGCTTCCTGCAGGATCAGGGGCGTGCCCGTACCATTCGTACCGAGGAAATTGCCGCCTATCGGGGGTCCATCGTCGACCGCAATGGAGAGTTGTTGGCGGTGAGTACGCCGGTACAGACCATCTGGGCCAATCCCCAGCTACTCAAAGAGGCCAGCGCAGAGGAGTTGCGCGCGCTGGCGGCTGCGCTCGGCACCGCGCCTGCCCGTCTCGCCAAACGCCTGGAAAAGTACCGCAACAAGGGCTTTATGTACCTGCAGCGTCACATGACACCGGAAGCGGCGCGCAAGGTTCTGAGTCTGGATCTGGCTGGCGTGTACAGCAAAAAAGAATACCGCCGTTTTTACCCGGCCGGCGAAGTCACCGCCCAGTTGCTGGGCTTTACTAATATTGACGACCGCGGTCAGGAAGGGCTGGAGCTCGCCTACGAGCAATCCCTTGCCGGGGAATCAGGCAAACGCCAGGTGGTGAAGGATCTGAAGGGGCGCACGGTTCAGGATCTGGCAGTAAAGCAGGAGGCGCGTCCGGGTCGCGACCTGCAGCTCACTATTGATATGCGCCTGCAGTACCTCGCTTACCGTGAACTCAAGAAGGCGGTAGCGGAAAACGGTGCCGCGTCCGGCTTTATGGTGATCCTGGATACCCACAGTGGTGAAGTACTGGCGATGGCCAATCAGCCCTCGTTCAACCCCAACAACCGCGAAGGGGTAAAAGCGGCGGCAATGCGTAATCGCGCACTGATCGACCAGTTCGAGCCCGGTTCCACAATCAAGCCGCTGACTGCACTGGCGGCGCTGGAGACCGGGCGCTATCAGCCCCACACACCCATTAATACCAGTCCCGGGTATATCCGGTTGCCGGGTAAGACCCTGGTGGATCCGGTGGACTACGGGCAAATAGACCTGACCAAGGTGATCACCAAGTCCAGTCAGGTGGGTATCACCAAGGTGGCGATGGATCTGGAGCCGGATGCATTGCGTGAACTTTTTTACCGTTTGGGGCTCGGAGAGGCGGTTGGCAGCGGATTCCCCGGCGAGGCACCGGGGATACTGCCCACAAGGGATCGCTGGCACCCCATTGAGCTGGCCAACTTTGCCTTCGGCTACGGTTTAACAGTGAACGCCGTGCAGTTGGCACAGGCATACAGTGTGGTCGCCAACGCCGGGCTCAAACGCCCGGTTTCGCTGATTCTGGACCAGGGAAAAAGCCGCGCGGATGCGGAGCGTGTGGTTGAGGCTGGTCTGGCGCGGGATGTGACCGCGATGCTGGAAACCGTAATTGGCCCCGGTGGTACAGGTAAGCTCGCGGGGGTGGAAGGTTACCGGGTGGCGGGCAAGACCGGCACCGTGCACAAGGTGGGTAGCGACGGCTATGCCGACAACCGCTACCGCTCGGTGTTTGCCGGTTTTGTGCCGGCGCAGGATCCGCGCCTGGCGGCTGTGGTGGTGATCGACGATCCCAGTCATGCCAAATATTACGGCGGTGAAGTGGCCGCGCCGGTGTTCGGAAAAGTCATGACCGGCGCCATGCGCCTGCTGCAGGTGCCGCCCGAGCAAATTGCGCCTGCTGAGCAACAGCTGGCAACCCAGCTGGACGAGAGAGGTACAACGTCATGACCCAGCGCAATGAAATACAAACCCGAAAAGCATCCTTGGCCAGTCTGGTGCCGGGCTACGCGGGTATCCCCGATATCCAAGTCACCGGCGTCGCGCTGGACAGTCGCCAGGTAAAAGCTGGCGATGTGTTTATGGCCCTGCGTGGTACCCAGGTGGACGGGCGTGAATATATCGACGCCGCCATCGCCCAAGGTGCCGCGGTTGTGCTCGCGGACGGCGAAACCCTCGGCGCTGAGCAGCGCAGCGGTGTGCCGGTAGTCAGCGTACCTGGACTTGCCGCGCGGGTGGGGGAAATTGCCGCGCGCTTTTACGGCCATCCGTCGGAGTCCATGTATCTGGTCGGGGTGACAGGTACCAATGGAAAGTCCACCTGTGCTTATCTGGCTTCACAACTGCTGGCCCGGCATTTCGGTTGTGCCGCGGTGATGGGCACCATTGGCAATGGGGTGTGGAAAGATGGCAGCGCCAGCTTGCAGGAAACTGGATTAACTACCCCGGACCCGGTGCGTTTGCAGGCGGACTACGCGGATTTTTATCAGCAGGGCGCGCGCGCCGCAGCAATGGAAGTGTCCTCCCATTCCCTGTCTCAGGGGCGGGTACACGGGCTGGTGTTTGATACGGCGGTGTTTACCAATCTCACCCGCGACCACCTGGATTACCACGGCAACATGGCTGCCTACGGCGCGGCCAAGGAAAAGCTGTTCGGATTGCCGAAGCTGAAGCGCGGCGTGATCAATATTGACGACCCCTTTGGCGCGCAGATGGTAGAGCGTTGCAAGCTGCGTGGACTGAAAGTCATCACCTATGGCATGCAGTCTGGCGACCTGCAGGTGCGTAACCTGAAGCGAATGGACAGCGGTTTTTCCCTGCAGCTGATCACGCCCTGGGGGGAAGGTGAGCTGCAGGCGCCGCTGATTGGCGACTTCAATATCCACAATGTCCTCGCGGTAGTTGCCGCGGTTGCTGCCGCGGGTATGCCGCTGGCGGACATTCTCGCCGCGTTTCCCGACATCAAACCGGTACCGGGTCGTATGGAACGGGTGGCCGCGGATGCGAGTGATGTCAATGTCCTGGTGGATTACGCCCACACTCCCGACGCGTTGCGCGCCGCGCTGGAAGCTGCACGCCCTTATTGCCGCGGAAAACTCTGGTGCGTCTTCGGATGTGGGGGGGATCGCGACACTGGCAAGCGGGCGCCCATGGGGCGTATCGCTACAGAGCTCGCCGATGTCGCGGTGGTAACCAGTGACAATCCCCGCAGTGAAGATCCGCAGGCCATTGTCGATGACATTCTGGCGGGCATTGATGGTGGTCGCTGTGAAGTGAAGGTGGACCGCGCCGAGGCCATCCGCTTTGCCATCGGCAACGCCGCTGCCGGGGACACGGTACTGATCGCTGGAAAAGGCCATGAAGATTATCAATTGATCGGCGGTGAAAAACTGCATTTCTGCGATCGCGAACAGGCCGAGGAGGCCCTCGCGCGCAGGGCAGCCAGTGAAGTGGAGGGCAGTGGTCAATGATTGCTCCGCTTTCCCTGCAGCAACTGCAACAGCGATTCGGCGGTGAGTTGATCAACGGCTCTGTGTCGTTTAATGCGGTGTGTACAGACACCCGCAAGCTGGACGAAAGCGCGCTATTTGTGGCATTGCGCGGTGAGAGTTTTGATGCGCACGATTTTCTTGCCTCCCTGGATGGCAAGGTTTTGGCGGTGGTGACGGAGCAGATCATTCCCGATTCTGCGACGCCCCAGTGGCTGGTTGAGGACACCACCATTGCCCTCGGACAAATCGGAATACTTTGTCGCGAGCAATTCAGTGGTCCGGTGATTGGTATTACCGGCTCCTGTGGCAAGACCACCGTGAAGGAAATGCTGGCGGCAATTTTCGGCTTGCGCCACAAGGTGTGCGTAACCCGGGGCAACCTGAACAATCACTTCGGTGTGCCCATGACCCTGTTTTCTCTGGCGCCGGAGCACCAGGTGCTGATCGTGGAGATGGGGGCAAGCGGTCCCGATGAAATTGGCTACCTGTGCAGTATCGCCAAGCCGCAAATCACCGCAGTGAACAATGTCATGCCAGCGCATGTGGAAGGTTTCGGTTCTGTGGATGGTATTGCCACCGCCAAGGGGCAGATTTACACCAGCCTGCACGCCGGCGGCATTGCCGTGCTGAACGCGGATGATGCCTACGCGGATTACTGGCGCGGCCATATTCCGGAAGGCGTACGCACGCTGGAAGTGGGGCTAGGGCATCAGTGGGCGGTGCACCCGGACAACATCGTGGTGGACGCCGGTGGCTGTCCATCCTTCGACCTGGTAATTGAAGGCATTGCGCACCCGGTGCAGCTGCAGTTATTGGGTGAGCACAATGTGCATAACGCGCTGGTGGCCGCGGGCCTGGCGTATGCGGCGGGGGTTACGGTTGCGGAAATTGCCGAGGGACTGGGTGCGCTGACTGGTGTTGGCGGACGCATGCAGTCGCTGCCCGGCAACACTGCGGGCACGGTGATTGATGACAGCTACAACGCCAACCCCGGATCCGTAAGCGCGGCCATCGAAATGCTGGCGCAGCGGGCCGGCAAAAAGATCCTGGTGCTCGGGGATATGGCCGAACTCGGCCCGGAAGCCGATGAAGCGCACCGCCAGATGGGACGCCTGGCGCGGGAGCGCGGCATTGATCAACTGTACACATTGGGTGCGCTGAGTGCGGCTGCCAGCGTCGAGTTTGCTGCGGACCGTCCCCACGCGCAAAAGAATTTCTCTGAACGCGAGTCCCTGATCAGGGCGCTGGCGCCGGAGCTGGATGAAAACACCACTGTGCTGGTGAAAGGTTCCCGCAGTGCGCGTATGGAACTGGTAGTGCAAGCACTCACCAACGGGAATCAATAAAAGGTTACGACGATGCTGTTATGGCTGGCTGAATTTTTACAACAGTATGTGAAGAGTTTTTCGGTCTTTGACTACCTCACTGTGCGCGCTATTTTGGGTGCGTTGACCGCATTGGGAATTTCCCTGGTGGTTGGGCCGCGCATGATTACCTGGCTGAATCGTCTGCAGGTGGGGCAGGCGGTGCGCGACGACGGTCCGCAGTCTCACCTCAGTAAGTCGGGTACACCCACTATGGGAGGGACCCTGATTCTCTCGGCGATTTTTTCTGCATCGCTGTTGTGGTCCGATCTCAGTAATCGTCTGGTGTGGGTCACCCTGCTGGTCACTTTTGTATTCGGCGCAGTAGGTTTTGTGGACGACTACAAAAAAGTCGTGGAGAAAAATTCCCGTGGCCTGATTGCACGCTGGAAATATTTCTGGCAATCGGTCGCGGGATTGGGGGCCGCCATTTACCTCTACATGAGCGCAACCTCACCGGCGGAAACTCAGTTGTTTGTTCCGTTCTTCAAAGATGTGGCGATTAACCTCGGCCCGGTTGCATTCATACTGCTGACTTATTTTGTGGTGGTTGGCTCCAGTAATGCGGTAAACCTGACCGACGGTCTCGACGGCCTTGCCATCATGCCGTCAGTGATGGTGGGCGGAGCGCTGGGTGTGATTGCATATTTGGTGGGCCATGTGGAATTTGCCAATTACTTGCATATTCCTTCGATTTCAGGGGCCGGCGAACTCGCTGTTTTCTGCGCGGCACTCGGTGGCGCGGGGCTCGGTTTTCTGTGGTTCAACACATACCCGGCCCAGGTATTTATGGGGGATGTAGGTGCGCTGGCCCTGGGGGCCGCGCTGGGCATTATCGCAGTGATTACCCGTCACGAAATTGTGCTGTTCATCATGGGCGGCGTGTTCGTGATGGAAACTGTCTCGGTGATCTTACAGGTGGCCTCGTTCAAGCTGACCGGCAAGCGGATTTTCCGCATGGCGCCACTGCATCACCATTTTGAATTGAAGGGTTGGCCAGAACCGCGGGTGATCGTGCGCTTCTGGATTATCACCGTGGTACTTGTGCTCGCAGGGTTGGCGACCCTGAAGCTTCGCTAAAACGATTGGCAACAGAAAGCAGATAAATAACGAATGAGCCTTATCGCAACTTCTGAGAAAAAAGTGGTGATCGGACTGGGCGCTACCGGGCAATCGGTGGTGCGCTTTCTGTTGCGCCAGGGATTTTCTCCGCTGGTTGTGGATAGCCGCGAAGCGCCGCCGGCGCGAGAGGCTTTCCGGGCAGAATTCCCCGAGGTACCTGTAGAGTGTGGCCCGCTGCGTCACGAGACCTTGCTGGCAGCCAGTGAAATCATTGTTAGCCCGGGTGTTGCCCTGGCAGAACCGGCGATTGCCGCGGCGATTGCCGCAGGCATTCCGGTGGTGGGAGATATTGAGCTGTTTGCCCGTGAGCTGGCGAAAGTCGAGCCCGCGCCAAAGGTGATTGCAATCACCGGTTCCAATGGCAAAAGTACCGTGACCACATTGTTGGGGCTGATGGTTGCGCGGGCCGGAATCGCTGGGGAAGTAGGTGGCAATATCGGCGTGCCGGTACTCGACTTGCTCACTTCGCCGATGCCGGAAATGTTTGTGCTGGAACTCTCAAGTTTTCAGCTGGAAACCACCTGGTCCCTGGCACCGGAGGTGGCGACGATTCTGAATATCAGCGCCGACCATATGGATCGTTACCCGACCCTGGCGGATTATCACCAGGCCAAGCAGCGAGTTTATCGCCACGCGCGCCAGATGGTGGTCAATCGCGCAGACTCATTGACCCGGGGACCGCTGGCGCGGGACAGCCGCGAGTGGAGTTTTGGCCTGGACCGCCCGGACCTGAAGCAGTTTGGCGTAATCACTGAAAATGGATGCCAGTGGCTGGCCAAAGGCGCAGAAAAACTGATGCCGGCCGATGAGATGGCTATGGTCGGCAGCCATAACGTGGCCAATGCGCTGGCGGCGCTCGCATTGGGCAGCGCCGCGGGATTACCGATGGCACCGATGCTGGAAGTACTGCGGGATTTTTCCGGTCTCGCACATCGCTGTGAACGGGTGGCAGATATAGCTGGCGTCATTTTTGTGAATGACTCCAAAGGTACCAATGTCGGCGCTACCCGCGCGGCACTGGATGGACTTGCGCAGGGAGAACGCAAAATCGTTCTGATCGCCGGTGGCGATGGCAAGGGTGCAGATTTCGCGCCGCTGGCGGAAGCCGCGGGCGCCTTGCGCGGGCTTGTCACTATCGGCGTCGATGGCCCGCGTATCGCTAAGGTTCTTTCAGGCGAAGTTCCCCATGGCGTCGCGCTGGATATGCATGATGCGGTAGCGCAGGCGCAGGCACTGGCTAGTGAGGGTGACTATGTACTGCTGTCACCGGCCTGTGCCAGTTTTGATATGTACCGTAATTTTGAAGCGCGCGGTGAGGCATTCCGCAGCGCAGTGAACGCACTGAAGGCAACTGCAGGGCAGGAGGCGGACAGTGAGTAAGTCGGACGCGAAGAAAACCGGTTCGAACAGCGCAGAATTGCACAGCGTGGACAACGGTGAACGGAACGAATTGGCCTGGGTACTGCCCTTTTGCGTGCTGGCTCTGGCCAGTATTGGCGTGGTGATGGTGGCTTCAGCCTCGATCGCGTTTGCGGCCGATGTGTACAGCGACCCCTGGTACTTCCTCAAGCGGCATCTGGTATTTCTCGCCGTCGGGGCCCTGGGCGCACTGTTGGTGAGCCGGATTTCTCTTGAAACCTGGTCAAATCTTTCCTGGACCCTGCTGATATTTGCCCTCGGGATGTTGTTGGCGGTGCTGATTCCAGGCGTGGGACGTGCGGTTAACGGCAGTATGCGTTGGATCGCGCTGGGGCCGATTACCGTACAGCCGGCAGAAATTGCCAAATTCTGTTGTCTGGTGTTCTTCGCCAGTTTTCTGACTCGGCGCCACGAAAAATTGCGGCACTGGAGCAGTTTTATGGTGCCTATCTGCGTGCTTGGTTTTGTCGCCCTGTTGCTGCTGTTGGAGCCCGACTTCGGTTCGGTGGTGGTGATTTCCGGTACCGCTCTGGCGATGGTGTTCCTGGCCGGCGCACGACTTCCCCACACCTTTTTACTGGTGGGCGTCGCTGCTTGTGGCCTGGCACTGATGGCGCTGATCAGTCCATATCGTCTGCAGCGTCTGACCACTTTTCTGGATCCGTGGGGCGAGCAGTTTGCCGGTGGCTATCAGCTAACCCAGTCGCTGATCGCCTTTGGACGCGGTGAATGGTTTGGTGTGGGTCTGGGTAACAGCGTGCAGAAACTGTTTTACCTACCGGAGGCTCACACCGACTTTGTTTTTGCGATTCTCGCTGAAGAGTGGGGCATGTTTGGCGGGCTGGTGGTGATTGCCCTGTACGGGGTGCTGACCTGGTCACTGCTGCGTACGGTGCGCCGGGCGTTGGCGAAACAGGCTTTTTTTGCCGCCCTTTTGACCTTTGGTATCGCCGTGCTGTTTGCCGGGCAGGCGTTTGTGAACATGGGTGTAGCGTCCGGCCTGCTGCCGACCAAAGGATTGACGCTGCCGTTTGTGAGTTCCGGTGGCTCGAGCCTGGTCGTGTGTTTCGCGCTGTTTGCACTGGCCTGGCGCGCTCAGAACGAATTGGCCACTGAAGGCGCAAACACTGGTGGCGTTGCCGATATCCGACAGCTGCCGATCTTCAATCCGTTGCAACTGGGCGACAGAAAAACCGGGGAGGCTGCGTAATGACTCAATCCAGTGATGCCGCATCAACCTTTGCCGGGAAAAAGTTTCTGGTTATGGCGGGTGGCACCGGCGGGCATGTTTTTCCTGCGTTGGCTGTAGCAAAGGCCCTGCAGGCACAGGGCGCTGAAGTGGAATGGCTGGGTACCATGCGCGGTATCGAATCCCAGCTGATACCGGCGGCGGACATCCCGTTGCACTTTATTTCCGTTGAAGGCGTTCGTGGCAAAGGCGCCGCCGCTCTGCTGAAGGCGCCTGTGCAGATTAGTAAGGCAATTCTGCAGGCGCGAGCCGTTGTTAAAAATGTAAAGCCAGACGCGGTGCTGGGCTTTGGTGGCTTTGCCACCGGTCCCGGTGGCGTGGCTGCGCGTATGAGCGGCATACCGCTGATCATCCACGAGCAGAATGCGGTAGCGGGCACCACCAATCGGCTATTGGCGAAAATTGCCAGTCGTGTACTTGAGGCATTCCCCAGTGGCTTGCCATCCGCTGTACAGGTGGGGAACCCGGTGCGTTCGGAAATTTCCGAATTGCCCGAGCCCGCGGCGCGGGTCGGCAAGCAGCAACCTCCGCGCCTGTTGGTGCTGGGAGGGAGTCTCGGCGCTGTAGCGATCAATGAGCTGGTACCGCAGGCGCTGGCAAAAATGGACCCGGCAAGGCGTCCACAGGTCGTGCATCAGGCGGGGCAGCGTCACCTGGACGTTGCTAGAGAGGCCTACGAGCGCGCCGGTGTCGAAGCCAATGTTGTGCCGTTTATTGCAGATATGGCAGCAGCTTACGGACAGGCGGATTTGGTGATTTGTCGCTCTGGCGCGCTGACGGTTTCCGAAATTGCCGCGGCGGGTGTCGGTGCCATTATGGTGCCTTTCCCGTTTGCGATTGACGACCACCAAACCAAGAACGGTGAGTGGTTGCAACAGGCTGGAGCTGCGCAGGTCATCCAGCAGGACGAGCTGGATGCGGACAAGTTGGCCACATTGCTGGAAGCGTTGTTCTCGGATCCAGAAAAATTACTGGCTATGGCTCTGGCGGCACGCCGGGTAGCCAGGCCTGATGCGACCGACAGTGTGTTGGCCGTATGTCGCGAAGCGATGGGGTGTTGATATGTCTCGCGAAACACAGACACAAATGAAAGGCGGCACTGGAAACATGGATGCTATCGAAGCGCAATACCAGGTGCCTGCCATGCGCCGCATCCGCCGTATTCACTTTATCGGTATCGGCGGTGCCGGCATGAGTGGTATCGCTGAAGTACTGCAGAATCAGGGGTACGAAGTATCCGGTTCGGACCTGAGGGAAAGTAAGGTCACCGAGCGCCTGAAGAGCCTGGGTATCACTGTGCAGATTGGTCACACCGCGGAAAATATTCGCGATGTAGACGTGGTTGTAAACTCGTCGGCGATATACGGGGATAATCCGGAGCTGGTAGCGGCCCGTGAAAACCGTATACCTGTGGTACGCCGTGCGGAAATGCTGGGTGAGCTGATGCGCTACCGATACGGCATTGCCGTAGCGGGCACCCACGGCAAGACGACCACCACCAGCCTGATCGCATCTATTTTTGCCGCGGACGGCAAGGACCCGACCTTTGTGATCGGCGGTCTGGTCAACAGCGCCGGCGCCAATGCTGCGCTGGGAGAGAGCCGTTACCTGATTGCTGAGGCAGACGAAAGTGATGCATCTTTCCTGCACCTGCAGCCAATGGTTACCGTGGTGACGAATATCGATGCCGACCATATGGAAACCTACGGCGGTGATTTCGAGAAGGTCAAACAGATCTTTATCGACTTTATACACAACCTGCCGTTCTATGGTCTGGCGGTGGTGTGTGGCGACGATGCCAATGTACAGTCCGTCATTCCGAAGTTGGCTCGGCCGGTAACCACCTACGGTTTCGACGAGGAAAGCGATTTCCGTATCAGTGACGTGCGCCAGGAACCGCTGCGCAGCTTTTTCAATGTACATCGCCCCGATGGCAGCGTGATCGATGTGTGTGTCAATGTGCCGGGCATTCACAATGTGTTGAACGCGACTGCGGCGATTGCGGTAGCGACCGAAGAGGGTGTCAGCGACGCAGCAATTCGCGAGGGACTGAAAGGTTTTCAGGGGGTTGGTCGGCGCTTCCAGATCTATGGCGAATTCCCTATAAGCGAGGGCGCGAGCGAAGAGAAGGTCATGCTGGTGGATGACTATGGCCACCACCCGCGGGAGGTGGCGGCGACCATCAAGACCGTGCGCGACGGCTGGCCAGAGCGCCGCCTGGTGATGGTGTATCAGCCACACCGTTATACCCGCACCCGAGATCTGTTTGAAGATTTTGTGCAGGTGCTTTCGCAGGTCGACAAACTGGTTCTTCTGGATGTATATAGCGCGGGCGAAGCGGTAATTCCCGGTGCCGATGGGCGTACCCTGGCGCGGAGTATTCGCAATCGCGGGCAGATCGATCCGGTTTTTTTGGAAAAGGTCGATCAGGTTCCACCGATACTCGGCGACCTGCTTGAGCCTGGCGATATTGTCCTCACCCAGGGGGCTGGTAATGTTGGTGGGCTTGCGCAGCTATTGTCCGAGTCCTGGCAGGGGAATAAACCCCCGTTAAATGAATAACGGAATTTGTAAGCGGTCGTGGCCGGAAAAAGCGTAAATAAACAACACAAGCTGCGACGAGAAGAAGGTCGCCAGCAAGGAAAAAAAACGCGCAAGGCGGTGCGTGGTGCCAGGGCACTTCCCCGTCCAGAGCAACAGCGGTCTCCGGGATTTGTACGCATTGCTTCGCTCGTGTTGTTTTTACTGCTGGTCGTTGCCGGGCTTGGGTACAGCGCCCGCTGGCTCTGGCAGCAGGCACCGGCGGTAGAGTTGAGCCGCGTCGATGCGCTGGAAAATGTTCAAGTGAGAGCGCCGTTTCGCGCGGTGAGTGAGCAGCAGGTTGAAGACATATTGTTGCCGTATTTACGTCGTGGGTTCTTCTCCCTGGATATCGACGAAATGCGCGCGGCACTGCTGGCCAATCCGTGGATTGCCAATGCGTCGGTCAGTCGCCGCTGGCCCAACGGGGTTGAAGTGTCGGTGGAGGAGGCTGAGCCGCTGGCAATTTGGGGGGGCAATCAACTGTTGATTGCCAGCGGTGCATTACTGCCGCGGCCGGAAAATTTAACCGATCTGCATTTGCCGGAGCTTGCCGGCGATGCAGAACTGGTGGAGCGGATCATGGCCCAGTACCAGGCATTGGCTGGATTGCTCACCACTAAAGATATGGAAGTACGCCGCCTGTCGTTTGATGAACTGGCTGGCTGGCAGCTGGAGCTGGTAAGTGGTATCCGACTGCAACTCGGGCATGATGAGCTGCTGGAGCGGGTGGGCCGCTTTCTCAGTCTCACTCGCGGCGTACTGGCACCGCATCTGCAGAAAGTGTCCGGGGTAGATACCCGCTATAACAATGCAGTTGCGGTGCAATGGAAAAGTAAAGAAAACACAAATAACTGACAACAAACAGGTCAAAAAGGTGGGCTTTCCCCTGATCCGACATGCCACATGTGGGTCGGCGTATTGCCCAGCGAGGTTGAAAGAAAATGACACAGTCAACTGATCCACGCATGGTCGTCGGCCTGGATATCGGCACATCCAAGGTGGTGGCGATTGTCGGTGAGTTTTCCGCGGGCGGCGAACTGAATATCGTCGGTATCGGTTCTCACCGTTCCACGGGTATGAAGCGGGGCGTGGTGGTGAATATTGAATCCACGGTGCAGTCGATTCAGCGCGCGGTGGAAGAGGCGGAACTGATGGCTGGGTGTGAAATTCACTCGGTTTACGCTGGTATTGCCGGCAGCCACATCCGCAGTCTGAATTCTCACGGTATTGTAGCGATCAAGGACCGCGAAGTTACCCAGCAGGACCTGGACCGGGTAATTGACGCAGCGCGCGCGGTTGCTATTCCGGCGGATCAGAAAATCCTGCATACCCTGCCGCAGGAATACCTGATCGACAATCAGGAAGGGGTCAAAGAGCCTCTCGGTATGTCTGGTGTGCGTCTGGAAGCCAAGGTGCATCTGGTGAGCGGCGCGGTGAACGCTGCGCAGAATATTGAAAAATGTATCCGCCGCTGCGGTTTGGAGGTGGAAGACATCATCCTCGAGCAGCTGGCGTCGAGCTACGCGGTATTGACCGAGGATGAAAAAGAGCTGGGCGTGTGCATGGTGGATATCGGTGGTGGCACCACGGATATTGCAGTGTTCACCGGTGGTTCCATTCGTCATACCGGGGTGATCCCGATTGCCGGTGACCAGGTTACCAATGATATTGCCATGGCGTTGCGCACACCGACGCCCCATGCAGAAGACTTGAAAATCAAATATGCCTGCGCACTGGCGAAGCTGGCGCGGGAAGGTGAGACCATCAAAGTGCCCAGTGTTGGTGATCGGGCACCGCGAGACCTTTCCCGTCAGGCCCTGGCGGAAGTGGTGGAGCCCCGCTACGACGAGCTATTCACCCTGGTGCAGGCGGAATTGCGCCGCAGCGGATTTGAAGACCTGTGTGCGGCGGGCATCGTGCTTACCGGCGGATCTTCAAAAATGGAAGGCGCGGTGGAACTTGCGGAAGAAATTTTCCACATGCCGGTGCGGCTGGCGGTACCTCAGGGGATTGCCGGGCTTACAGACATCGTCAGTAACCCGATTTACTCGACCGGTGTGGGGCTGTTGATGTACGCACTGAAAACGGAAGACAACCGGAGTGCGAGTCCTGCTGCCCAGCGCAATGAAAACCAGTGGTGGGACAAGGTCAAACACTGGTTCAGGGGCAACCTCTGAAGCAGAAAATAATTACCGGGATCGATAATTACATTTAGACATGAGCAAAAAAGGGGAACAGCAATGTTCGAGCTGCTAGATAGCGTACAGGACAAGCCTGTCATCAAAGTGATCGGTGTTGGTGGTGGTGGTGGCAATGCCGTCAAACACATGATCGCCAGCGAAGTGGATGGTGTGGATTTCATCTGTGCCAATACCGACGCGCAGGCGTTGAAGGATGTGGAGGCGCACACGATCCTGCAACTGGGTAATACCATCACCCGTGGTCTGGGTGCCGGTGCAAACCCGGACGTGGGGCGTCAGTCCGCACTGGAAGACCGCGAGCGTATTGCGGAAGTGCTGACCGGCGCGGACATGGTGTTTATCACCGCTGGTATGGGTGGTGGCACCGGAACTGGTGGCGCACCGATCGTGGCTGAGATCGCCAAAGATCTGGGAATCCTAACCGTAGCAGTGGTTACTCGCCCGTTCATGATCGAAGGGCGCAAGCGCAGTGTGGTTGCGGAAGAGGGCATTCTCGAGCTGCGCGACAAGGTCGACTCCCTGATCACTATCCCCAACGATCGCCTGCTGGAAGTGCTCGGCAACAAAATCACCATGAAGGCCGCGTACAAGGAGGCCGACAACGTGCTGCTGGGCGCTGTGCAGGGCATCGCCGATCTGATGATCCGCCCGGGCATCATGAACGTGGACTTTGCAGATGTGCGCACCGTGATGTCCGAAATGGGCATGGCCATGATGGGGTCCGGCTCAGCTGTGGGTGAAAACCGCGCCCGTGAAGCGGCAGAGAAAGCGGTTCGCAGTCCGCTGCTGGACAACGTTAACCTGCAGGGTGCCCGCGGTATCCTGGTGAACATCATTACTGGCAGCGAAGAGGGTGGCTGTCAGGAGTTGACCCTGGGGGAGTACTCCGAAGTCGGTCAGATCGTACAGGAAATTGCCTCTGACGATGCGACTGTGGTGATCGGAACCGCAGTGGATGACAAGCTGGGTGATGAGATGCGTGTGACCGTAGTGGCTGCCGGTCTTGGCGAACTGACGGCGCAGGTAGCGCGCCCCACCAAGGTCGTGGACAACACCCGCCGTCCTGAGTCCCGGGAGCCGGTGCGCCAGCCGGTGGCCGAAAGTCCTCGCGAAGCTCAAGACACGCGAGTTCGTGCAGAGAGTGAGCGTCCCCAGCGCAGCATTCCGACCATGAACCCTGTGGACAAGGACAATATGGAATATCTGGATATTCCGGCGTTCTTGCGCCGTCAGGCAGACTGATCTTCCCCCGGAGTGGGGCGGAACATCTGCTCATGTCTTCACCCGGCCAGTAATGGTCGGGTTTCCGCCCGCTCCGGACAGGTGTCAGGTGCACGATGAAGTGCACGACACCGCCTGATCAGGAAGTAAGCATTGGCGGCAGGGAAGTCGCTCGTATATGCCCCCGGTAACCCTTCACCGGTGCGTTTTTGGAAGTCCGCAGTACCAATGGAAGTGCTGGGCTGCCGCAAGCGCTGGCAGATGGACGAGGTAAAAGGCGGCGGATTCCCGTCATAAAGAATGGTCCCCGTTTTGAGTGTTTGGTTGGCTGATTTGCAGGCAATCCTTTACCGTCCAATGACAGTGATCTCGTAGAGGGCAGAAATGCCCGAATCCCTAGGATGACCCTGTAGTGTTGAAATTGTCGGTTAACAATTTTTAACCTGTTTTTGGGGTACGGCCACCGGAGTAAGCGCATACAATAAACTCGTACAACAATTGCCATTCCTGTGAGCCAGTTTGGCGTTGGAGTCTTTGCGCTGGGCTATGCTTACACATGGAACGGCCCCGAGGGGCACGCCGGAACACAAGCCATGACTGGCATGACCGGATTGGAATGTGTAGTTTTGGCGCACAATTTCTGTTACTATCGCCGGCTCGCTGCGGTTCGTGCGCAGCTCACCGAATGGGAACCTGGACATAGATGATCAAACAGCGCACTCTCAAAAATGCTATTCGAGCCACTGGTGTTGGCCTGCATACCGGTAAAAAGGTCGTTTTGACCCTGAAACCGGCGCCGGTAAACAGCGGCATCGTATTCCGCCGGGTAGATCTGGATCCGGTTGTTGAGATTGAAGCGCGCGCAGAAAACGTGGGTGACACTCTGCTTTCCACCACGCTGGTGAAAGGTGATGTGCGAGTTGCCACCGTCGAGCATCTTCTGTCAGCAATGGCGGGGTTGGGTATCGACAACGCGATTGTAGAGCTTTCCGCACAGGAAGTTCCGATTATGGACGGCAGTGCCGGTCCCTTCGTCTTCCTGATCCAGTCTGCGGGCATTCAGGAGCAGGCTGCAGCGAAAAAATTCCTGCGGATCAAGAAACCGATCACCGTAGAAGAGGGCGACAAGGTTGCCAGCTTCCTGCCATTCAACGGTTTCAAGGTTTCATTCACTATCGATTTTGACCACCCGGTATTCCAGGGGCGGAACCTGAGCTCCTCGGTAGACTTTTCCAGTACTTCCTTTGTGAAGGAAGTCAGCCGTGCGCGCACCTTCGGTTTTATGCACGAGATTGAATATCTGCGCTCCAAGGGCTTGGTGCAGGGCGGTAGCGTGGACAATGCCATCGTTATCGATCAATACCGTATCCTGAATGAGGGCGGTCTGCGCTACGAAGACGAATTCGTAAAGCACAAGATTCTTGACGCCATTGGCGACTTGTACCTGCTGGGTACCAGCGTGATTGGTGAATTCAGAGCCTATAAGTCCGGCCATGCGCTGAACAACAAGTCGCTGCGAACCCTGATGGCACAGGAAGATGCCTGGGAAATGGTGACTTTCGAGGACGAGCAGGAAGCGCCCATCTCTTACGTCAAGCCGATTCTGGCGGTGTAAGGGGATAGGTTCTCAATAAAAGCCGGCACAATAATTGCCGGCTTTTTTACGCACAGTAATTTGTGCGTTTGTAATCTGTTTTTGCAGGCGGTAAATGTTACATTTGCCTGTAATGGGCCACAGGAGTGGCCTGGGCTAGCAGGATGCGGCAGTCCCGGCGTTGAACCGGCGGTTTAAGCAGGCAATCAGACTGCGCCGGGCGATAGTCAAATCATTAAAACAACAAGTGGTCGCAAGTCTTGTACGCCTGATATGAAAGTAATTCTGGTCAATGAGCGCGGTGGCGTCTCTCGTAGCTTCAATTTTGGTGGGCTGAGCAAGGCATTGCTCGGCCTCTGCCTGTTGGGGCTTCCCGTCGGAGCATTGTGGATCGGTGCCAACCTTCCGGCGGCAGAATCAGACGTTTTCGACGCCCGGGCGGTCAAGGCCTGGAATAAAGCCCTGCGTAAACAGCAGGAGCAGATCGACACCGCAGACCAGCAGGCCCGCGAGCAGCTCACCGCATTGACGGTCAAACTGGCAGAAATGCAGGCGCGCCTAACTCGCCTGGATGCCCTCGGTGAGCGACTTACCACCATCGCCAAGTTGGATGAGGGTGAGTTTCAGTTCGGCAGTATGCCCGCGGTAGGTGGCCCGGAAGACCCGGGTATTGCCGGGGGCAGTGAACTCCCGTACCAGCCGCCTGAATTCCTTGAGGCGATTGGCGATCTGTCTAATCAGATTGAAGATCGGCAGATGCAGCTCTCCACCCTCGACTCCCTGATGGCGCGGCGTCAGTTGCAGGATGAACAGTTTATCGCTGGTCGCCCGATCAACCGTGGCTGGATGTCGTCCCGCTATGGCTACCGCACCGACCCCTTTAGCGGCCGTCGCACTCTGCACAAGGGGGTCGACTTTGCCGGTAAGAAAGGTTCCGACGTGGTTTCCGTGGCGGCTGGCGTAGTGACCTGGGCGGAAGAGCGCAGTGGTTACGGTCAGTTGGTTGAAGTCAACCACGGTAACGGTTACAAAACCCGATATGGTCACAACAGCGAGCTGAAGGTTGGGCTCGGCGATGTGGTCAAGAAGGGGCAGGTAATTGCCCTGATGGGATCCAGTGGCCGCTCTACCGGCCCTCATGTGCACTTTGAAGTGTTCAAAAATGACCGCCAGGTCGATCCTGCCAGTTACATCCGCCGCACCGGCAGATAACAACTATTCTCTATTGCGCAGCAGGGCCCTTGTAATCCTGTAGCAACGCCCGCAGTTTAGTTCACTGTTGCGGCGTCTTGCGCCTTCCTGTTTACTTGCACCTTTTCCGCGCATAGCCCGGTGTCGGCGCCGGCGGACATACTCAGCTTTAATGTGGTTTCTTAATAATGATTGGCAAACTGATAAAAACGGTCTTTGGCTCAAAAAATGACCGCGAACTCAAGCGCATGCACAAGGTGGTCGCCAAGATCAATGCGCTGGAAGAGGAATACAAGGCACTGGATGACGCCGCGCTAAAAGCCAAAACCGAAGAATTCAAGCAGCGTCTGGCGCAAGGTGAAACCCTTGAGCAAATATTGCCTGAAGCCTTCGCTGCGGTGCGTGAGGCGGGCTTCCGCGCTATGGGTATGCGTCACTTCGATGTGCAGATGATCGGTGGTATGACCCTGCATGAAGGCCGCATTGCCGAGATGCGCACCGGGGAAGGTAAAACCCTGGTGGCGACCCTGCCGGCATACCTCAATGCGCTGGAAGGCAAGGGTGTGCACATTGTTACCGTAAATGACTATCTGGCCAGCCGCGACGCCAATTGGATGCGTCCCGTGTACGAATTCCTGGGCCTGACAGTGGGCATTGTGGTATCCCAGCAGCACCCCGCCGACAAGCAGGCGGCCTATCAGGCGGACATCACTTACGGAACCAACAACGAGTTCGGTTTCGATTATCTGCGCGACAACATGGTGCTGCGCAAGGAAGATCGAGTACAGCGCCCGCAGAACTTTGCCATTGTCGACGAAGTCGACTCCATTCTGATCGACGAAGCGCGTACCCCTCTGATCATTTCCGGCCAGGCGGAGGACTCCTCCCATCTATATATGGCCATGAACAAACTGGTGCCCCAGCTGCAGCGTGCGGAAGAGGGTGGTGAGGGCCACTACTCCGTCGATGAGAAGAGTCGCCAGGTGGAGATGACCGAAGAAGGCCACCAGCTGGTTGAAGACCTGCTGGTACGCAGTGGCCTGCTGAAAGAAGGGGAGTCTCTCTACGCGCCGGGCAACCTGGGGCTGATGCACCATGTAAATGCCGCCCTGCGCGCGCATGTGCTGTTCCACCGTGATGTGGACTACATCGTCCAGAACGGTCAGGTGGTACTGATCGATGAGCACACCGGCCGCACCATGCCTGGGCGCCGCCTGTCCGAAGGCCTGCATCAGGCCCTGGAAGCGAAAGAAAACGTACAGATTCAGAGCGAAAGCCAGACCCTGGCCTCCACCACTTTCCAGAACCTGTTCCGCTTCTATCCAAAACTTGCCGGTATGACCGGTACCGCGGATACCGAGGCGTTTGAATTCCGCCAGATCTACGGTCTCGACGTGGTGGTCATACCCACCAACAAGCCCAAGCAGCGGGAAGATCTCAACGATCTGGTGTATCTCACCAAGGACGAAAAGCTCGAAGCGATCATTGAGGACATCAAATACTGCCGGGACAAAAAGGCGCCAATCCTCGTTGGTACCGCTTCTATCGAGACCTCCGAGGAAATGTCGCGCCTGCTGCAGAAGGCCAAGATCGAGCACCAGGTGCTGAACGCGAAATTCCACGAGAAGGAAGCGCACATCATTGCCCAGGCCGGTCGTCCCGGCACTGTGACAATCGCGACGAATATGGCTGGTCGCGGTACCGATATCGTGCTCGGCGGTAACTGGGAAGCGGAAGTCGAAGAGCTGCTTGCGCGGGAAGGCCGCGAAGCCACTGCAGAAGAGATTGCCGGGATCAAGGCGGAATGGAAAGCCCGACACGACACGGTGATCGAAGCTGGCGGTCTGCACATTATCGGTACCGAGCGCCACGAATCCCGCCGCATCGACAACCAGCTGCGTGGTCGCGCCGGTCGCCAGGGAGATCCGGGTGTAACCCGTTTCTACCTTTCCCTGGAAGACAACCTGATGCGTATCTTTGCTTCCGACCGGGTGAAGAACTTCATGCAGATGCTGGGTATGGAGCGCGGAGAAGCGATTGAGCACCGTATGGTGTCGAACGCCATCGAAAAAGCGCAGCGCCGGGTTGAAGGTCGCAACTTCGATATCCGTAAACAGCTGCTGGAATACGATGATGTCGCCAACGACCAGCGTCAGGTCATTTACTCCCAGCGCAACGAGTTGCTGGAAGCAGAGAACATCAGCGACACCATTACCGCGATTCGCGACGATGTGGTAAACGAGCTGATCTCTACCCATGTGCCGCCGCAGAGCGTGGAAGAGCAGTGGGATATTCCCGCTCTGGAACAGCAGCTGGCAGCGGAAATGGGACTGCAGGCACCGGTCAAACAGTGGCTGGAAGAAGACCGCACCCTGCACGAAGAAAGCCTGCGGGAAAAAATTGTCGAAGAAGCCCAGAGCGCGTACCAGCAGAAGCTGGCACGAATTGCCGAGAGCACTGGTGACGCAACCCTGATGCCCACCATCGAACGCCAGGTAATGCTGCAGGTGCTGGACCAGTTGTGGAAAGAGCATCTGTCCAGCATGGATCATCTGCGCGCGGGTATTGGTCTACGTGCCTATGCCAACAAGAACCCCAAACAGGAGTTCAAGCGCGAGTCCTTCCACCTGTTCGAGAGCCTGTTGGATAATCTCAAGCATGAGGTCATTCGTGTGCTGGCCCACGTCGAGCCCATGACCCGTGAGCAGATGGAAGAAATGGAGCAGCGCCGACTGGAAGCCCAGCGTCGCCAGCAGTTGGAGTTGCAGCATGCGCAGGCCTCGGCGATACCTGAATCCGAAGTCTCCGCAGAGCAGGCACCCGCCCGCCGCGGGCCGCGTGTTGGTCGCAATGACCCCTGTCCCTGTGGGTCCGGCAAGAAGTACAAGCAGTGCCACGGCAAGCTGACTTCTTCCACCACCTCGTAATTGCCACAGTCCAGCGATCCGGATGACTGGAAAGGCCCGCTACTTTTAGCGGGCCTTTTTATTTGCTGCGGCCTTAATATAATCAGCGGCCAATCTGTCATTGCTCAAAGGGCGTAAAAATATGGCGCAGCCACTTCCCCAGATTCCCGGTGTCCGTCTCGCCGCCGTGCCGGCCCAGATCAAAAACTGGCAGCGGGACGATCTGTTGCTGATTGAAATTGCTGCAGGTGCCAGTGTGTCGGCAACGTTTACCCAGAATGCTTTTTGCGCGGCGCCGGTGCTGATTGCGAAGGAGCATATCCGTGGTGGTGATATCCGCGCGTTGTTGATCAACGCAGGCAATGCCAATGCAGCTACTGGTGATCGTGGTCTGGAGGATGCAAAAGCGTGTTGTCGCGGTGTGGCCGCAGCGCTGGGGGTAAACCCCGAGCAGGTTTTGCCCTTCAGCACTGGGGTGATCGGCGAGCATTTACCGGTACAGAAAATTCTCGACGGCATCCCCGTAGCAGCGCACACCTTGCATGCTGATGGTTGGGATATCGCTTCGAAAGCCATTATGACCACCGACACCCGCCCAAAGACTGCCTGTCGTACGCTAGATATCGCCGGCGAGACGATTTCCATCGTCGGCATCGCCAAGGGTGCGGGTATGATTCAGCCAAATATGGCCACCATGCTGGCCTATGTGGCCACCGACGCAGCCATTCCGCAGCCAATGCTGGATCAGTTGGTGAAAGAGGCGGTAGCGGAGTCTTTCAACCGCATCAGCGTGGATGGGGATACCTCCACCAATGATGCGTGTGTGCTGATTGCCAGTGGTGCTACCGGCGAATTGATTGCCGATGGTCAGGGTGAGGCATACGGGTTGCTGAAGGCGGCGATTGTAGAGGTTCATATCGAACTGGCCCAGGCTATCGTCCGCGACGGCGAAGGTGCGACCAAGTTCGTTACCGTCCAGGTAAACAACGCGGCCAGTTCGGCGGAGGCGTTGCGGGTTGCGTTCGAAATTGGCGAGTCGCCGCTGGTGAAAACGGCGATGTACGCCTCGGATCCCAATTGGGGGCGGCTGATCATGGCGATTGGCAATGCGGGTGTGGACAACCTGGATACCGGGAGGGTCAGTGTATTTCTGGATGACGTGCAGATCGTGGAAGCAGGTGGCCGTGCGCAAGGTTATACGGAGGAGCAGGGACAGAAGGTGTTCCAGCAGCCTGATTTCACCATTACCGTGGACCTGAAACGCGGAAATGTTTCAGAGCATATCTGGACCTGCGATTTCTCCCACGAATATGTGACCATCAATGCGGAGTACCGCACCTGATGGATTCCTTAAGCGGTAAAAAATGCGTGCATGTTGCCGTGGGTGTGATTCTCGGCAGCGACGGGCGCATTTTGCTGGCCAAGCGCCCGGACCATTTGCATATGGGCGGGCGTTGGGAATTCCCCGGTGGTAAGGTCGAAGAAGGTGAGTCGATTCAGCAGGCGATGACGCGGGAGTTGCGCGAGGAGCTGGATATTGGCGTGCTTGCGATGGAGAAACTTATCGAAGTGCGCCACGACTATGGGGAGAAACAGGTGTTTCTCGATACCTGGTGTGTGACGGCATTTTCAGGTAAGGCCCGCGGTGTTGAGGGGCAGGCTTTGGCCTGGGTCACCGCTTCTGATCTCACCGACTACGAATTTCCGGATGCCAATCAGCCTATCGTGGTCGCTGTGCAAAATAGATTCGGTTAGTCCATTACACTGCAAGCATTTCGTTCTTAAGCAGGCTGGGTGGCGACAAATTGGGTGGCGGCAAAGCGCTGGGGGTGGGTTTTCAGGACCACTGTGCACCATCCCTTGGTGCTGCTCCACCGCCACTAATCCAACTAAGCCCGGCCACCGCGCAGCAAATGCCTTCAGGGGCTGATAAAAATCCCACGCTTGTACAGAAAGTGCAGTACAAGCCACTGCAGCAAAATCACACCCACCGCAATTAGCAGAGCTCCGGCCGGCTCCGACAGGGCAGCCGCAATACCGCCAAACAGACTCTTACTGCTGTACTGCCAGTTCACCAGACTGGTGCCGAGATACACCAGAATAGCATTGCAACCGATCACTGAGAAAAAGTAGCTGAAGGTTTTCCACTGCCACATATCTACAACAAGGTAAAAAACGCTCAGTAGTAACAGACTGCAGCCGCAGGTGATTAATACAAAGGAACTTGTCCACAGCTCTTTGTTTACCGGATACACCCAGTGCCAAAGGAAGCCTGCAACCAGACAGATCGCCGCGCCGATAAACAGGCCCTTGAGAATGGTTGCATGATTGCCGGCGTGCTTAGCCAGCCAGCGACCGGCGAACACGCCGAACAGTGCATTGACGATAGCGGGAATGGTGGAAAGCAGGCCTTCCGGGTCATAGGCGCGGTTCTGATAACTGCGGCCCGGTAGAAAATGCAGGTCTACCCAGGCGTTGACGGAGCCATTCGCAGTCAGGTCGCCTGCGGTAACCTGAAGCAGCCAATAGCCGAGCAGAATACTTGCCGCAATCCCGTATTGCGTACGGATACCGCAGTGCCACACGATCATTGCGGCAAAGAACCAGGCAAAGCCGATTCGGGCCAGTACACTGGCATAGCGGATTTCGCCAAGGTCTGCGGGCATCCCCGCGCCCCAACCGTGGTTGTAAATGATCCCCAGAAAAACCAGCAGGAACAGACGCTTTATCGCCTTGCGATAAACGGGGGCACGCTGCGCGAGTGGCAGGTCGCGCAATGATTTATTGGCGAGGCCCAGGGTGACCCCGGACAGAAAAATGAACAGCGGGAAAATCAGGTCGTAAAAGCTGAAGCCGTGCCATGGGGTATGCTGCATCTGCCCGTGGCCCAAGTGAAAAATGGACCAGCCGGTAAGCGCTAACAGCGGCAGGAACAGCGCCTCGCCACCGATAATCCAGAACATGTCGAAGCCGCGAAGGGCATCCACAGAGGCAAGTCTTTGCTTTTTATTGGTCATGATTGTTACTGCGTATCCAGTCAGAATGACATCGCTGTCAAAAGTAGCAATGTCATTTTTTGAAAGCAACCGCAATTTTCCGGGGAAATTCCTGAGGTGGGACTTTGGGGGGCTCGCAGAACTCTTCGATACGCAATACCCGGGGCTGGGCCTGTCTTCGCCGGCGGTCAGTAAGTGACCGTCGGCTGTGGTCGGAGTTACTGGCGGGGGATTACATATCCCACAGCGAATTGGTTGCCCTGGAGAGCGTAATGCGTTCCTTGTCCTGGATATGTTTGAGGTTTTCAAATACCTCTTTGACTTCAGCAGACTCGATCGAGCCGTACACCGCGTGGTACAGCTCTGAAAAGTAGCGATCCACTTCCTGGCCGAGTTGATTGATTTCTTCCAGGGAAGGCTTGTCGCTCAGGTACAGGTTCTTGATCAGGTCCCCGGGAGATTCTTCCGGGGTGTACTGCAGCCAGGTCTGCATGACCTTCTGTTCCGCCACTGCGCCATAGTTTTTTAGGTTGTTGGCCATCCGCAGCTCGTGCTCATGCAGGTGTCTTAGCAGTAGCTGGGTGCGATTGTCTTCGGCACAGTCGAGCAACTGTTGATACATGCCGGCCATGTCCAGATGAAACTTTTGCGCGTCTTTGAGAATTTCGTGGGCTTGTTTGAATGTTTTCATCTCTGCGCCTGCATTGTGGTTGATTTTTCTGCCTGAGGCCGCCGGCCTGCGAAGTCTGATGCCCTCTTAATGTTTATAGTGCATATCCAGCGGCGTTCAAGTCATCAGGGTCGGGAGGTCGCGTCAGGCAAAAAAAAGCGGCTCGTGAAAGCCGCCTTAACTGTCATTGATCCGGGTTACGCCGCAACCGGCGCCAGATGGAATTGTTCCATCATGATCTGTAGCCGTTTACGCTGCATTTTAAGGCTGTATTCCAGCTCCTTGACCCGGGTGCGAATGGCGGCGTTTTCCCATCTTGCCACCAGGCGCTCTCGAGCGTTTTCGTAGCGCTGTTGCTGCAGCTCTTTCCACTCGGCCAGGGCGGCGGAGAAATCCTGTGCTTCCCGTTCCAGCAGCTGGGTCCAGCTTTCCTTGTGCTTGGAGTTGGCCAGTTTTTGCTCGGCGCGCTTGAATTGCATGGTCAGCATGGCGCGCTGGATTCGCATGGCCGGTACGGTTTTCAGGTTGCTCGCCAAGCCCAGCCAGCTCGCGGTTTTGATCAGCCACTTGGTGGGATCCCACTGGTACCAGCGGATGCCATTGCGGTAGTCGGTCTGAAAAATGTGGTGGTAGTTATGGTAACCCTCTCCAAAGGTGAAAAACGCCAGCAGGTCGTTGTCCCGCGCAGTGTTTTCATCGGTGTAGGGCCGGCGGCCCCAGATATGGGCAAGAGAGTTGATAAAGAACGTGGTGTGGTGGTTGACCACGATGCGCAACACGCCAGCCAGCAACAGCATGCCGATCACATCGCCGGTCAACAGGCCGAGTACCAGGGGTACACCAACATTCATGGCCACGGTAACCGGGACGTAGTGGTTGTGTTGCCACATGACGATCTTGTCACGCTGCAGATCCTTGGCGTTGTCAAAATCCACCGTGCCACTGGGGTACTCCCGCAACATCCAGCCTATATGGGAAAACCAGAAGCCGCGCTTGGCGGAATAGGGGTCCTGATCATTGTCGTCGCAGTGGCGGTGGTGGCGGCGGTGACCGGAACACCAGATCAGCGCGCTGTTTTGCAGGGCAGCGGCGCCGAACAGGGCGAAAAACAGGCGCAGGGACCAGTGGGCCTCATAGGTGCGGTGGGACCACAGGCGATGGTAGCCGGCGGTGATTGAAAATCCACAAAATGCACCGAGCACGGCAAAGGCCAGCCACTGATACCAGTGATAGCCCACCATTACCCCATAAAGAGGCACCAGGGTCAGCGCCACCAGTCCGGTGCTGGCGAACAGGATTGTCGTCAGCCAGATACGGGGAGCCTCGGGAACAACTTTCATATTTACAACCTTGTTTGTACCTAGTGTCTTTTGCCAGTCGGCCGTGCAAGCCGCCTTACAGTCTCAACCATTGATGAATATTGTTGCAGTTTCCTTCCCCTGCGCCTGATATCGGCGGGCGGTGCACCCGGATTTCCGTGTGATGGAGACCACCGAACAGTTGAGCTTGGCATAAGTGGGTAGATGCTACCTCAGATGGTCGCTGCGGACACGGGTTAGAAGGGACAGGGTGCCGGATTTGATAAGGGTTAGTCAGGATATCGTCGTTTGAATGCTTGCATGCATCATTTTGGTGCTAAAGATGAGTTTTGCGTTCATTCTTGGGTCAAGCGCTGTCATTTTTCTGTAACAGACCTTATTTACGGGCAGTCATTGCGAAGCAGGGCGGTGCGTGGTTGATTGATATTTGTACATTTCCGGCATTTGGTGAGGATTTTAGGTGACTAATAAAAGTTGGCACGCTGATTGCTATATCTAGTGTGTAGGCCACTTGGCCTGCGCTCCGGGAATCCATCACGGGTTATGGCAACTGTTAATAATGCGTGACTTCCCGTTTTCTCTCATCATCGCTATTTTGGGCCCTGCTTTGCAGGGCCTTTTTTTATCTGTCGATAAGTGATTCACTAGCTGGAGATTATCCCGGTAACGCTAGTGGTGCTGGTCACAAGATAGTGTCGAATTCCGCTTCACCCCACAATGTATCTGTCCATCTGAATCTCGCCAACCCTGGTGAGCTGGACGGATTGCCACCGTCGCAGGCACTGACTCAGGTGCAATACCTGCAAAGCCTTCTATTGAATGCCAATCGCGGTATCTGGGAGTGGCATCCAGAGAGCGGTTTACAGCGGGCTACCGGCGATCTCTGGTCCAAGCTGCATTCAGACCCGGAGGCGGCGCTGTGCGGTGTCTGGAGTGGTGATCTCGGGTTGGTGCACTCGGACGATCGCGGAAACCTGATGACACTGCGCACTCGCCTGAGTCTGCGCGGGAGTTTCTTCGATACCACGATTCGCGCCTACGATCGCGAGGGGCAGCCCAAATGGTTGCGACTGTGGGGGCGAGCGTTTACCGCACCGCAGGGCGAGCGTTTTTTCCTCGGTGCCTGTGCCGATTACAGTGAATCCCTGCCGGCCAAATCCCTGGCTTTGTTTTCTGGTGAGCGGTGTAGCTACGCCCTGAACGCGGTCGGCGATGGTCTTTGGGAGTGGGACCTGCAAGTAAACGAGGTGGTGCTGGATACGGCTTGCTGGCGCATGCTCGGCTATCACAGCGGGCGGAGCGATAGCGATGTGCGCGCTGCGTTTGTGCACTGGCGTTCGCATGTGGTCGCGGACGACTATCCCGCTGTCAAGCAGGCGATAGAAGACAATGTGCGCGAACAATTACCTCTGGATACTGAATTCCGGCTGAAGCATCGCGATGGTCATATCATCTGGGTGCGTTGCCGGGGCAATGTACAACGCAATAGTGCAGGGCGCCCACTCCGGGTGCTGGGCACGCTGCAGGAGATTTCCGAGAGTAAGAAAAAGCAGCTGCGAATTGAGCACGACCTGCGAAGGTTGCAGTCGGAAAACCGTGATCGCGTTGAACTGCTCTCCAGTCTCAGTCATGAGTTGCGCACACCGCTGAATGCGATTCTCGGGTACAGTCAGATGGTGGAACGGGATCAAAGCCTGAATCCAGACCAGCGATTACGGCTGGCGGAAATCCGCAAAGCTGGCCAACACCTGTTACATCTGGTTGGCGACGTGTTGGATCTCGCGCGTATCGACAGTAACCGTCTGGCGCCTACGATTCAGGCCGTTCGCCCCGCAAGCCTGGTGGCAGATTGCCGTCAGCTGGTGGAGCCTTTGGCAGAGACACGCAAGGTCAGTGTGATCTTCGAGCCTCTCGGTTGGGAGCAGGCCTATATCCTTGCCGACCCCACTCGCTTCAAGCAGGTGGTTCTGAATCTGATCGGTAACGCCATCAAGTACAACCGGGAAAACGGGCGCGTGGTCATCACCTTTGTGCCCCAGGCCGAAGGGTGGTTGCGGCTCAGTGTCCTGGATACCGGCTACGGTATTGCAGCGGCAAAACGGACCCAGGTGTTCGAACCCTTCAATCGGCTCGGCGCGGAGCGGGGAAAAATAGAAGGGACTGGTGTAGGTCTGGCGATCGCCCGGCAGCTGACCGAAGCCATGGGCGGGCGTATCGGTTTCGACAGTGAAGAGGGGCAGGGTTCCGTATTCTGGGTTGAGTTCAAAATGAACGATGCTCCAGAGGAAGTGCTGCAAATGGCGGCGCGGCCGGTTTATACACACGCGATCTCGGAATGCCGGCTCTTATATGTGACAAGTCGGGCCGCCAGTGCCAGTCGTCTCAAGGCCATATTGACACCACTACCACAGGTCGACGTTCAGGTGGTGACCGATGCCATGCAGGGGATCTTTGTCGCGCGCACTAGCCGCCCCGATATGATCCTGCTGGATGGGGATGTGCCAGGTGTTTCGCTCAGGGATTTCTCGGGGATTGTGCGAGGTGATAGTCTGACGGCGCAGATCCCGCTGCTGGCGTTTGTCGATGAAGGCAGTGAGTACGTAGATGTCAGTGTGCCGGTTTCCTGCGACCTGGGAACACTGGTTGAGGGGCTGCGATACAGTCTTTCGTCCAAGCCGGCCGCTGAACCGAAGGATTAACAGTGTCGGCAGCATGCGCATTGGGGCGCATAAAAAAATAGCATCATCGCAAGAGTGAAGTAACGGATTAACGCGATAACAAATTAGGAACTCGAGTTTGATGTCAGGCCCTATTGCTCCCAGGGAAGGTCTCTCTGGTTCTGATTTCAGGCGGGAAGCGCAAGCGGATGTTGTGTCCGCTTCGCTATTGCTGTTACTGGGTAGTTTCAGTCTCGCTTTCTTTTGTAAACACTTCCTCGCATTTGAGAGCGGGGTCGCCAGTATCTGGCTTTCCGATGCCCTCGCTATCGCGCTTTTATACCGGCATACCATCAATACCTGGCCGATCCTGCTCGCCGCATCCTATGTGGGAAATTTCCTCGCCACCCTGATCGGTGGATTTGATCCAGTTGCCGCTGCGCTGTATTCGTTGGCAGGAATTCTGGAAGTGGTATCGGCCGCGGGCTTGTTGCGAATGTTTTGTGCTGATGGGAATTTTTTCGGCAGCATGGGGCAGTGGATGCGATTTATTTTCTTTGGGGCCATCTTGCCGACATTCACCGGACCGGTGTTTGGCGCCTGGGTGGCATTCAGTCTGCATCAGGCCTCATTTCAGAATGTATTCCTCTACTGGTATCTCGCAGATGCAGTGGGTATTTGTATTTTCCTGCCGTTGATCCATTTGCTTGACCGGGAAGCGGTTGCAAAAATTTTGAACCTGCGTGTCGCTGCACATCTGCTATTTGTGGCGTTTGTGGTGCTGGTCTGTGTGGTGCTGGTACTGAAGTTATTGCCCTACCCATTCGTATTCGTCACCTTGCCCCTGATCTGGGCGGCCAGTCGGCTGGAGCTGCCGCAAGCGCTGTTGATAATTTTTGCTACCGCCCTGTGGCTGCTTCTGTCGCTGATAAACCGGGCTGAGTTGCTGTCCTTCACAGCGCAAACTTTTTCCACACCCATGGATTTTCTGCCGCTGTATGCAGCAATGATTCCCGCCTTTGTAATGGCTGTTTCCTCCAGTATTGAGCGCAAACGGAGTCAGCGTATTCTTGAGGTCGAGAGCAGTT